>CAYYGL010000010.1:0-46131 GCA_964471235.1 uncultured Calditrichaceae bacterium
TGAGGAGGCAGCTTGAACCTCTCCAAACAATTTCAACTAACTATTGGATTATCTCTTTCAAAACACGTGTCCAAAATTAAAAAATATCCGGCTGCCTTCCCTACTGATCCCCATGTCGAACCGCACCACAAAATTAGTCAGATAATACCGCAACCCCCAGCCCCAGTTGGTATGCCAGTTGTTCATAGTCAGTTTTTGAATCTTCTCCATCACCCGCCCGGCATCGGTGAACACCACCCCACCCAGAGTTTTGTAGAGTGGGAAGCGATATTCCAACGATGCCAGGGTCATGGCTTTATCCAGAAAGCGGTCGGCTTTATACCCCCGGGCGGTCCAGCTATCCCCGATTTTGCTTAGCTCCTGATAGGGAGCCACTCCCTTGACCTGCTGCATCCACCAGCGGAGTGCAACAATATGACCGGGCAATATCTCCCGATAGGTGCTCCACTCCATCCGATATGCGGTAAAATTCCAGTCGCTTCCCAGAGGGGGGAGTGCCTGCCCCGCGGACAACATCAATCGCATGCCGCGATGAGGATGTATTTGACTGTCCCGGCTGTCGTAGCGGAGATTAACCCCCAGCAACGAAACGGAGTTCTCCTGTGCACCGGGAATTTCCGGGGAGATGGTACCCCAGTTCAGTTCATAATCGTATACGCTATAATGAGTAAAGCGGATTACCCCCTCCACGATCCAGGTTGGGGAGAAGGCATGCCCCAGGGTCTGCTCAATTTTGAAGAATTCCCGGGGGAACTGGTACTCGTTGTCCCGCGTATCGTTTCCAATGCCGAAGTAATTGCTCTTCAGCAGCTTGTCCCATTCCACCTTAAGGTCCCATGCCAATCGATAGGCACTGCCCTGGCGCAATTCATAATCCGGCAGCGAGAATTGAAAAGCGTACCATTGCTCGCCCTTACTACTGGCAAAAAGGGTGAGATCAAATGATTCCCGCTGCTGGAAATAATTCTTCAGCACCCCTTTACCGCCAAACCCGAAACCAATGTCGGAATCATACATCAGGATGGGGAAAGCGTTCAGGAGCGCCCCGGAATTCTGCTGCTTTTTCTTCGCCCATGCGTTCACCGGCATCCCGGATAGAACCAACCAAAATATGAACAACCAGGCTGAGAAAACGGCTAATGAATTCATACGCGTTACCCGGAATTGGTCCATAATGACGCCTCTTATCTTCATACGACATCAATGGGATTGATTAAACGTGTTTGTTTGCTGTATCCTTTTAAAAGATGTTTCATGATGCTTCACAAACTCTGTTACCACCTGCACCACCGAAACTGAATAGGTGGTCAAATTCGCCGGCTGGATATGGAAGAGCGCCGGTAAATATTCCGCCGTTTGACTACTGGAAACGATGGTATAGATGCTGTCCGGTTGCAGCGATTGATTACCAATGGTTACGGTGTTCAGAGATAATTTCTCATCTTCTTTTTTCAGGGTGAAGTGCAATCCGTCGCTTTGCATCAGGTAGTCAAAGCGCTGATTCTTCGGGTCAATGTATCGGGTGAGCTCTGAGAGGATTCCGCTAATTTGCCTTCCGCTGAGCTGAAAGGTCACGATTCGAAATCCCAGGTGATCGGAACTATCGTATCCATAGGGATACACCCGGAAAAGGTCCGCGGCGGTGATTTCTCCCGGATAAAGGTCTTCCACAATGTGCCCGGTGGGTTCCAAGGCATAATCTGCCGCGGGACGAAACCAGCGCATGGCTGCGGTGACTAATCTCCCCACATCGGTGGTTGGTTTCTCAGGAAGTTCGGGGATGTGACTCAACAAGGTATCGTTTTCAGCCAGAGGTTGATAAGGGTTCCCCAGGACAGGAGTGAAGGCATCCACCACCCCCTGCTTGAGTTCGGCAATGGCGCGGGCAACGGCAGGCAGTTCCGGCACACTGGCATCAATTTCTTTCAAGGTGTAATCCAGCAATCGGGTGGATGTGCCATCGAACACCAGCCGCAATTTTCCCACATAATGATAAAACTCACCGGCCTGCACGATGGGGATATCATTCACCATCACCGGTTGTTGCAGTACACTATGGGTATGCCCACCGATGATGGCATCTACCCCATTGAGGTCCGCTGCCAGTTGCCGGTCTAATGGTAATCCCAGGTGGGAGAGCATGATCACCACCTGCGCCCCCTGCCGGTGGAGTGCTTCGATTTCCCGCTGAGCCACCGCCACCAGGGCGGTATCTAAAAAAACCGGTGCGGGACGGCTTTCCACATTGGTCGCCGGGGTGGTTAACCCGAAAAGACCAATCTTGAGATTTCTGCGTTGGATAATGATATGAGGGGTAACCCGGGAAGCGAGTTGGGGAACCGCTGAAAGATTCCTGGCGTTGCTGCACAGAATGTGAAAGTGAGCGGATAAACCGGCGGAGGAGAGAATCTCTCCCAGTTGCTGTGAACCCACGTCAAACTCGTGATTTCCCAGCAGCAGGGCATCAAACCCCAGCTGGTCCAGCAACTGCAGCTCCGGCACCCCGAAATAGCGATTGAACATCAGCGTTCCGACCATGAAATCTCCGCAGTGGAGCAGGATGGGGTTCGGTTCGCGGGCTTTCCAGGATGAGATCACGGTTGCGGCACGCGCCAGACCACCCCTTTGCCCACTGGCATAAGGCAGCAGGTTGGAGTGGGTATCGTTGACATGAATTATAGTGAGGGTATCCGCCGGAATTATGTGGTGCTTCGTTTGACCCATTTCATGGATACCAAGATTCCAGAACAAAATGGGAATGATAAACAACCATTTGAAACTGTAAAAAATCTTTTTATTCATCCTCAATCCTCCTGACTTTCATTCTGAGAAATACCAATTTTGATGCCAGATGACACAACGGCGTTGAACTATCTGTTTTTTAGATGTTTAAAAACAGTTGAGAAAGAATGGAGGCACTTCAGGAGGGTATGAAAAAGTAAACAGGTGTATAGTTCAGTAAGAAATAGATCTTGATTTTGGCACTTTCTAAATTAAATTGGCAAAAAAGGAGGTTTTTGAGATGATTGTTTCTCTCGATAAATTTGGGCGAATATAAATTCTTAAAAATGAGAGAGCTTCTGGGCATTTCACCCGCGACAAGTTTAAATATTGAATTTGAGGGTAATCGTATTATCCTCGAAGCCATCCAAGATGAGGAAGGAATTATAGAATAAGAAAGGATACTGATCTTTAGAGTCCTAGAACACAATATTAAAAGGATGCTAAACTTATCTCCCTATTGATGGAAGATTATTTTCTAATCATCGAAAAAATGGAAACTTTAGGATTAAGAGGTGAAATAATTTATGATGCCATTGTGGTAGAATGCACCCAAAAATCGGTGACTAATGAAATCCGAACCTTAAATCCTAAAGATTTTTTTCATTTAGCTCAAGATAGCACTCTCAAAATTATTTCGATTTGAGAGATCCTATTACCATAACTTTGGTTCTCATTTTGCAATTTTTTATATAAAGATTTCGAGATTGTCTATTGAAGAAAAAGTATATCTACAAATTAATAGCCAAAGTAATTGGTGGGTTAATTTTAATTACTCTCGTCGCCCTGATCGGTTGGATAGCTTTTTTATTTTACGTTTTCAACTCCTGGCGGGATGAAATTTGGTCTGAAAAAAACAGAATTATTGTTAACGAATATTTCTCTCCAGATTCATCGAAGAAAATAGGACTTTATAAATATGATTCAGGTGCCCTGGGGTATACAGCTATTCAGATGTCTATTTTATACACGGATGGCGCCTATCCCATTGGGGGGAATATTCTTCAGATAAATCGAATCCCCCCTGAGGTAAATTGGGTTACTGATGATAGTGTTGTCGTTATATTAGATACATCTAACACACCTGGATTTGAAATAAAAGAGAATTGTATCATTGATGGTGTCAAATTTAAATTTTTTATTAATTAACAGGAGTTCGATGTAACTTGAAATAGAACACAGATTAAACAGATAACGCTGATTTACACGGATGATTGTTCGTAAAATAAAAAAATTCTGCGAAAATCCGGGTCATCCGGCTCTATCCACGTTCTATTTTTCTTATGCCGAACTGACGTTAACTAACAAAGTAAAACAAATGATCTGTAGTATATGAGGAAAGTCTTAAAGATTATCATAGTCTACAAGCTGAAGATATTCAAAATTGTTTACATTTTGGAGCCAAGTCTCTGGCCATTGCATCGTTTCTGGCCTGGATGGAACATACTTATTGTGAGTTCAAGAAATTTTATTCATCCTCTACGAGGATGGCAAGGTAGACGTTTGTATTAAACTTTTCTACAATAATTTTACCTCTACGAGGTAAGTTTTTCAGAAACAATCTGTTAAAAACTCCAAACCGGTGAATCCATTACCAACTTCGTAGAAGCTGTATTATTGTAGTGAAGCATATCCCGGCACCCAGGATAATAAAATCCTCGTAGAGGATTCATAATAAGCCCTTAAATTTGTTTCTTTGTCGATAAATGGACGATAGAAACCTTTCCTTCTTGCGTTCCCCTTATTTGTTTCCCCCCAACTCCTTCACCAACCGGCTTAAGTAAGTTCGTTGAATCTGCAAAATTTTAGCGGCCTGGGTTTGATTGCCACTGGTGTATTCCAGCATGTGCCGGAGGTATTCTTTCTTAAATTCGGTTAACGCTTCCTGTAACGGACGTGGCTGAAAAATGCTTTCCCTGGCTCCCCCCGGTGGGGAAAGGAAGGAAAAATCTTTCTCGGTAAGACGGTTCCTCTGACAGAGAACGACTGCCCGCTCCACGGCATTTTGCAGTTCACGGATGTTGCCATACCAGGGATACCGGGATAATTTTTCCACCAGTTGCTCGGTATACGCTAAACGGGGTTTCCCAAATTCCTTCTTATACTTTTGAAAAAAGTGCTCGAATAGCGGGACGATATCTTCCGGTCGCTCGCGCAGGGGCGGAATGTGAATATTTACCACATTGATGCGGTAGAATAAATCTTCCCGAAACTCCCCCTTTGCCACCATTTTATCCAGCTCGCGGTTGGTGGCACAGATCACCCGCACATCCGAACGCAGGGTCTCCGTACCCCCGACCCGGTTAAATTCCCCATATTCCAGGAAATGCAGCAGTTTTGCCTGGAGATTCAACGGCAACTCCCCGATTTCATCCAGAAACAACGTCCCGCGGTGGGCAAGTTCCACTCGCCCTCGTTTTTGCTTCACCGCTCCGGTAAAGGCGCCCTTCTCGTGTCCAAACAGGTCGCTTTCCAGAAGGGTATCAGACAGGGTGGCGCAATTGATATAGACAAATGGGAACGCCGAGCGGAGACTCTTCTGATGAATGTAATGGGCAAGCAGATGTTTCCCGGTGCCGGTTTCGCCGTTCAGGAGGATGGTCACATCCTTTTGGGCAGCGGTGGTTGCATCCCGGATCACCCTCTGCATCACCCGGCTGGTACCGACGACCATGGTCCAGCGATCCGCGACCTCCAGCTCATGGGCATGGAGTTGATTCAACATGCGCATCTTTTCCGATAACCGTTGCAGGGTGAGCAGCAAGTGCTCCGGTTCAATGGGTTTGGTGAGAAAATTCTCGGCGCCTTCTTTCATGGCTTCCACCGCTTTGTCAATGCTCCCGAAGGCGGTGAGCATTAAAATGGGGATTTGCGGGGTATGGGATTTAAACTCCTTCAACAGGTCCATCCCGGAGCCATCCGGCAGGTGGAGATCCAGCAACACCAGATCCGGGAGCTGCTGTTTGAAGAGCTGCCGGCCCGCCTCCACCATTCCGGCAACCCGCACTTCAAATTCCTGGTTTTCCAGGAACTGTTTCACTTCCCGGGTAAATTCCCAATCATCATCAATGAGGAGAAGGTTGATTTTCATGATATCCTCGACTGAGTTATCTGTTTGTTTTCTCTCGTGACCAAGCCCCGTGAAGGGGATTTCCGGAGCATCAAAACTTGTTTTGATCTAATGTAGAAGATGGCCACTATTTCCAGGTCAAAATAAATTTCCCCACAGGGGTAGCTTCGCTATAACGCTCCGACTACTTTTGTCAAAATAAATTTTGACGCTCCGATTCGCTTTGGTCAAAGTAATGAAGTTTGAAGAAATAACCGTGTTACTTTCTCATTAACACCGGGATTATGAAGTTTGAATAATTAATCGGGCTATTTTTAATGCTCGCAGCGGAGTGTCAAAACAAGTTTTGACGCTCCGTTGTAAACGTAGGAGCGACAAAATTTATTTTGTCGGTGGCACGGTTATTTAATCAAAATTCATCATCCCGGTGCTAAAAGCTTCCTACCTGTTCGTGGGAACCGTTTCTCCCGCAGGGATGCCTTTGGCAAACGGTTTCGTAGCCCTTCATGGCACGGTTAATTCTTCAAAGATCATCAACGGTTTCATTCAAAGTCTTAAAGTAGAATTAGTACCGGACACTTTTTCAACATGACACCCCTAACGGGGTTAATGAGAAAAAAAGGCTCAATTTGCTACTGACATGACACCCCAGACGGGGTTTATTGGGGCAAAAACCGCGTAGCGGTGCAATATTAATAGCCCATCGGGTGCTCCAAACTCACATAAACTCCGTAGGAGTGGCATGTTGATCTGCCTTTGTAAAAGTGTCCGGTATTGAATGAATTCTCTCCCCCGGATTTAATGGAGGGAGGCTTATTCATTTTCTACAATAATCCAACCTTTATAAGGTTAACGTGGAACATCATCGATGTTTCATTATTGTAGAAGAAAACACAACCACAATTTTCTCCCATCCTTGTAGAGGATGAATAAGCATTGTCAATAGCACGGTTAATTCTTCTGGGTATCCATGGCTTCGCCAAAAGATCATAATTTTGACGCTCCGATTCGCCCTGGTCAAAATAATGAAGTTCCCCCCCTCGTTCCCAAACTCCGTTTGGGAACGACATCAGACACGAAACTCCGTTTCAAAAAACATAAAAACTCTGCTCCAGGCAATCACCATCACCCACCCTTTCCAAACCACAACTCCACCTCCGTGCCTTTCCCATATTCCGATTTCAGCGTTAGCTCGCCTCCCATCGCCCGGGTAAACTCCCGGGCAATGTATAACCCAAGATGGATGCGGCCTTCCCCAGCATCCCGCTCCTCAAAGGGTTCAAAGAGCAGACGTTGTTTTTCAGGAGGAATCCCACCCGCTTCATCCCGAATGGTGATATAAGTCTTTTCGGCATCGGTTTGTGGCGTCACCCCTGCGATGATCTCTATTTGTTTCCCCGGTGAAGAAAATTTGGCGGCATTATCCACCAGATTCAACAGCACCTCGCTCAACAGGGTTTGATCAGCTCGCAACACCAGATCCGCCGGGCAATCCACGAGGACTTCCAACTGCTTCCCGGTGAGAATCCCCTCCAGATGCGAAAGCACTTCCTCTATCAGTTCTTTCACCGGGAGGAATTGCCATTGAATCCGGTATTTTCCTTCCTCCACCTGCGGCATGATCAACAACGCCTGAATCAAAGCCTGCAGGTGTTCAATCTGGCGCCGAATCTCTTCCACCGGCTGTAAACTGCTCGCCGATTGCTGTTGAAGAGTTTGCTGAAAATTCTTCAACTTCCAGAGCATGGTGTTTAGCGGGGAGCGGAGGTCATGAGCCACCTCTGCCACCAGGAGGCTTTTCCAGCGGCTTTGCTGTTGAGCCTGTTCCTTCTCCAGTGCCTCCTGAGCCGCTTGTTGAAAATACTTTACTTTCTCCAGCTGGATGGTGGCTGCCTGCGCCATTTGTTCGGCAAGATCGATATCCTCTTTCCAGAAGCGCGCCCCGGATAGCTTTTTCCCCAGACACCACAGTAGCTCCTCACCGATTCCCAGCAACACCACCCCATTCTCCGGAAACGAATGCAGAGTCTCACCCTGCCATTCCTCTACCAGTTGTTGATGCGCCCTGTTAATCAACCGCTCCGGTAAAGCACCGGGCACATTTTTCTGTAACCAGCTTTCCCAATCTTTTTTCAGCCTTTTCTGTAGCCCCTCAACCTTCCAGTGGTTTTCCACCCGCCGGGCAATGAAAGATTCGCTCAGGGGAATCACCCGCTGGTATTGCTGACGGAGTGTATCCACCACCATTTGCTCCGTGTAACAGTTCTCCAGACGGGTTAATAACGACTTCAACGCCAGAAAGCGATCATAGCGGATGCGGAAAAACTGTTGATTGACGAAATGGGTCACCCGCTGTTTGAGGGGGGTGAAAGCCAGGGCAATCACCAGAGCGGTGAGGACAGAGAGGAGGGGGAATTGCAGCGAGAATTGTTGATACACCACCAGGGATAAACCGCCCACCAGGAACACATAGCCGATAAGCAGGAGTGTTAACACTGTAAAATAAATGATACTGCGGGAGAGGATGATTTCAATATCAAACAAGCGATGTTTGACGATGGCGATGGTGATGCTGATGGGGATGACCACCAGCCACAGGGTCACCAGCCACTCCGGTAACAGGGGGGCGTACCCCAGCAACTGAGGCAAATTCCACAGCAGGAGGAAGGGGGCACTGCCCAGCACAATTCCCCATATCAACCAGTACACCTTGCGGTAGTTCTCAAGGGTGGGTTCCCGTCTTAGATTGCGGATTAAAACGGTCAATGAGGAAAGCAATACGAATAAAATGACAGCTCGAAAAGTCCGGTAAGTATATTCGTATAAAAGGATGTTGGGCATGGTTGGGCGGGAGGTCTCTAAAAAAAAGGTGCTAATCAAAACACCGGAGAGGAGAAATCCCACGAAGTAAAGCACTCGCTTACGTGTTTGCAGGCTTTCATCCGGTAGAACCGGAGCAGGGAAATGATAGCAGAAGTACCAAAAGGTAAAGAACGCCTGGGGATAACAGAGAAAATACAGAACATTCAGAAGAACAGAAATTACCCCGGGGAGAGCAAAACCGGTTCCGCCCATGGCAATAATATATCCAAACAACATGGCAGCCAGAGCAAACTGTTTATCCCCTTCCTCTTTTGCCCGGTACCAGACTATCCAGGAGATGAGAAAAAAAACGGCTCCCAACAACCCGTTTATCAGAACCGCCCCCGCCCCATATCGTTGGGGAAGTTTAATGGGCAGTGATTTCTTGTCGGAGAATTCCAGATGTACGGTTTCACCGGCAGATCGCCGTTCGAGGAATGGTTTGAGTTGTTCCGGATGTTCAATCGGAAGGTCATCCACCCGGGAGAGAAATTTTCCCAGTGGGTCTGGTGAGACGCCCGGGTAAATCACAGCACGGATTCGCAGACCGGCAGGCGTTTGTTGCAATTGATAGGGGAAATCTGCTCTTTGGGCAAAGTTTACCACGCCCAATCCTGCACAGATTGCCAATCCCACCAGAACTGCATAGAATATTTTCCGGTTGCCGGTCATTTTCAATGTAATCTGTAGAACAGGGAAAATTTACGGAAGGCAATGCAAATTATCAATTTATTTTGATAAACGGCAGGTATCGCTGAAATCCCACTCCCATGAATTGCTCTTCACCGGCTTCCTGAATACTGATTTACTGATCACGATCGCGTTTATAAACCGCCAGCGTTATCTGGTAATCCTCCTGCTTTATGGGGTGATTCAATTTGGGATAAGGGGCTAACGCAACTAACGTGATGGCGTAATTTTCATAGAACTCCACCTGGGGTTTCAATGTGGTGTTTAACTCAATAGTTTTCGGTTCGGAGTTTTTTGCCTGGATGGTAATCTGCACCTTTCCGTTTCCCTCCCAGATACACGTTGCGCCTTCCGGACAACGGGAATCTTCCAATACGGAATCAATCTGAATAATGAGACCCTCCCCGGGGAGCTCTCCGCTGTTAAAGTTGGCGATGGTGATTTCCCCGATTTTGGCGGTATAAATCTCCTGGAAGTTCTCTTCCGTGGGGAGCGGAGCATTGGTTTTATGGTTACATCCGGCAGTAAACATGGTCATCCCTCCGAATAGGATCAAAATGATGATGGAATTCATTGGAAAACCTCCTGTTTTATCGTACCTGGCTGTACACGGCAAATAGAACAGCAATACGGTGACAGGGAGAGAAATCTTCTCCATAATGTGATTGCAATTTTATCTTAACCCTTTTCGGAGGGATTGTCAATATTTTAATCGGTGAACTTGTCACCAACAGGGGAGAGAGAATCACTTATCCATCATTCGGGCGAGCTATTTATTCTGGAAAGTGAATACCCCATCCCAGTTGGGCGGCGGTGGGGATTTGATAAACTGTTGGCAACGTTGCAAATAGGTTCTGGAGGGACCGTCATCTCCGTTAATTTGCAGTGCTTGTTGAAACTGTTTCATTGCCCAGTCCCAGTTCTGCGCCAGGTAATATTGATACCCCTGCTGGAAAACATTCAGTAATTCCTTTATCCGTTCATCGAGGGAATCGTTTTTCATGGCAACCAGTTCGTAAACTTTCACCGGTTCCTGCCGTCCTTTTACCCGAAGCATATCCAGTTGTCGGACAATTACCTGATCACGCACCTTTTGATAAGTGTTTTCGCTGATTAAAATATTGGTGCCATAGAACTTATTTGCCGTTTCCAGACGAGCTCCCAGGTTCACCGCATCCCCAATGGCAGTATAATCAAACCGAATTTCCGATCCCATATTGCCAACCACCATCTCGCCGGTATTAATGCCAATCCGTTGGAACAGGTTGGGCATCTTTCTTCGCTGCCACTCTTCCCGCAATGCATGTAACCGTTGTTGCATATAGAGGGCTGTCTGGCAGGCTTTCAGGGCATGGTCATGTATATCCAGCGGCGCCCCGAAGATTGCCATGATGGCGTCTCCTTCATACTTGTCTAAAGTTCCCTGGTTGTTCAGGATGACTTTTGTCATGGCGTTCAGGTATTCGTTTAGAAATTTTACCAGTTTCTCCGGCGCGGTTTTTTCTGACAATGCTGTGAAGTCGGCAATATCGGAAAACAACACCGTACACTCTTTTTTCTCCCCGCCTAACTTCACTTTATCCGGATGCTTCAACATCTCATCCACGATGCTTGGAGTAACATAATGGGAGAATAGTTTTTTTATCTGCCGCTTGTCCCGTTCTTCCACCTGGTAGCGGTATGCGTAGTGGATGGTAAAGGTCAACAGCACCGTAAGGGTTGGAGCTATCATGGGTACCCAGACCAGGCGGGCAGAAAACATATACCATGCGTAGGTAAAGATGGCAATGGTGAGAATCACGGTAAACAGGATCCCCCTGCCGGAACGGGAAAATGTAAAGAACAGCCCGGCGATCAAACCGATGATGAGCATTAAGGAAAAGGACTGCCCGCCGGTAAAGGGATGAATAAACTGGTGATTTATTATCTGGTGAAAGACATTGGCATGCACTTCCACTCCGGGGAAGCTGGGCTGGCGAGGGGTGGAACGGAGGTCATACAAACCCGGGGCAGAGGCACCAACGATCACCACCTTGTCTTTAAAATATTCCAGAATTTTAGATTCATCTTTGTGCTTGTAGAGTTCGTAAATCAAGCTGTAAAATGAGATATAGCGAAAGGTTTGAAAAGGACCGGAATAATAGATCAGGGTTCTTCCTTTGTCGTCGACCGGAATGCGGATGCCATCTCCGTTACCGGTAAGAATTTCAACTTCCTTTGTGTCCGGATAATAGCGAACACCGGTGGCATGGAGATGTTGCATTGCCATGGACATGGCAAGGGTGGGGTAGACATGCTCGTTAAACCGAATGAACAGGGGAATGCGGCGCAGGACACCGTCATGATCGGAGGAGAGGTTGACCGCCCCGATGGCTGCCGATGCGTTCGCGAGCGCCGGGAAATCCGGTTCCATGCGGTCAAATGAATAAAGGTGGTAGCGCAGTTCATCGGGAAGGTCCACCCGGAAGCGATCCACATCCAGTCCTTCCGGTTCGCTGGTCATGGGGTATAAAAAATTGTCTTCATCTGCCGGGGTAAACACCACCGAACTCACCACCCCGCCATGTTCTTTCACTGCCCGGATGAAACTGGCATCTTCCCGGGGAAAGCGTTTGCTGGGATCAAAAAGTACATCCAGCCCCACTATCGAAACGTTGCCCTCTTTTAAAATGCGGAGCAGCTTTGCCCACTCGGTTCGTGACCACTGATAGAAGGAGCCCAATTTGTTCAAAGTGCGACCGTCAATATCAATGATGATGACATCTTCCAGTTGAAATTTAGGCGGCTCAATGATTTTACGCATCCGCCAGTCGTAAGTGACCGCTTCAAATCGATAAAAAAAATCCTTGAAGGTTCCCACGCTGGTCAGCAGCCAGACAATAACCCCGGCAATCAAGCCTGATGCCAGCCCGGTGAAAATCTGTCGGATAACTCGTTTTTTCATGTAATCCCTTCCGTATCCCTTTCCCCAATTACCGACCGATATCTCCGGAGGCTTTATCGGTTTGGTCAAATCGGTCGAGAAATTCCAGGAATGTATCTATCTCTGCACTTGTATTATAGAAATGCGGAGAAACCCGGATCATGCCCTCCCGGAGAGAGACAATTATCCGTTTCTGTTTGAGAAAAGCGCTAAGTTCTTCTGCCCGGGGATGATAAAACGTAACAATGCCGGATCGGTGCGGTTGCTCCGTTGTCGTGAACAGCTCATACCCGTTTTGTTGCAGTTTTTTGATCAGATAATCGGTGTTCGCAAGAATCCGGTTTTCGATTTGTTGGGTGCCGATTTCCAGGAACATTTGCAAAGTGGCTTTTGCCCCGATGACCCCGGCAATGTTGAATGCGCCGGTCTCAAAACGGGCGGCGTTTGGCAGTAGTTTTAATTCATAATTGAAAAAATCCCATGAATTTTCTACCGAAAGCCAGCCAAGCGCCATGGGCTCAAGCCGGTCGAAAATTCGGGGTGATACATAGAAGAATGCTGTGCCCAACGGAAACATCAGCCATTTGTGACCACCGCATGCCAGAAAATCAATCCCCAGTTTCTGAACATCAAGTTGTAATGCGCCTAACCCCTGGATGGCATCCACACAGAAGATGATGTCGTGGGTCTGACAGATTTGAGCAATGGCGGCTAAATCATTACGGAACCCGTTCAGAAATTCCACAAAACTGATGGAGAGCAACCGGGTTTCCGGGCGAACCATAGCGGCAATATCGTGCGGTTCAATCCTGCCATGGCGATGCTTGACAAAATCTATCCGCACCCCCTGTTTCTGAAGCTGCAAAAATGGATAGACATTGGAGGGGAATTCAAAATTGTTCAGGATGACCCGGTCGCCGGGGTTCCAGGAAATTCCCCGGGCAAGCCAGTTTAACCCCATCGAGGTGTTTTCCGTGACGGCAATAGAATCCGCCGGGGCGTGAATCAGCTTACCCAGTAATTCTTTGAATTGTTGCTTTTCTTCCAGAATATCGGGAAAAAATTCGATGTTATTCCGGGAACGTTGGTTCTGGTATGCCCGGATGGCATCCAAACTCCTTTGATGCAGGGGGGAAACCGCCGCGTGATTGAAATAAATCACATGTTCGGTATGGGGAAAAAGCTTTCGGTAGGCATCCCAATCGACCATGACTGGCATCCGGTATTATAATGGAACGTGATAAAACGATGTTGTATTTGCAAGTGTAATTTACTAAGGGGATACCACATTTTCCAGTTGTTTGAGGATATTTTGAAATTGTTCAGCGGAGTAGAAATAAATCTCATGAAGCATCAATTCCGGTTGAATTTCCTCCTGCTGCCACCGCCAACGCAATCCACGGTTGACCTTCCTCAATGGTTTTAATCGACGTTTTTGACTGCTTAACAGATTGGAAATGTCCACTTCTATCACTCCATCAGCATCCCGCAGAATCGCGGCAACCTGTTCATTCTGAAATAACCCCGGTAAGAAACAAACTTCATAATCGGTATAACTCTTAAATAAAAAATAAATATGGATAGCAAACAACCATACCGGGTAAGCGGCTTCCAGGTCTTCCACCTGAAAGGGCGGAATCTGGTTTTTTTTCTGGCGTTCTTTATAAATCCTTTTCCACAATTCCGCAGATTCCGGAATTTTTTCCCGGATTGCCAGGTGGCTCACGAAGGTTTCCAGGGCATAGGCGGGCAGTTTCTCATACGTTACATCACGGATATTCGATTTTACCACGTTTAATCCTTCTACCTGCTTCATAAATTCGTCAAAACTCAACTCACAGATTCCCAGCCAATCCTGTTTTCCCACAAGTGACCGAAGGTAAGCATACAACGAGATGCCGTTTGTTGAATTTCTAAGAACTCCTGAGACCACCTCTATCCACTCATTTAGCCGGTCATTGTTTCGATAATACTCCTCCAGAATATTCCGGATCTCCGGATCGCTCGGCTTTTCCTGAAAGAGGTGTTTTAACTGCTGGATAGCCCGGTCTATCTGATGGAGAGAGAGTTCGAGGAAGGCTTCTTTTTTTCGCCATAGAAAATGATGGGGCTCATGCATCCGGCATTTATCAATAACCGCCCGGGCTTTATCATAATATTGATGTTGAACAAAAAAATCGATTTCCAATTCATCTAATTCTTCTTCCTGGAGAGTCATTAAACCCGGTAAAGACATCCGCAAAATATGATACACTTCCCGGGGGCTCCGTTTGCTGTTCAGGATGGAGAATTGCAGATAACGCTTTAATTTAAAAGCATCCGATGGTTCATGCAGCAGGGCTTCCCGCATTTTATTAAATGCCGGTGAATGCTGTCCCATTGCCATCAATGCTTCCGCTTCCAATTCCGCAAAGAGGCAGGGCATCCGAAGTAATTTTTGATAATGATGGATTTCGGATAAGGCTTCCGGAATTTGTTGGTTGGCGATCATTAATGGTAGTAGTTTTTTTAGGACGGCAATGTCTTTTTTGTTGCCCTGTAACGCCCGTTGATAATCTGACATGGCGCGTCGCTGTTCCCCCCGTTCTTCAAACAGCATTCCTCGTAAAAAATAAGGAAAAGAAAGATTGGAATTGGCTCGGATGAGAACTTGCAGGGTCTCCAGTGCCCGGTCACTCATGTCTAATTGGATATATAAATTAGAAAGTCGTGCCAGAATAAGAGGATGATTGGGGAATTTTTCCAATGCTAATAATAATGTTTCCTCGGCTTTTCCATAAAATTGCTGTTCCTGAAACTCCCTGGAGAGGGTTAAATAGTTACGCACAACATCCATCTGTTGAACCACGGCAACACTTGATTCCATTCGACATTCCTGTGTAAGTAAGCGTAAAAGTTATTGATGAATTTCCCCTCCCGCCATATATCAACAAACAGGTTTAATTTAACGGCACAGAAACAATGTGAATTGATATTTTACCCAAAAGTGGAAATTGGAAATTTAGAGGATGGGAAGAAAAGGGCAGGGGAGAGGTTTTTTGTGCCACAACCGGGAGACCGAAGATGATTGAGACCGGCAATACCCGGGGTGGGGAAACTCAAATCCGCAAACGATTTTTGTTCATAAAATCATCGAAATTCGCATCCCGCTTCGCTTACCGGTGCCAGCATCGAACCCGATGTTTGGGGGTAAGGTTTTTGAGAGAGGGTTCCTGCCGGGTACACGTGTTATCCGCTTCCGGGCAGCGAGGGTGAAAGGCACAGCCGGAGGGGATATCCGTTGGAGAGGGGATTTGACCGGGAATGGCAGCAAATGCCCCACGCGGTTTATTGATATCCGGAATGGTGTCCAGCAGTAACCGGGTGTAGGGATGCTTCGGTACGCTGAAAAGCTCTTCAATCGGGGCGCTTTCCACAATTTGACCGGCATACATGACCAGTACCCGCTGACAAATTTCCGCTATTACACCCAGGTCGTGACTGATAAAAATCATACTCATGTGATGTGTTTGCTGCAATGTTTTTAATAATTCCAGGATTTGCACCTGTATGGTGACATCCAACGCAGTGGTCGGTTCATCGGCAATTAATAAGTCTGGTCCGCAGGCTAATGCCATAGCGATCATCACCCGTTGCTGTAGTCCACCGGATAGCTGGTGTGGATACTGGTCAAATCGTCTTTCCGGCAATGAGATTCCCACCTGTTTAAACAAGGCAATAACGTTTTCCCGCGCCTGATGCCTGGATAGCCCCTGGTGGTATACCAGTACCTCCGCAGCCTGCTCGCCCACTTTCATTACCGGATTCAGGGCACTCATGGCTTCCTGAAAAATGAACGCAATATCCTGCCCGCGGATTTTCAATAACTCTTGTTCCGAACTCTGCCACAAGTCCTTTCCTTTAAATTCTACTGCACCGTGTTGATATACTGCCGGTGGGGAGGCTATCAAACGTAGTAAACTCAGACAGGTAACCGATTTACCGGACCCGCTTTCTCCCACAATACCAAGGGTCTCCCCGGGGTGTAGTTCAAAGGAGACGTCACGGATAATGTTGATTACTCCCTGTTCACTACGCATATTTACTTGGAGACCGCTAACGGTCAGCAGAGGTGCCATGGGGTTTTCCGGTAACAATTCGGCGTTCACAACGGGCTTCCTGGTTATTAAGTAATTATGAAAAAACACCTGTGGAGCGTAGATAAAAGAACGCCCACAAAAATGGGGAGACGAAAATCAGAGAGTCGAAGCGGTCCAGGATGCCGCCATGACCGGGCAGGAGGGTGGAGGTGTCTTTCACCCCGGCATCCCGTTTAAAGCGGGATTCCACCAGGTCTCCAATTTGACCGAAGACACCCACCAGCACACCGGAGACCAGGGCATCCCCCCAAGACATTTGCGGCAAGAAAAGTTTTCCAAAGGCATAAAAACTGATGATTGCAAACAGGAAACCGAACAGCGCCCCTTCCACAGTTTTATTTGGACTTACTGTGGGCGCTAATTTATGTTTGCCCAGCTTCCTGCCCGCGGTATAGGCAGCGGTGTCACAAATCCAGATTGAACCCAACAGCGCCATAACGTAGCGCCCGGCAGCATGACCGGTGTTCGCTGCCCCCGCTATATTCCACACGGGGAAATGTTGCACCAATTGCAACAACAACGAGAGGAAGAGGGTTATGTAGAAAAATCCCAATAAGGTAAAAGCGGTATTCTTGCTTGCCAGACCCTGTTGATGGGATATGTGACTGATCAGGATAAACAGGATAATGAACACTATATAATCGAAAGAATAGGCCGGAAAGAAGAAAACAGTCAGTAAAAAAACGGTTGCCAGGGAGACACCGATTATCCGCAGGGGATAAATTTCCCGGTTGTGGAACATGGTATAAAATTCCCACAACGCCATTCCGTTAATTATCAAGAGCAGAATCAGGAAGAAATAACCTCCCATGTAGACCAGGAAGATCAACAGGGGAATCCCCCACAGCGCTACTCCAACCCGTTTTTTTAGTTCACTCACAAACCCTCCGGTAACGTCGTCTGTTTTCAAGTGAGGAAATTAATTCATTCGGAATCGTGTCAAAGGTGGCATGTTGCTTATACCGGAGAAGTGGGTAAGGTTCTGCGAAGGGATTGAAACACATGAAAAGTCTCTTCCATCAAATCAATCGCCCGGTCCCAATCTTCGCCGCTAATTGCCATTAACATTTGTAGGATTTTGTCCTTTACTCCTTTGATCTGATAGTACTGGATGGCATTTAACAAGCGGGACATTGCTACTTTTAATTCTTCCCGATCCTGTTCGGAAAGTAATTTTACCATTCTCAGGTAGGCATTTTCGAAATTCATGATGAACTCATTACGCATCCGTTGGTAAGATTTGCCACTGGCAAATTCCGTAACATCCTGAAAGAGAGGGGCTTCCCATTCGTTTTCCAGTTTTTTTCCGGACAGCATGGTGCGGGTTTTGCGGATGACATCGGCTTGCAGAAACGGCTTGGAAATAAAATCAAGAGCGCCCATTTTGAGTGCTTTCATCAGAGTTGCGGCGTCGGTTCTTCCGGTAACGATAATTACCGGTATATGTTCGGTACGGCTCATTTTGCGTAATTCTGCAAGCGTCTTAAATCCATCCAGGTTCGGCATAATCAGGTCAAGAAAGATTAAATCGGGCTGGTTGGATATCGCAACATTGATAGCTGCATATCCGTCAGCGGCGGTTATCACTTCGTAGCCCTGACCCACCAGAATAGAGCTAAAGGCATTCCGTACCACCGCATCATCATCCACTACCAATATTTTAAATTTCCTTTTCATTAAACCAAAACCCACGTCTCGTCCTTGATACCGGTATTCCGTTCCATTGAGAAAATACTCAAGAAAAATCAAATTACAAATAGCGATCGATAAATTCTTTCAATTCGAAGACGCCATCTTCCAGAATAATCTTATCGGCATAATCAATTGGTATTTCTTCAAAATAGATATTTTCCACCTGGAGATTATCAAATTTTTTATCGATTAATTCCAATGGATTACTCTGGGAAAAGCGCACCGGATAAGTACGCTTTAGCAATACCTTCTCACTCTCCCCGGCAATGTAAAGGGGTTTGTTCATTTCATGCGCCAGGGTGGCAATGGCATGGGTTCCGGTTTTGTTAATGAAGGTGGTTTCAGTGAATCGATCGGTGCCGGTAAGCACAAAATGACTGTCATTTACTGCCCGGGCTATATCGGCATCCGGCACTAATTTCACCTTAATGCCGGCTTTGGCTAAGCGGATTGCCATTTGAGTTCCTTCGTTCAGGGGGCGACTTTCGGTGCAAATGACCCGGAAACGACGTTTTAATTGTTTGGCGGATAGTAAAATTGACTCCACCACACTGCTGGCGGAATGGGTTAAAATAATATGATGATCCAGAATTAACCGTCCTCCCCAACGGGTAATTACCTTAACATTTTCCCTGGCTCTCTGACGAACCCGTTCGATTTCCTGTAAAGTTTCCAGTTTGATGAGTTCAATATCCTTCTGCTCCCGGGGAATATTCTGGATGAAATTGAGTACGGCACGGGTTCGATTATAGATGAGCGCCATTAATGGCTTGGCACGTACCAATGCATTACTGAGTTTCGATAACGCCTGAATCAATTCGGTTCGATTGCGATACATGCGGCGTTTGACGAATTCCTCGACAATATCCAATGCCTGGTTGGAAAGGTAAATAGAACCGTGAATTGAATCTTCTTTAATTTTCGCAACATCCGACCGCCAATATTCCATAGAATCTTGCGGTGTAGCAGCATTATCCGACATTTTCATTTACCCATTTTAAATAATCTATTGAGCCACGTTTTATTTCAACTGCTAAAATTTCCGGAACCTCATACGGATGTAATTCTTTAATTCGTTGTTCCAGGCGATTATACACATCCTCTCGAGATTTGATCAACAACAAGAGTTCGGTGTCATCATGAATGGTTCCCTGCCAGGTGTAAATTGACCGTAGGGAGGGGATAATATTGCAGCAAGCGGCTAAATTTTCGCTTACCAGGGTTTTGGAGATGGCAATTGCGTTTTTTTCATCCGGAACTGTGCAGTAAATCATCAGATATTTTTTATCCATACGGCGCAAAATATAAGGATTCCAGGCATTTAAAATCAAGTTTAATTTGGGATGGTTGAAGATGAATGATGATAGTTCCTCCATGTTTAGTCGCTGGAAAGCCATAGCGGTTGCAATTAGGATAAAGAAAGTGTAAATTCGCCCCTGTTTCTCCTGATATCCGGATAGGTTTTGGAGGCGCAAGACGATTTTCCATTTACCTGGCAGGGGGTGGGTCCTGTTTTATTCGTCCACTTATCGGAGAATAGTCTTCCGAATCCTCCCGGGGAAAGACGTGTTGTCACCAGTAACTGGTGGGTAATTCATTTTGGAGAACCGTTGGAATTTAACAGGGCATAATGGGATGGCAGAAAATGAGCTAAAAAAATTGTTAAACGAATTCAAAGCCGGTAAGCGTTCGCTGCCGGAAATGATGGAGGCACTGAAAGACCTTCGGATAGAGCCTTTGTCATTTGCCAATATTGATCATCATCGAGCAGAACGGCAGGGGTTTCCGGAGGTGATTTTTTGTCGGCAAAAAACACCGGAAACCATCCTGGAGATTGCCCGGCGTATTTATCAACGGCATGACTTGTTATTGGCTACCCATGCCAGTGAAGATATTTTTGAGGTATTGAGAAAGGAAATGCCTTTCCT
The DNA here is from genome assembly GCA_964471235.1 of uncultured Calditrichaceae bacterium. GTDB lineage: Bacteria > Calditrichota > Calditrichia > RBG-13-44-9 > J075 > CAYYGL01. The sequence continues at coordinate 20,086 of CAYYGL010000010.1, forward strand.
TCTCTTCCACCGGGAAGCCCGTTGCATCCATTCCCCCCAACCGGCTTCAGACCCCCTGATGGATGGCAGGTGCTGCATTATAACAGCCGGAACATCCGATATACCGATAGCCAGGGAGGCGGAATTAACCCTGGAGATGTTCGGATTCCGACCGAGTGTTGTAATCGATGTGGGTGCCGCCGGTATTCACCGCCTGGATAAATATTGGGATAAAATTGAAAAGGCTAATGTGTTGATTGTGGTAGCAGGGATGGAGGGGGCATTACCCACCATTGTTGCCGGATTAATTGACAAACCTGTGATTGCCGTCCCAACTTCGGTGGGATATGGTGTTAACTTTCAGGGTGTCACCACACTGTTGGCGATGTTAAACAGTTGTGCCAATAGTGTTTCCGTTGTAAATATTGATAATGGATTTGGCGCAGCATTTTCTGCTGCCCTGATGTTACGACAACTGAAACGGGAAATGTCTAACTACAAACCAGGGAGTTGAAGATTGGAATTACCGCATTTACTTGTAGCGGATGACCAGGACAATTTTATCGAAATACCCCATCTGTTGTTAAGCGGCATGAGTTTTATCCGCCCCGTATTACCGGGATCTCCCGATTTAATACCCTTACCGAAACGGAGTCATCTCCGAAAGCTGCCCGGCAGGGTTGCGCTTGGATATGATCCGTTATTAGAAAAATTTGTGCCGATTCGAGAATACCATGGCAAAACGGTTTACCCGGTGAGTGCCGTGCTGCCCCGGGGGTATTTGCAATTGCTGCGGAGTGCCTATTCAACGTTATTGGAGGCACCCCGGTTACCGGCATATCATTTTACGGCGGTGGGGATTAAAGACGGACAGATATACTGCGCCGCCCTGCCAACAAATGCCGAACAAGTGATGTCTCATCATGAGGATAAGGAGTTGTTGATCCGGGAACGCATTATCGCATTAAAAAAACAATTCCCCCGGAATCGGCTGATTCACTATTTCGTAAACCATTATAAGCGATTTCCGGACTGCCCCAACGCCCTCCGCTTTATTCTGCGGGAAGGAGAAGTGCATATTTCCCCGGAGTTTGAGGAAAGCACTCCCTGTGGAGATTGTTTACCCGAAGACCGGCTCAGTCAGGCGAATCCCGTTTCCCGGAGGCTTCGGTTGCAGGAATCGGATGTCATTGAAGCGGCAGTAGAACATCTTCAAAACAGTGCCCTGCCGGCAATTCGTTTTTCTATGCCGAAAAATGGGAAGGACAGCGACATCACCCGTAAAAATTCTATGGATTGGGTGAGAGGCCTCCGTGAAATTCGGGAATCCAGTGATCGTGGTACTATCGTTTTTTATAACTGGAAAGAAGACAGGCAATTTATCGAAACAATTATTGAAGCCGGCGTCTCGTCGGTAATTTTTCCGGTAAATTCCTTTCAACCCAAGTTCTTTGATGTCTTTCATCAGCCGGATCACTACCGGTTTGATGAGCTGCAGGTTTCGGTGAGATCGGCACTCTCCGGAGGAATCGATACTCGCCTGGAATACGGCTGTTTTCCGGGATTGACCAATCACCCGGATGAAAATCAGGCATTCTTAGAATTTGTGGACGAGTATCCGGTAAACGATGTCATCCTGCAAAACCTGGAAGTTGATCCGGATTGGTATATTGATGAGTTGGAGCTGTTTCACCTGAGCCGACATCACAAAACCCTGAGAACTTGTTTGGAAGAAATGAGAGACCGGGTACCGGTGTTAAGCATTTAAATTTACTCGAGCAGGGAGAAGAGCCTGTCCCCTGCTCGTTCACATCTTCCCCTCATCCCTATCCTGTTCATCTTATTGCGTCACTTCCACGATAATGGAGGTGGCAGCTTTTTGGTTGTCGGTGGTCGTGGCGGTCATGGTAATGCGATGAGTGCCCGGGGAAAGGGAGGGCACAATGCAGGTTGTGGTGTAACCGATAACCCCATCCATGCTGGAGGTCCAGGTAATATCCTGAAAGGAACCGTTTCCGTTTAAACTGGCAGAACCGATGCAGGTAAGTTCTTCTCCGGTTGATAGCTGGAAGCCGCTTTGCGGAGCCAGAACATCCAGGTTAATATTATTCGCAACAAATTCAACCGTCACCTCGATCTGTGCCGAACCGGACATGATGTTGCCCTGGCCGTCGTCTGCGGTGACGTTCAAAGTGATGGTATGGAGACCGGCTTTTAAACCGCCCGGGGCAATGTGAGGACCGTCCCCTAAAATCGGGCTGGGATTATCTTCCAGATTGGAACGCCACTCAAATGCCAGGGGATCGGTAACGGGAGTTCCGTCCGGCAAAACGGCACTGCCGGCTAATTCCAACAAATCAAATGGCTTCATTCGCTTTCCTGCCGGGGAATTAATAAACACCTGAATCCGATTGTTTTGCACCTGGTTGTTAATGCGCACGGTTTTCGATGCCTGTTCCCCGGTCGCAGTTGTGGCGGTAAGGGTAATCAAATGCTCCCCGGCACTTAAACCGCTGCGATTAAACCCATTTCCCACCCCGATGATGCCATCCTTATCAGATGTCCATACTAATTGTTCTCCGGTCAGTTGTTCGTTGCCCAGTGTTGCCGAACCATTGAAAGTAATCAGACCATCTTGTTGGAAAACCGCATCCTGAACGGGAGAGTTGATAACGACGGTCAGTTCCTGTTGCTGGGGTGGTTTTGTGGTGTTGGTAAGTTGATTGGGATTGTTGGTGCAGCCATAAAACAACAAACCGGCGAGACCGAAAATCACCATCATATATGCAAAAAATTTATTCATATCGAATCTCCTCTGATAACTTTTAACAGCTATAGTGTACCTTTACCTGAGTTGGATAATGCCGACCGAGTTATCACCATAATTCGTGACATACGCTTTACGGTTGCTCAGAATAACAATGCCAATCGGTTTGTTGCCGGTAGGGTATTCATCCGGCAGTCTTTGGTATGTGTTGGCATCATAAACATAAACCCGGGACAGATTAAAGTTTACCACATACAATTGGTCTTCTTGTGGTGAAAGTACCGCCTCCTCAGGTCCGTTTAGCCCGGTGATTTCGTGAATAATGTTATCGGTGCCGGTATCTAAAATATGAATTTTATTTTCCAGGAAATTGCTAACAAAAAGCAAGCTGTGATTATGATTGTAATGAACCAGTTCGGGTTTGCCACCGGTCTTGATGAGTTTGAAAGATTTATTTGCCCGATGAATAACGGAAATGGTGCCGTCTTTGGTGTTGGTAACGTATAATTTTGAATCGTCAGAAGATATCCCAATTCCATCGGGACCATTTCCCGTCGGAAACTCATTCACCATTTGTAATGAAGCCGGATCGATTTCTAAGACCTTGTTGGATGCGGTGGCAACCACAAAGATGCGCTTGCCATCCGAAGAAGATACAATTCCACCCAGGTATTCCGAAAGGGATTTTTTGCGAACTATTTCGTGTTTGGTGAAATCAATAATCGCCAGCAGCTTTCCCCTATGTGGCGCAGCAGCTTAATGTTGCCACATCTTTTTTAAACGTGATGGCAGCCAATTTAATCCCTTCCCCGAGGGTTAAATAAGGATGGTGCATGTTCACCAACTCTTCCACGGTAATGCCAAATTTGATTGCCAGGGCAACTTCCATCAGTAATTCCGAGCCTTCCGGCGCCAGTATTCTGGCTCCTACCAATTGGTCATTAAAACGATTGCGGATTAGTTTGATAAAGCCCCGGGTATCTCTGGCTGCCAATGCCCGCGGGATGTATGAAAGCGGGAGCACCGCGGTATCGGTTTCAATGCCCATCTCCGCCGCCTGATGTTCATCCAACCCCACCCCGGCAACCTGCGGATCGGTAAATACCACCCAGGGAAGAGCCGTATAATCCCGTTCAATGCGGGAACCGGTCAGGGCATTCTCAGCAGCAATTTTTCCTTCATAAGCAGCAGTATATACGAATTGATGCTCGCCGATGACATCGCCAGCGCCAAAAATATTTGCCACCGACGTTTGCAGGGTGGTATCCACCTGCAGATAGCCTCTGGCATCTAAGGCAACTCCAAGCGCTTCCAGCCCGATGTCTCGAGTATTCGGTTTGCGGCCGGTTGCCGCCAACAGGTGGGATGCCTGAAAAGTGCGCACTTCCCCATCCACAACAACCTGAACCGTAACGCCGTTGCCGCCCCGGAAAACCTTCTCCAATTGGGTACCGGTAACAATTTCAATCCCTTCCCCGATGAAATAGCTGGTTAGGACGTCGGTAATGTCGGGGGATTCGGTCGGTAAAATACGCTCCGAACGTTGCAAAATCGTCACCTTACTGCCCAGCCGGGCAAACATCTGGGCAATTTCCAGCGCCACATAGCGCCCACCCAGAACAATCAGCGACTCCGGCAATTCTTCCAGCTCAAAGGCGGTTTCATTGGTTAAATATCCGGATTCCGCCAGGCCGGGAACATCGGGAATTGCCGGGGAAACACCGGTGGCAATCAGCACGGCATCTCCGACAATTTCGTTTCCATTCACTTTCACCGTGTTGGGAGATGTGAGTGTTCCCCATCCTTCAATGAGTTCCACATCGGGCAGGTCTTTTACCACGTCAGTATATTTTCCCTGGCGTAACTCGGATACCAGGTCCCGTTTTTGCTCAATAATCTGCCGGAAATTGACCACTTCGCTGTGGCTGCGAATTCCGGCAAAAGGGTTGTGATTGGCACGGAAATGAGCTTCGGCAGCCCGGATTAAATTTTTCGATGGAACACAGCCGACATTCACGCAGGTGCCGCCAATCGGCAGCCGGGCATTGATAATAGTCGCTTTACCTCCCAGTTCGGTTGCCCGGATTGCGGCAGCAAAGGCAGCCGAACCGCCTCCCAGAATCACTAAATGCGGTTTGACATGACAACTCGGGCAGCTCATTCTTCACTCTCCTCTCTCTTGATGATTTCTGACGGGTAACCTACGTTCGACGTTGCCGTTTCTAAATCCTGTGGCTTCACACGACGGGGATCATATTTTACAACTGCTTGACGGTCCTCAAAGCTCACCCGGGCATCGATGACGCCATCTACCGATGCCAGGCTTTGCTGGGCGGTTAATGCACAGCCAGAGCAGGTCATATTGTTCACCTTCAGGATAGCTGTTTCGGTTTGAACCGGTGCTGTTGTGCTCTGCTGACCAGCGTTTGCCAGACCCGGCGCAAGATACGGAAATGCAATGAGCCCCAACGCAATCATGGTAACAATCCATAACATCATTTTGGTGGTTTTGCGGGTGGTGGGATGCGCACAAGCACTACCAGGTTCACACGCCGCCCGGGAAGGTCGGTACACCCGGTAAAAGGCGTAGCCCAGAAATAGAATGGTGATTCCGATAAAATAGGGGCGGAACGCTTCAAAAGCAGCCAGGTTACTTACCCAGGCGCCCCCGATACCCAGCGCCAGCAACACCAGCGGTCCAATACAACAAATCGAGGCGCCAATTGCGGCTATGATCCCCCCAAGAATCCCCCATCTGCTTTTATCTTTTGGGTTTACGGTTTGTGATGCCATAATTCGTTACTCCTTTTTCATGTTTGATAATGAATTATTCCTGTTTTACTTAATCTCAGGAAATCAGCGTTGTTTCAATTAAACAATCGTAATTATTCGGCTTTACCTGCAAATTTGATGTCTTAGAGGTCATTCGTTCTTATTCATGTTTCAGTAGTGGTTTTTCACCTCACCTCCCCCCTCCCGCCCCAAGAACGGGGTGGGGATGGCTGAGGTTCGTTTCAGATGATGACGGCATACCGACGGTCTAACGAAAGTTGACCATCGGAACCCGGCATGGCCCAAATGGGCATATAGCTAAATCGTTACCATGCAAAAGCATTTATTGAAACGGCATCAGTTAAATTCTTCGGTTTCCAATGCAGCCAGAATCGGGCAGTTGTCCGTTGTTTTTCGGGATTGACAGGCTGCCACCAATTGGGTTAGTACCTGTCGGATGCGCTGCAGGTTGGCAATTTTTTGTTCCACGTTTAAAATTTTCTCCTCGGCTTGCTGCCGAACCTCCTCGCAGCTAATACCGGCATCGATTCGTAATTCCAATAACTCTTGTATCTCTTTTAATGTAAAACCCAACTGCTGGGCATGTTTAATAAACCGAATCCGCTTCACATCCTCTTCGGAATACAACCGGTAACCGGACGCTTTTCGTTCCGGTTTCGGCAAAACACCGGTGCGTTCGTAATACCTCACGGTCTCTACATTTACCCCGGCTTCTTTTGCCAATTTCCCCACCGTAAATTTCTTCATTTTGCAACTCCTTATGTTATAGACGGTGCGGACTATGGTACGGTGTTTCAATATTTTTTAGTGTCGCAACAAATTTTTTCCGCATTTCTAAAATCGTGAAGGATGTTTCCCCGGTTTTGTTGAACCCTTGAAATTCAAATTGGGTTCAATTCCCCTAAGCCAATCTTCCGGTTCAAAGCAAGTTGACACCCCATATAAACATATAGAATATAAATACCGTACCATAGTACGGAGTCAAGAGAAAAATTGCTGTTATGAGATTTTTGTGATGAGAGTTTCTGTGTGTTATGCCGGAGATTTGAATAACGCCGTTTGCATTATTCCCAGACTATGAACCATCATGCACTTTTCGGAAGCCCTCTCTTTCCAATTTTTCCTTTGGCATAGAAAATCTGTGATGTATATTCCCCGCCGATTCCGAAAAACCAAACACGTTAAGGAGAAGTCAATGCGGAAAATCACCGGTTTATTCATGATGTTGATTATCGCAGGTTTTTTGTCCTGTTCCGGGTCCAAGCCGCCGGTACAGGGAGAAAAGGGGCAAACTGCCCAGGAGACTTCGTTACTTTCCAAATTGCCGGTAGATACCGCGATAACGATCGGCAGATTGGAAAATGGCATTACCTATTATATCCGCAAGAATCACAAGCCGGAAAACCGGGCGGAACTACGGCTGGTTGTCAATGCCGGTTCCATTTTGGAAGATGATGATCAACAGGGCCTGGCGCATTTTACCGAACACATGGCATTTAACGGCACCCGGCATTTTGCCAAACAACATTTGGTTGATTACCTGGAATCCATCGGGATGCGCTTTGGACCCGATTTAAACGCCTACACAAGTTTCGATGAAACTGTCTATATGCTGCAAATCCCGACCGATAATCCGGCGATTATAGATACTGCTTTTCAGATTTTAACCGATTGGGCGGCATATCTCAGTTTCGATGATGACGAAATTGATAAAGAACGGGGAGTGGTTATTGAAGAATGGCGATTGGGCAGGGGCGCCCAGGCGCGGATCCGGGATAAACAATTCCCGATTCTGTTTCACGGTTCCCGCTATGCGGAACGTCTCCCCATCGGGAAGAAGGCAGTGTTGGACACATTTCACCATGAAACCCTGCGCCGCTTTTACCGAACCTGGTACAAGCCGGATTTAATGGCAGTCATCGCGGTAGGTGATTTTGATAAAGCGCAAATTCAAACCGTGATAAAACAAAAATTTTCGCAAGTGCCGGCACCGGAACATCCCACGGAACGTCCCTTTTACCCGGTGCCCGGTCATCAACAGACACTTTATGCCATCGCGACAGACAAGGAAGCCACCGGCAGTTCGGTCAGTCTGTTCATCAAACATGATGTTCATGATGAAGACAGCGAAGCGGCGTACCGGCATTCCCTGGTGCAAGCACTTTACCACGGAATGTTAAATCAGCGGCTGGATGAGTTATTGCAGAAACCCGATCCGCCGTTCCTGAACGCCTATTCCGGGCAGGGGCGCTTTGTGCGCACGAAGGAGTTCTATATCCTCGGTGCCGCAGTAAAGGCAAATCAAATTGAAAGCGGGTTGGAAGCGGTGTTAACGGAAGCAAGGCGAGTGAAGGAATTCGGCTTTACCGAGTCTGAATTGAAGCGACAGAAAGCCGAGTTGCTGCGTTCCATGGAGAGTGCTTACAAAGAACGAGATAAAACCAACTCCCGGGCGTATGCCTCGGAATATATCCGGAATTTTTTAAACCGGGAGCCAATTCCGGGTATTGAATTTGAATATCAGCTATATAAAAAACATATCCCGAGTATCACTCTTGATGAAGTAAACCGTGTCAGTAAGGAACTGCTGACCGATAGTAACCGGGTCGTCCTGGTAAGTGCACCCGAGAAAGAAGATGTAAAGGTGCCAACACCACAGGAACTGGTAGCCGTGTTCGACAGGGTATCCCATAAAGAAATAGAGCCCTACGCAGAAGCGGTTACTTCGGAGCCGTTGATTGCCCAACAACCTTCTCCGGGAAAAATTTTGTTTGAGCGGAAGGACCCGAAGATCGGGATAACGGAATGGCAGTTATCAAATGGGATTCGGGTGATTTTGAAGCCGACCGATTTTAAAAATGATGAAATTATTTTCCGGGCATACAGTCCCGGGGGAAATTCCCTGGTGCCGGATAGCGATTATGTGGCTGCCCTGACGGCGGATGATCTCGTGGATGCCAGTGGGGTGGGGAAATTCGATTTAATTACCTTGCAAAAACTGTTAGCCGGGAAAGAAGTGAACGTTTCCCCGTGGATTGGAAGTTTGCAAGAGGGGTTGTCCGGCGGAGCTTCCCCGCAGGATGCCGAGACGATGTTTCAATTGATTTATCTCTACGTTACCGCACCGCGGATGGATAGCAGTGCCTATCTATCCTATAAATCCCGGTTAAAAGGAGTGCTGGAAAATCGGGCTGCCCGGCCGGAGAATGCTTTTTCTGACACCGTCAAAGTAATTATGGCACAACATCATTTCCGGGCACGTCCCTGGACGGTGGAAACCCTGAAAGAAATGGATATGGAGCGTTCTTTTGCAATCTACCGGGATCGGTTTCGGGATGCCGGGGATTTTACTTTTCTGTTTGTCGGGAATATTGATATGAAGCAATTTCGTTCCTGGGTGGAAACCTATCTCGCCAGCCTGCCCACCGAGCATCGGAAAGAAAGCTGGCGGGATGTGGGTATCCGTCCCCCCAGGGGGGTTATCAATAAAGCTGTCTTTCGGGGGGTTGAACCCAAAAGCCGGGTGCGGATCATCTTCTCCGGCCCGTTTGACTGGACCCGTAAAAACCGTTATGCCATTCGTTCACTTGCTTCTGTGCTGAATATTAAACTCCGGGAAAAATTGCGGGAAGATGAAGGGGGCACTTATGGAGTTGGGGTCTGGGCGTCTCCAAGTGAGTTTCCCGTTCCCCAGTATCGGTTTAACATTTCCTTTGGCTGTGCCCCGGAAAATGTGGAAAAATTAGTGAAGTTAGTTTTCCTTGAAATTGATAGTGTAAAACAATTCGGGGTGGCAGAAGAGTATATCCAGAAGGTTCAAGAAACCCAGCGACGGAGCTACGAGACGGATTTGAAACGAAACGGTTATTGGCTCAGTGCATTAGAGTTTTATTATAGCCATGGAGAGCCGCCCACCAATATTCTGGATTTTCCCGAGTTTGTGGATCAACTTAGCCGTGAAGGAATTCAAGAGGCATCTGAACAATACCTGAACGAAAGTAATTATGTGGAGGTGATTTTATTCCCGGAAAATTTTAAAAAAGAGGGGAGTGAATGAGCACCGGGTGTTGGGAGTAATTCTGAACAGTTTCCAAGACTGTATTGGGATTCGGACAATAAGGTTTATTCGTTTTCTAATTCGTCCAGCAATTTAATTACTTCTTCGATGGAATCCGTTTCTTTTACCCGTTTGCGAATAAGTTCCAGCTTGTCAATATCCTTAATGGGTTGAATCCGTTGAAACAGTTGTATCCCTTCATCTCCAAATTTTATTTCTAAAATATCCTGGATACTACCTTGTAAACCCTGGAGTAATCCTTTTTGCAATCCTTTTTGCAATCCCTTTTTAATTCCCTTCTGTAACCCTTCTTTTCGGCCTTTCCGTATTCCAATTCGTTCAGCATTTGTAATGTACGGCATTTGTTGGTTCTCCTCAAATTTAACTACTTCTTCAAATATACGGTTTTCCATTGCCGGTGGCAATATCATAATCCAGTCAATAAATTTATATAGCGCCCAGATTGTTTCCCGGGATAAACCCCGCTGATATAATTCGAGCAAAAAACTTTTTTTCCAGCTATACCTTTCTTGTGCTGCTCCCTGTGTTGCCACAGTCTTCAGGAAGGTTCGAACCACAATCGCAAATGGATTTTCACAAGTCGCTAATTCCCCCTCTTTTCCTTTAAAGTCGATCAATTTAATGACTGGAAATTTAAACAGAAGTTCAAATCCTGCTCGCGAAACACGATACGTATGTTCCCGAAATTCCGGATTCGTATCACTTAATATTGCCAGGGTAATCACTTCATTGCGGAATTTGTCAAATATCCGGTAGTTATAAATGTACATCCGTTCAGCAAAATTTTTTTCCGGGGAGCCCTGAATTTCGATGTGAATCAATAAAATTTTTTCTTCACCATTTAATAAAAAGACTTTCACCAACTTATCTACAATGCGTCTCCCGGTTCGACTGCTGCGAATAATTTTCTGTAATTCTTTGTCAAGAAACACAAAGCCTTTTTCCCAATCAATTTCACGATGGAGAACCGGGAAAAAGAATTCCAGAAACTCCGGGAACAGGGCTTCCAGGATATCTTTCCAGGCGCTGTCGGATTTCATGATGCATGCCGGAATATATTACCGCTGCTGATTTCGCAGAGCATCCCGCCGTTTGTTCCACTGCACCCAATCCAGGTTTTCATCTTTCTGCAAATCGTACTCTGCTACTTCGTAGCTGCCGTCAGGGTGGACAGTTATTTGTTGTTGTGCCTTAACAATTTGCAGCCATGTTTCCACGGATACTTCGGTGGGACCGGGAACCTGGGTGGGGGCTGGCACTTGCTGGGGAGCCGGCACCTCCTGTGGTTTTGGCTTTTGTTGCGGCTGACGGGGTGCCGGAGCAGCCGGAGTCGTAGCTGGCGGCGGGCTTACGGCAACTTTGCCTTCATACACCCGTACCTGGGTCGTACTGTCTTTCCGGGCATCCACCCGGTAAATGGTTCCCCGAACAGCAATGACGGCGGAGGGAGATTTGACCCGTAAATAGTCGTCTTTGGAAAAAATTTTGCGAATATTTGCCCAGATTTTCCCAAGGCCTAAAAACATCTCGGCTTTGACGGTTTTTTCCGTAACCTGCACATCTTCCAATGTAAAAATAGAGTTTTCATCAATCCGGAAAATATCGCCGTTTTTCAAGGTGATTTCACAACGACTCTCTTTTTTGGTTTCGATTTTGTCACCCGGGAAAACGTCCATATTAAATTGGGCATACTTGATATCCGAAGTGCCGGCCGGTATCACGAAAACTCTATTCAGCGGGAATGTGATTTTGCCAATGGGTTCCTGGGAGGTGCGCATCGCTGAGAAGACAATAAGCAGCATCGGGATAACCAAACCAAACCATACAATTCGACGCATAAGATACTCCATTGTTAAATCGGTTAATGAAGCACTGAAATTCATCCCTGATTGTTTATATTTCCAATCGGTTAAAGCTGAAAGCGCAGGTTTATCTCCAACGAGAAAATCTGTATAAGGGAATTTTTTTATTTTACTCTTACAAAATCCCCGGCAGCAAAACCGGAACCGGATACCACTATCGCTTTACAGGCTTTTCCATTCCCCACATCCTGCACCACTTTAATTTTCCCAATCATGCTTTCTTCACTTCCCAAAGATAAACCGGTATCGGGATCAATCAATTCTTCACCCGGATGATAAACGACAAATTCCATACCCGGTTGCACACCTCCCGCTGAACCCGGTTTCATATACACCGTTCCATCCGGGTTTGCTTTAATGATTTTTCCCTGCCAGGGAATATTCTTCATCGCTTTGTCGATGGCTTTCACACATTTATCGACGGATTGTCTTGCCGCCTTCCCCAGTATTGTTTGATCCCATGAGGTCGGGTTGCCAAAGTCGAGATCTTCAAAGCGAACTTTATCCAGGCTGCGCGATTTCGCTTTGCCCTCGGCGCTTTCCGCCAGAACGATTTCGCCGGTAGTGGTGTTGATCAAACGGATATCAACCACAGACCGCGCTTCCCGGGATGAAATGCTTGCCCCAAATCTTTTCAGGGCACCCCCAATTGATGATTTTTTTTCGCCAAACTCCGATACACTTCCCGTGACGATTAACTCGACTCCTAACAATTTACCCACCTGTGCTGCACTTTGCGGCGTGACGGCGCCGCTTAATCCCAGTCCCTGTTCCTGTAAAACTTTATCCAACTCCTCCCGTTCCAGAACAATGAATTTCCCGGTTTTTACCAGTGAGGTCACCAGCATGTCCGAAATGCCTGTGCCCACATTATGCCCATAATTTGCTTTGTCTTCAAACTGAACCACCGCAATTCTTTTTTTCAAATTTTTTAAATTCTGGGCGGTTACCAAACAGGGATTGCCCAGGAGGAGAAAAATAGTTACGAAACCCAAAATTCCGATCCGCTTCATCATTTTTAACCTTCCTTCTTTTTGCAGGTTACGTTAGTTAACTATGATAAATGAACGATAATGGAATATCAAGTTGAACATCGGCATGACTCATTTCCCTGGCGTTGATAATCATCCTGAAACTTAAGCTCAGCCGATTTCAATTAATAGTGATAATTTTTTCCAAAATAACCAACATTTTTTTATAAAACCGTACAAAAAAAGGCACAATGCGTTTCAGGTCAACGAAACGCATTGTGCAACAATTCAACTAAACCTGCCATCGGTAGCAGTCACTTCATGCTTAGTTTGATAACGATGCTATTCGCCGAAGTGTTCACCACCTGAACCTGGTAAGGGGTAAAATCCTTGGTGACCAGTTCTTCGGCAACCTGGTTGGTAGAGCCGCGGACCTCTAATTCCAACAAACCGGTATTGGCACTATAGTCGCGTTGATATATATTCTGTACTCCCCGGATATAGCTTTTTAGCATGTTTTTAAATTTAATCAAATCGGTGAAGGAGGGGACGTTCAGAACTCTTAACTGAATGCTACTGCTGCCGTACACTTCGGAGCGCCAGTTTTCCAGGATTTTACGCGTCAGGTCTTCGGCTGCCATATCTGCAGCTTTGCGTAATGCCTGCGTACCGCCGGTCATCTGGTCGATATGGGCCGCCGCCGCCTGTTGTGAGGTCGTTGCTATAATTCTGCCGTTATCTGCTTCCACCGCTCGCAGGTTAATGGTTGCCTGACAGGAAACCATGCCGGCTTCCCTTAGCACAGCCGGTCCACCGGAAGATGCTTTCGCAGCGGCTTTACCGATGATCAACACTTCGGCGCCGGTTTGTTGAGCTATCGCTCGCGCCATGTTTTGATCTCCTTCAAGTGCTGCCAGAACGGCTTCCCGCTTCAATTTGCCCGCTATCACATTTTTGTCAACAAAGGTGAATCCTTTCTCCAGGAACTTGTTGGTTAGTTCTGTTTCTGTGGTGTTCAGATCAACATCATACGCATAGTAATATTTATCCATATTATGTTCTTCCACCAGCACCATGACACGGGGCTTATTCTTTTGACTGATCAGCAAGCCAATGGCGTTCAAATCATTCTGCAGGTCGCCCTTTTTCACCACTGCGCGGATGGTTACCTCCAGAATATTGTCTCCGCGTTTGGTGCTGCTAATAGTCTGATAGGATTTCACATAGCCGGAAGTACGGGAATAAATTCTATCTTCCACAACCTGGTAGTTTTGAACCAGCACGTCCGATTGAACCATGGTTCCAACCACCTGTTCCACGGCATTGCGAAGTGCATTTGCCAGGGCGTCATCATGCGCTTTTGCCTCATCGCCGGCAATGATGGCGCCCATCCCTTTGGCAACCACTTCTTGTTCATCCTCGCCGGTAGGAGCTGGCTGTTGAGCGGAGAATCCCAGTAATAAGCAGAACAACAGAAATGTGCGAGCTAAAACTGTCAATGAACGATTAAGATATGGTTTCATATTCCCAAGCTTTCTTATAACTCAGCTTTCAGTTTTCGGATAATGTTTAATGCTTCCGTGCCATTAACACCATTTAAGGGGCGAAAGGTACCGTCGTCATATCCCGGAATGATATTGCGGCTGCTAACCACCATCACTGCGTTAAAAATCGGGCTGGTGTTATTTACATCCGCGAAAGGTGAAGTAGTGCCAAAGAATTTGGTTTCCAGGCTCGGGTCATTCCAATAACGAATCATAAATTTTTCGATGATACGGGAAAATTCCGCGCGATTTACTTTCTCATCGGGATGAAAATTCCCATCCGGTAAGGTTTCCATCGCCCCTTTATCAAGAGCTTCTTTGATAAAGGATCTTGCCCAGTGGTCTTCCGGGACATCGGGCGGTAGCATCTCACCGGCGGTTTCGGATTTGCGTTGCCCCATGACGTTCTGAGTGGGGGGATGCCAGCCTGCTTGCTGGGATTGCGGCGCCTGACGGAATATTTTGTCTAACGGCAATTCCAGAACAAACAAGACCGCCACATCAGCCCGGGTTATTTCTTTTTTACTGGCAATCTTCCTTAATTCCGGGCGCTGACCGGTTGTTGCTGTCTTATAAGCAGCCAAATCTTTAATTGCCTGGCTGGCTTTCATGTTGAGCTTGTCAATTTCCAGCACTTGTTGATAGGCTCTCTGGGCTTCATCATACATGTTGGCTTCTTTGTAAATATCTCCCAGGATGAGATATGCCTGAATTTGTGCCGCACGTTTATCCCGAACCGAAGACCCGGGAATATCCTTGATTGCTTTTTTCGCTTCTTTTATGGCATCCTTATACTTCTCCTGTTTGGCTTTGATACGCGCTTTGGCAAGTTTTGCCAGTACCCACTTACCGTCCAGGTCTAATGCCTTGTTGGCAGCTTCTTCGGCTGCTTTCAGGTCGTTCTGATCCAGGTAAACCCATGCCATCCCTTCATAAGCAGGTGCAAATTTGGGATCCAGGCTGGTTGCCTGCTTGAACTCAAACATGGCATCGTTATAATTATCCTTATTGATGAGCGCCTTACCCCGGTCATAATGGACTTCCGGTGTATCCACTTCGGAACGTGCTTCTCTGGCTTTTTCGCTGCTGCCGCAACTTAAAAAAAGCGCAAAGAAGCTGAGGGTGATGAAGGTTGTGATGATTGTTCTCATGTCGAATCTCCCTTTCAGTCTAAGATGATCATTACTTTACATTGTTGCAGAAAATTGAGATTTGCGGCGGCATTGCGAATCATCTGAGCATCATTCGAGCTGATCACCACATCGGTTTTGTTTTTGCCGGCAGCCCGAAGCGCTTTTACAACTAAGGGATTGCCAGCCACCCGTTCGTTGCTCTGGGCACGGGTTAAATCTTTCTCGTATCCTACCACCCCAACCTGAACCGCATAATCTCGACTCACATACCCGGTGCCATAAACTTCATTCCCCTGTTCATCCAGAACTTTCGGTGCCAGCGCCGGATGCACCCCTAAACCGGTCGCATCGATGATTAAGCCGGTGTAAACAGCATTAGCAGTGCCCGGGGATGGTTGACCGGGATAGCCGGGTTGACCGGGTTGACCGGGCTGTCCCGCAGGAGGTAAACCACCGGGTATTTGCGAGAGGATTTCGTAGAACGAAGAGAGTGGTACTTCAACATCAACCTCGATATCACCGGTTGACATATAGCGGGTATCGACCACCCGAAAGTTGCGAACAATTCCCTCTACCTGGGTGTGGATTACATCACTGGTTAACATGGCATTTTCTACAGTTGTCTCGGAATTGATATACATCCCCTTGACCATTTGTAACAAATTCCGTAAAGCGACTGTTTTGGCAGCTTCAATGGCGCTGGCGCGCTGCGCACCAGGAGGTAAATTGGGATTCGGAGCACCATAACCAGTGGCTCGAACAATCTGCGAAGTCCAATCAATGCCACCCATGCCGGGTTGATGCTGATAATACTGGGCGTTAATGCTGAGACACATTACCAAAATGAAAGCAAGCCCGAGGCTTATGAAACGTTTCATAATTATCCTCCGATGTTAGTTTGTTGGTTGCGAAGAAATGTATCGGTCTGGAGGTTAGCTGGATGTGATACCGGTCAAGAGTAAGATTTTTTACCGGGGAAAGGGAGAAGGGTGATGCGTTTGGTAATATTCTCACAAAATACATCGTCAAACGCTCTTATTTATTGATGGCCGTCCAAAAAAGCAATCAAGCGTGAATTATATTTATGAAAAAATGAAATCTATCAGTACAAAAGGTATTGCTAAGGTGATAAAGAGCGGAAAGATATGATTCATTTCTACCGTATAATTTGAGCGGGAGACGGGAATCGAACCCGCGACCCTCAGCTTGGGAAGCTGATGCTCTACCGACTGAGCTACTCCCGCTTTTGCATAATCTAATTTATGGGTTTCGTTTATTTGTGTCAAGAATTTTGTATTAAACTGTATCTGAACGCAAAAAGTGTTACAGGCAAATATTTTCTGGTATTCAGGTTAAATCGTTTTCGGAGGGTAAACCACCTTTCACAAACCCGATACTTGTGAACATATAAATTATCGTCTCGATCAAACATCTCTTTGCTTTTTGCATCAACATAATTTATATTAAATAAAATGCATATCTATTACTTTAATTTTTTAATTTGTGATTTTTGACATCTCTTATATTTTTGTCTTTGTTTATCTTATAAATTTTTTCTTTGACTTAAACCGCCGGAATTATTATATTAAAAAGCGATTTTTGACCTATTTTTTTGTTTCTATTGGGTTTAACATAAAGAGCGAGGGTGTGGATGGCACAAGAGCTACGTTCCTACCGATCCAGATATCGTTTTTCATTAGAGAAGTATTTAGATGAAATCAGCCAGATTCCGTTATTAACCCCCGACGAAGAGATTACATTAACCCGTCGCATTAAACAGGGAGACCAGGAAGCCCTGGAGAAATTAATCCGGGCTAATCTGCGGTTTGTCGTAAAAGTCGCCAAAGAGTATCAAAACCAGGGCTTGCCATTGACCGATTTGATAAACGAAGGTAACCTGGGGTTGATAAAAGCCGCCAAACGGTTCGATGAGACTCGGGGCTTTAAATTTATCTCTTATGCCGTTTGGTGGATACGCCAGTCAATTTTGAAATCCCTCGCTGAATATTCCCGTGTGGTACGACTTCCCTTGAATCGGGTCGGTTTGATCAGTAAAGTGAATCAATTGGTTCGGGAATTAGAGCAGAAATATAACCGGGAACCATCTTTTGAAGAGATTTCCGACGAAATGGAGATTTCGATTCCGGACATCTCCGAAGCGATGAGCAGCAGTGCGTTTCATATCTCCTTAGACCAGCCGTTCCAACGTTCTGAAGATGGCACCATGAAAGAAATTATTCGCAATCCGGATAGTAAAATGCCGGATGGCGATTTGGTGAAGGAGTCTCTCCGGGAAGAAATTCGCCGGGTTTTGAAAACATTAACCCCCCGGGAAGAGAAAATTATCAAAATGTATTTCGGGGTAGATTATGAACGCCCATATACATTAGAAGAGATTGGGGAACGGCTTAAATTAACACGGGAAAGAGTTCGTCAAATTAAAGAGCGAGCCCTGAGCCGACTTCGCCATCAGTCACGTTCCCAAAATTTACGATTATTTCTGTAAAATATTGAATGAAATAGACCATGGTGAAAAATACATTTCTCATGGATGTAGTATACCCACCTTTAGGTGTCCTTAATAATCATGATGTGACGTGTCATCCGGCAAAAAAAGTTTGAAGGGGAGGTAAATACCATTTGAGAAATTTGATGACCAGTGTTTCCGGTGTCCGGGGAATTGTCGGGGATACATTAACTCCGGAAACAATTGTAAACTATGTTCATGCTTTTGCTCTGCCTTTAGCGGGTAAATCTGTGGTGTTGGGAGGTGATCCTCGCATCAGCCAATCGTTTGTACGGCCTGTCGTGAAAGGGGTATTGATTGCCAGTGGATGTAATGTGATCGATATCGGAATTGCACCGACACCTACCATTGAAATTGCCGTAAAGAAACAGCATGCCGCCGGGGGGATTGCCATCACTGCCAGTCATAATCCTATCCAATGGAACGGATTGAAGTTTATTGGAGCCGATGGATTGTTTTTGCCCGAGGCGGAAATTACACAAGTATATAAACGTGCCGAGCATCTTTCTGCTACCTATGCCAATTGGAAAGAATTAGGAACGGAAAAATTGTATCCCTCGGCAATTGAGGATCATCTCGAACGAATCCTTCAGCTTCCCTACATCGATGTGGAACTGATTCGCAGCAAGCATTTTAAAGTAGCGTTAGATTGTGTGAATGGAGCCGGTGGCGTTATTATTCCCCGCTTATTGGAACATTTCGGCTGTGAGGTTGTGGGATTAAATCTGGAACAAACCGGCTTCTTTGCCCATACCCCGGAACCGATTCCCCAAAATTTAACCGAGTTAAGTGAAACGGTGAGATCCCACAAAACGGATTTGGGTATTGCGATTGATCCCGATGCTGATCGCTGCGCTTTAATTGGGAATGATGGAAATCCGCTTGGAGAAGAACTCACCCTGGCATTAGCCGTCAAATTTATTCTGAGCAAAAAATTAGGTGAGGTGGTTATTAATTTATCCACTTCCCGGACCATTGATGATATTGTAAACTATTACAATTGTGTGCTTCACAAGACCAAAGTCGGCGAAATAAATGTATCTCAAAAGATGCGGGAAGTGGAGGCGGTGATTGGCGGCGAAGGAAACGGGGGAGTGATACTGCCGGAGGTACACCTGGGAAGAGATGCGACGACAGCGGTTGCGTTAACCCTTCAACATCTGGCAGAATGGGGTGGCTCCATTACCGAACTAAAGCAAACACTTCCCCAATATTATATACTAAAAGACAAAATGCCTCTGGGCAATGTTGATCCCGACGCGGTCATCAAGTTCTTTTCGATGAAATATAAGAATGAACAGCTTGATTTTACCGATGGACTGCGAATCGATAAATCCGATGGGTGGATTCACTTACGGAAATCCAATACAGAGCCGATTATGCGTGCCATTGTGGAAGCCCGAACCCCGGAAATTGCCTGGCAAATGCTTCAGGAAGTGAAGGAAGATATTTCACAACTCACACCTCATTGACCCACACGCCCGGAACCCCCACGTTCCAGGGTGGATAGTCTGTTATTCAATTCCCGGTACCCTGCTTGGTTCTCAAGGGGTTCGGGAATTTTTATTTTTTTTGCTGTCATGGTTTTTGCAATAAGGTGGATTTGAAAAGAAAAGGAATCGGAAATGACCCCTTCAGAATTGATCGCCCGGAAAAGAGATGGGAATCGCTTAAGCGAGGAAGAAATCTCTTTTTTTATCTCCCAATTTATGGCGAACCATATTACCGATTACCAGATGACGGCCATGCTGATGGCAATTTATTTAAACGGCATGGATTACGAGGAGACAACTGCGTTAACCAAAGCGTATATCCAATCCGGGATTGCCCTGGATTTATCGGATATACCGGGTACCAAGGTGGATAAACACAGCACCGGTGGGGTGGGTGATAAAGTCTCGTTAATATTAGCTCCCATCGTGGCAAGCCAGGGGGTGGTGGTGCCAATGATCTCCGGCAGGGGATTGGGGCATTCCGGGGGAACCCTGGATAAGCTGGATTCCATCCCTGGCTTCCGAACAAATTTATCACTGGGGGAATTCCGTGAAGTGTTAAAATCTGTCGGGGCTTGTCTTATTGGGCAAACCGCCGAGTTGGTACCGGCGGATAAACGCATTTATGCCCTGCGGGATGTTACCGCCACGGTGGACTGTATCCCATTGATTTCCGCCAGCATCATGAGTAAAAAAATTGCCGAGGGAATTGATGGATTGGTGCTGGATGTGAAATATGGAAACGGGGCGTTTATGAAAACTCCGGAACAAGCAGAGTCTCTGGCGATCAATCTGATAAAAATTGGGCATCAGTTTGGGAAAAAGATGGTTGCATTACTAACCTCTATGGAGCAGCCGCTGGGATATGCCATTGGAAACTGGTTGGAAGTTGAAGAGAGTTTACGGTGTCTTCGCGGGAATGGACCCTCGGACCTGATGGAGGTTACCTATGCATTATGCAGTTACATGCTGATTCTGGGAGGAGTTGCCGGGAACGTAAATGAGGCACGAGACATGTGTGAACAGGCAATTGCCAGTGGGAAAGCGTTTGAAAAATTTGTGGAGATTGCCCGGGCACAGGGCGGAGATGTCTCATACCTGGAACACCCGGACAAATATAAAGTTGCCGATCAAGTCGTTCAAGTTAATGCAAAACACGATGGCTACATCCGGCACATGAACACCTATGAGATCGGTATGGCTTCTGTGGAATTGGGTGCCGGCCGCCTGGCTGCCGAAGATAAGATCGATCCCCGGGCAGGCATTATTCTATTTAAGAAAGTTGGCGACGCAGTGAACACCGGGGAAGCAATTCTGGAAATCCATACCAACCGACCGGAAACCATTCCCGATGCCCGAAACCGTTTGGAAAAGGCAATTCAGATTGGTCCCGAAAAGCCTGCCAGGACCCCACTCATTTTAAAAAAATTAGGTGATATATAAAAAAGGTGCGGCAATCATGATGCTAAATGATCGCCGCACCGAATCATATTTAACCCGGGTGAACCATCTTCTTATATCCTATCGTAGAAAAATCATTTTCCGGGTTGCCCGGTATTTCCCATACCGCAATTGGTAAAAGTATATCCCGCTTGCCATTTCGTTTCCATGTTCGTCTTTACCATTCCAGGTTACCCGGTAGTGCCCGGCAGTTTGCGGTTCATCTACTAATGTCACGATCTGCTGGCCGATAGCGTTGTATATTGTTAGCTGTGCCTGCCGGAGCCCCTCGCCCTGCGGTAAGGTGTATTCGATGCGGGTTTCCGGGTTAAAGGGATTCGGAAAATTTGCCTTCAGTTCAAACCGAACCGGGGTGCCTGCCAGGGTCGGTTCATCAATTTCGGTGGAGGGGGTGAGCCACTCTACAATCCGTTGTGCCAGCAGGGAACGATTGCTTGCTTCTGCGATTGTCTCAAAGCCAAAAGTGGTGAAAACTACCCTTCCGTTGGAGTTGTGAAGCGCTTTAATTCCGGCATAATGGGTATTATGGAGAAAGAAGTGAAAGATGGGTGAGGCGTTGGCATCGCCAGGGGAAATGCGGTTGGCATATCGACCGGCGGAATGGTCAATGGTACCGGCTCCACTGCCGTCCGTCAAACCCATTAAGCTGATTCCATTAGTGATTTCATCGCCGTTTATTCCTACCACTGCCACCGAGTTATATTCTCGTTCATCATAAGTGGCATGGAGGTAATTGGTAAAGAATTCCTGACTGGATGTAGAGAAGTACGGGCTGGTGGAATCGGCTAACTCGTAAGCGATATCAACCCCGTTCAGGTAAAGTCTGCCGCCGTTATCCAGATAGTTTGCCAGCGCATCCCGGTCTTGCTGGTTGAGCGTCGGTTCAGCAATTCCGCAGTTCCAGATCACCACCGGTACCCCGAGGAGGTCATTAGGCGCTAAATCCCCGGAATTGATGGAAACCAGACCATAGCTGTAGGGTAACTGGGCAAGTTCATCAAGTATATAACTTTCATAGGAAGCCCCACCGTCATCATCCACCACAATAACATCCACATCCCGGGTGGTTGCGGTAAAAGTGGTGGTGGCGGATATAGCAGGATTAGATGACAACGCCGTATTTGCCGTCAGGAAAGTCGCTCCCCCGTTTCCCTGCGGATCAATGGTAATGTCGTACTGGAAAGTATCCATACTTGCCACGGTAATGGTGGTACTCCCATTATTGACCGGGATATTTTCCCCATTTTCCCCGCTGGCAGTGACCAGCCATCCGGAGGGAATGGTTCCCCCAATGCCCAGATCAATATCCAATGCAACCGGTGAATTGTTAAACGCATAACCAGAAAGAGTGGCATTGTTGTTTATATCCAATAAGGCGCCACTAATCAGACTGCCTGTTTTCACACCAATTTCATGATATGCCGCCTGTAAGACCTCATGGGTAACTTCGTATTGAACAAAAGCAACGACCGAGAGCAGGGCATCCAATTGGGGAGGATGAAAATTTACCTGGTTTACGTTGTAATTATAAGTTACCGTTTGACTATCCCCCTGAGCAATATTCAACAACGTTCCCTGAGCATCGGGCACCATATCTAACATGCAATTTTCAAAGTGAGTTTGACCATTCGTACCGGGAGGAGAAGCCCAGTCATATTCCTTTTCAATCATAGCAATTCGTAAGTATGTATCGCCAAACGATGGGGGTTGACCGACTGCGACGACCGTCACCGTAACCGTGTGGTCAACATGGTTGGCAGAAATTTTGATGCGGTACGGGGAGGGGACCTGCATGTCGTCTTCTACATACCCACGAACCTGGGCGGCAATTTCCCCGGAACCGAGCATGTGATGAACTCCATCCACCAGACATTGAGGTGTGGAAATGCCAATTCCGTAATAATTAATGCGGGCAATGTTTTCAGCAGGATTGTTTTGATAGTAGTCGTCAGATGCCCAGGCACCATAGCGAATATGCACCACCGTGGTTCGCCCCAGGTCGTGCACCACTTCTTCGATTGCCGAACTGGCAGCCGGACAGTACGGTCAGTTATCCGCAGAAGATTCTTCCACCAATACCACCCGCTGTTCGGCATGAATAAAAAAAGTCAATATTGCAAGGAATGACAATACGCATGTGGCTAAATATTTCATGTGAACACCTCCGTTTTTTAATAACTTGTTAAGATTAGTGAAGAAAACGAGATAACCAATCTCGGTAATTTCCCGGATAAACCTCCCCTTGTGCTTTGATGATATATAAAAGTTTATAAGAGAAATTTTAAATTTGCAAGAAATGAAATACTTTTCCCGCTACATTTTCCAAAAGCATCCAACATACCGGTGTTCCTGAGGAAATGAGGCATGGGAAACGGTTGCAGCTTGAATGGACCGTTTGTTCATAAGTGATGAGATTTGCCGGCTGGTTCGTCTTCCGAAATAGCTCCGGAATCGTGTTTCGAGGCATGAGATACTTTAAAGACGGGTGGTCCGGAGAGCAGCATCGCGAACAGCATCCAGATAAGATATGCCATGGATATCTCCAGACTGATAAAGGAGGCGATT
Organism: uncultured Calditrichaceae bacterium; assembly: GCA_964471235.1. Lineage (GTDB taxonomy): Bacteria > Calditrichota > Calditrichia > RBG-13-44-9 > J075 > CAYYGL01. The sequence continues at coordinate 43,259 of CAYYGL010000010.1, forward strand.
TTCAACCAGGCAAAGATTGGGTGAACAAAGCGCACCAGCCAACTGGCGGCTTCGCCTAAAAAGGCCGATGCAAAAAGTGTGATAACCGCAGCAATTTTGATCCTATTCGAATACCCGGAAAAAATGAACAAGTGGGTTAGCAACAGCGCTACCAGCGCCATAACTGGCAGGTGACCATGCGTGACTTCTAACATGGTTCCAAACGTTCGAGGTTGGGTGAAGAGGGCTTCGGAGCCCCGGTAATAGGCGACCACCGATGCCGGGGTCAAGTTCATACGGGAGAAATACATAACGGCCGTGGTTACCCAAAAGGCGGAGAGAAAAATAAGGGTGGCGATCAGGGTAATCCGCATTAACGGTTTGTATCGAAATGCTCCGTTTGTCATATATTTCATGGGGTTTCCTTTCCGATTAATTCCTGAATTGCCAATGCCTGGCGTGCTAACTCCGTAAAAGCGCGGACGCTCAATGTCGCACCAGTTACGGCGTGTATCCCTTTACCGGGAAACAATTGATCCGACAGGGATTTGCCAATAAACAGTGTGAACCATTTGGGAATGGGTAAATAATCCCTCGGTTCATCGAATGCTAATACCTCCAGACGTTCAATTTTATGAGCCGGTGTTACCACAACCAGGATGATTGCTTTTTTGGTGCGAACAATTTTATCCTCAAAGAAAGCGTATTTAGTGGGCAGTTGGTTTTTCATACCAAGATAATATGTGATTACCGGAGATTTCAGGGCACTGTTACTTTTTTCCTGAATTGCCTTAAGCTGGGCATCATCCAGAAAAAGTGTTTTCCGAATCACCGTATCTTCCCCGGCAAAAACCTCCTGCAATACTTGTTGCCGGGTTTTAAACACCTGGCACATGCCCGGGGTGATTCCACTCCCGAGCATTGCCAACGTGATCCAAAAGATAAGATTACATCTATACATCATTCCCCTGGTGCCAACCATATTCATTGACTGATGAAATTTAAAACAAATAGCTTAATCCCACATTCCACTGATCAATTGCGTCTCCGGCATCGTTATTCCGGTTAAGATAGTCAATTTTTAACCCGATACGGGGAATCGGTTTAAACAAAACGCCAATGGTGACGATAGATTGACGGTTCGCTGGATTTTTTGTGAATCCCGCAGGGATATCATCCTGAGTGTCAAGAGCATCATACTGAAAATAAGGAAGGAGTTGGGCTTCACTCCCCGGAGCTATCAATCGAAGGGCATCATAGGCTGCGGTCATATAAAACCCTCTTTGCCGCTTTCCGATGGAAGCGTTGCCTTTCAGTCCCAGGGTTTGATTCAGCCGGGTGACATCGCTCAGACTGCTCATGGCATAAAGCGCTCGAAGTTCCAGCCCATTACGCCTCAGGATGCCGTGAAGTGCAATCAAACTGGTGTTTGCCTGAATTTCTTTTCCGGTAGAATCAGTGAGCCCCTGCCCGCTGTTACCGGTAAAAAAAGATGCTCCCAGTGTTAATCCCGGAATTCCAGCGTACTCCAATCTGCCGGTGAGGGCGAAATCTTCGGCAATGGCTTTAGCACCGCTTTGTCTGCCGCTGCGAATCCCACTGGCTGAAAAATTTACAGCGTTTAAACCTTCTACAAGGTATAATCTATAGGAAAAGCCGTTCGATGTAGACCCTAACAGACCAATGCCGGTACTTCGCCAGGTAGTGGGGATGATTTGACGTGCTGTCCGGGGTCTCAACACTCCAAAAAATGTTGGTGGCTCATGCAATTCGTTAATGATGCCCACCGGAATTAATAGCATTCCACCGCGGATAGTGAGGGCTTGAGAAAGGATGGCTTCAATATAACCGAATTCCAGGGCAACTTCACCAGGTCCCTCTTCCCCGACAACCGCATGCTCAATCTCTATTTCGCTATTGAATAAGAAGCGGTTGTTAAACTTGTATCCCACATACAAAACATTCCTTAGATAATCGATTTGATCGGTTTTATCGGATTTCCGATCATTATCCCTGGTGGCAGAATAATTCCGGTATACGATCTCCCCATAACCTGCCAGGGAGGCACCGTTTCTTTTTTGGGAATAGATATGAGATGCTGCCGGGCCCACTCCGCCGGTGGGTTGGGTTTCTTCCCCGGCAACCTCACCCAATTGTTGCTGCTCCAGCATACGAGTGAGAATATCCACTTTACGCAGCAATTCTTTCAGGGTGTCCTGGCGGGTGGGCTGGGCAACTATTGTGGATGAAAGAACCCCAATCAAAATTGTACATAGCAATTGTATATGAAATCGATTCATTTATTTCCTCCTGGTGCCTGGTGAATGACATCTACTTTGAAATCAAAGCATACGACTTAACAGGAAATCGATAGCGCCATCTAAAGCAAGTGTTAAACCCGACTGTTTTGGTCGTATTTAACAGGCAAAAGGATAGCAGAATAGAAATTAATTTACAACAGCAAATTTTTATGAAAAAATTTACAGTGCAATATCATTTCTTGAATAATAATGAATATTAATTGGATTGGGGATTCGTACGGATTTCCATCAAAAATATCATCGCCGGAAAATGCCCACAACTCCTGATTGCCCATTTCGTTTTCGGTGGATATATACATTTACCAAACCCATTCCCGATGTTTCGATAACGGCAATAATATATTCGCTGCTGGTTTGGGGCAGAGGAATTTTCCTGGTGTCGGATTCCAGATGCCAGAGGGCTTTGCCGAATGAACCGGTTTCATTATCCATTTCCATCCAGGTAATCATGTGCGTTCGACTCCCGGTTTCCAATCCGAATTTTATTAGTAAATCCCACGGTTCAGTCATTTTCTTTAGAGTTCAACATTTTCTGTTGCTCGCTTCCCGGCGTTTGGCATGGGCGATGGAAAG
>CAYYGL010000011.1:0-223 GCA_964471235.1 uncultured Calditrichaceae bacterium
GCGAATCGTTTTGTCTACCGCCTCAATCCGCTATCTTCTCTTACCATGGGCTACCGCTATTATTGGGACTCCTGGGACATCCGCTCTCATACCATCTCCAGCCTTTATCAACGACATTTGTCGCGGTTTACCATACTGGGAGTGGGGCTTCGCACCTACTTTCAGAATAAAGCTTTTTTCTTTAAAAGCGAATACCGCACTCCCGAACCGTTCATGACAGCCG
>CAYYGL010000011.1:233-45194 GCA_964471235.1 uncultured Calditrichaceae bacterium
GAAATTAACCATTTACGGGGGAGGCGAACAAAGCGCTTTACCATTCCTGGATAATGACCGACTTCAATATGATTTCAGTTTAAACTGGTATCGACGACATACGGCTTCACCGGATTGGTTTACAGGAAGAAAAGTGTTGTCGGCTGTTTATTTTAATGTGGGAATAAGATACAAGCTCTAAAAGCCCCTCTGAAGACCTCAGGGGATGGCGATTCCGTCTCGAAATGAAGTATCCGAATTTAAAAATTTAAAATCTTAACCCAGGAAGGACCGGAAGATGAATCGTAGAGAATTTCTCAAGAGAAGTTCACTCTTCTTATCCGGAGCATTGTTCATCGGAACAGGAGTGTTAAATACAAAAGTGTATGCAACCACTGCCGGTCATGTTCACTTTTCCATCGATGTGGTAACAGACAATCCGGCATTCGCGATCCAGCATATCGATCGATTGATAAAGTCTTCTTTTTTGAAAGGTCATCGCATTGATTTTACTCAATATCAACTTTCCGGGCATCATGTGGGTGATATTGTGTTCGTAAAAGAAGGGCAATTGATTGATTTTTACAAAAAAGATGATCGCTTTTCAAACCGTCTGAGGAAGACGGCAGAAATGTTGTCACTTCCAAAAGAATTTGAAAACCCAACCTTGCTACGCTTTTTTTCCGCTGTTAGAGGGCAAACAGCCCAAAAAATAAATATTTTTAGCGGAGATGTCTTAATCCACCAGATACCGGTGAAGAACAATATCACCACCTACCGAGCCACCGGGGAAAAAGGCTATATTGATGTGGCGGTAAAAAACGGTTCCGTCAAAATAGTATCCGCCTCTTGCAATCATAAAACCTGTATGGAGTTGGGAGCAGTGAACCGACCCGGGCAAAGCCTGGTGTGTATTCCCAACCGGTTACGGGTGGTCATTGAGGGCGGAAATGAGTCAACGGTGGACGGGATAACGTTTTAATCATGCAAAAGGAAATCTGTTATATTGTTTTTCTGCTGTTATCCGGATTTGTTCTAACAGGTTATTCCCAACCCGGTACATTCTATAATGTAAAAGTCAGCAAATTCTTGATGGGAACCGAGGTTGAAACGGATGTGCAGGGACCGGATATTGCCACCTGTCAAAAAGCACTGTTGCTGGCTTACCGGGAAATGACCCGGGTGGAAAACCTGCTTAGCTTTCAAATTCCTACCAGTGAAATCAACCGGATAAACCGGTACGCCGGTGTGAGACCGGTGAAAGTGAGCGATGAAACGTTTCGGATTTTAGAACGGGCGAAAGGCTACTCGGAGAGATTTAACGGGCTATTCGATGTTACCATTGGTGCTCTTACCTACCGGTGGGGCTTTAGCAACAACAATATGAATCAACAAATCAGTATCCCGTCCCAAAAGGAACTTGCTGCTTTGCTGCCATTGGTCAATTATAAAAGGATGATTCTGAATGAGAGGGATACCACTGTCTATCTGGAGAAGAGAGGGATGAAAATTGACCTGGGCGGCATTGCCAAAGGATATGCCATTGACCGCGGTGTGGATGTTCTGAGAAAAAATAATATTCATCAGTTTTTTCTCAATGCCGGGGGCGATATCTATACTTCCGGAAAAAAAGACGGTGTCGAAAATTGGTGGGTTGGAATTAAACACCCCCGGCATCTGGATCGCATCATCGCCAGATTTAAATTAAGCGATTATGCCGTCGCCACCAGTGGAGATTATGAACGGTTTGCTATCATTAAGGGCAAGCGCTACCACCATATCATCGACCCGAGGAGTGGTCTTCCTTCTGCTCGATGCCAGAGTGTTACAATTTTAGCTCCAACAGCGGAAGAAGCCGATGCTATCGCCACCTATGCATTTGTAGCGGGAATCCGTCATCTAAAAGACAACCCGCAATTTCATCTGCCCTATTTCATCGTAGATGGAAAGGGTAAAGTTTATTACAGCCCTTCTCTGGTAGCCCGCAACCGTCTGGAGGTTATCTCGGAAGATAAACCCCTATCCGAATCTCCCCAATAGAACTATCGAATCAGCCATCCGGTTTTTCCGTGCGATACATCCACACTTACCGAACAACAGCTACCCGCCTTTAACGTCAGTTCGGCATAAGAAAAATCGAACGCGGATGGACTCGGATTTTCGCAATTTTTTTTAATATGATGACCTATCATCCGTGTACATCAGCGTTCTCTGTTTCATTTGCATTCTATTTCAAGTTTTATCGAACTCACGTTCTTTTACTCGCTTTTTTGGCAACGGTCACCATAGGACGCTGACCGCGGTTCTCATGCCGGAATACATGGAGGATTCGCTCTGCTTCCGGAAAGGGCACCGAGATGAAGGAAAAATTATCGAACACCTGGGCATCATCAATCTTGCGATCATCGATGCCCGCTTTTAGTCTGATAAAACTAACCAGTTTCCGTTTGGTTAAGCCGTCTTTCCGCCCCCGGGCAATAAACAAACGGGTTTTGCCGCGAATTTTCCGAAACCCATTCCGAATCTCATTATAGTTATTCGGATCCAATTCATCCTGAAAAGTATATTTGAGAACAGCGGCTAATGCCTGTTGGGGATCGTTTTCTGCCAGCAGTTCTGTTGCCATCTGGCGGTAGATATCATCAATTTCCGATTGAATGATCTCCTGCACTTCGTTTTTAAACCGGGTGCGCTTTGCCTTAATAATTTCATGAATTTGAGGAAGTTTTTCTTTCCGGATATTGGTTCGGGTGGCTTTTTTGATGAACATCAATTTTCGATACTCGTCAGGAGTGATAAAGGTGATGGCGGTGCCTTCATTACCGGCACGACCGGTTCTCCCGATCCGGTGGACATAGGCATCCGGGTCCTGGGGAATGGCATAGTTGATCACGTGTGTCAGGTTCACAATGTCAATTCCCCGGGCGGCAACATCGGTGGCCACCAAAATATTGATATGCCGTTTTTTGAAGCGATTCAGGATTTTTTCCCGCTGTGCCTGGGAGATATCCCCATGGAGTGCTTCGGCGTCATAACCGCGGTCCATTAACTGGTGAGCAAGCCGGTCAACATCCACTTTGGTGCGGCAAAACACCAGCCCGTAAAAATCGCTTTCAATGTCAATAATCCGGCAGAGCGCCTCAAACTTGTCCTGGGGAGAAACCTCAAAATAAATCTGATCGGTCAGGTCCACATCCACCGTGGTTTTATCGATGGTGATCTTCTCATAATCGCGCATGTATTTCCGGGCAACGCCCAAAATTTCCCGCGGCATGGTGGCGGAAAAGAGTAGGGTGATGCGGTTTGGGTTGGTAGTCGAGAGAATTCGCTTCATATCATCGATAAACCCCATCTTCAGCATCTCATCGGCTTCATCCAATACCACATACGCCACATGGTCCAATCGGAGGGTTCCTCGCTCGATGTGGTCCAGCACCCTGCCGGGTGTGCCCACGACCACATCTACACCCCGTTTCAGCCGTTTCAGTTGTAAAGAAATGGATTGCCCGCCATAAATCGGGGCAATTTGAAGACGCCTTCTCCCTTTAAAGGAATTGAGTTCCTCCGAGACCTGGATGGCTAATTCCCGGGTGGGCACCAGGATCAACACCTGAACCCCGCGGGCGTGCTCGTCAAGCTTCTCAATGATCGGGATGCCGAAAGCACCGGTTTTGCCGGTGCCGGTTTGCGCCTGCCCGATCAAATCCCGATCGGTTTCTAAAATCAGCGGGATAATCTTTTCCTGAATCGGGGTGGGTTCTTCAAACCCTTTTTCTTTTAATGCCTGGAGCATGGTGTCAGAAAGCCCCAGTTTTACAAATTTTTCTAACTTTTCCATTTAATTTCTGTCCTTCTTGCTTAAAGAGATCATTTCGCACAATCACACATCTGTTCGCCGAATGTCGAGGGATGAGGATACAGGGTGATAAGGTTCAAAGGGGGGAGGTTGTTTCTACAACACTGACAAACTACCGAAATTACGCTGTCTTCCTAATCCATCAAGCAACAAACCTTGCGGTGAATTGCTACAATTAACTACCCAAGATAATACAATTTTATTGAAAATCGTCATGGTTTCTAAAATAATTGTAACGCTTCGGGAATTGTAGCATGGGAGCACAGGGAACATCGCCGGGATGGCGATGAGCAGTGTGAGCCGGAAGTGATAATCGGGAAGCCAGCCACAATGCGGTCACGTTGTGATGTTCAGTAGGTCAGCGGGTTCGTAATCCAGTGGGGGGGAAGGCAACGATAGGTGGTTAAATGAGGAGAAGGGTAATGATTTTGTACCCCCTTCGCCGATGTTAAATCGTATATCGCCAATCGTCTGCCTCTTTGAGGGAGGAAACCGCGTGTACCGATAGGGAATAACGTCATTAAGAGATCTTGTAAGATGAACCAGGATGTCCAATTGGCGATTTGCGAAATTCGATTGACGAAGTCCGTCGAGGGGGGAATTCCACGACTGAGAAATGCAATTATCCTAAAGTAGATTACCAACAAACTTTATAACGCTGTTTTGCAAAGACGGAATGTCGGATGCCTCAAACTTCAACGTGGAATGGGAGAAGGGGGATTGAAAGGTAAGGGATATTAAAGGACTCTCAGAAAAGCGTGTCATGCAATTGGCAAAATATTACCGGGTCTCAGTTTCCGGCGAAAAAAAAAATTCGTAACGACTCAGGTAGTAGCTATTTAGGACGTAGAGAAGAAAGAGTTCCTGTAGAAATCTGTTTTTGTCATCAAACACTTTTTCTTTACCGCAGTGATAGCAGCAGATACGCAACGGCTGGAACGTGAAAGAGATAAACAGCTGTTCGTTGCGAACGTTGCGTGCCTTGCGGTATACCAACCTGAGTAGTTACAAAAATTCTTTGTTAATTCTTGGGTTTAACACGCAGAACAGAGTAGCTGCGAATCATCAGCGACAAAAATATTATAGATTAATCTTACTTTTTAAAATTCTTCCCAAAAATAAAAATACTTACAATTGTTGCCAAAGTGCCTCCACCAATAATCGAAGCCGCCGTTCCATTCCCTAAATATCCTAACAACACTGCGGCAGAAAATCCAAATATAGTAATAAAAAAGGCAAATAATTGCCCTCTTTTGGCAAGAAAAATATCTGAATTTAAAAGTTTCTTTTCTATTTCTCTCCTATGAGATGCCTGTTTTTCAGCCATGCTTAAAATTCTTTCAGCAGAACCCGGTAAAATATTTTCATATCCCTCTAATATTGATGGAGGAGGGATAGGTCCGTGGAATTCCTTAGCAATGAGTTGAGTAATTGTTTCCTGGATCTCTTTTTGCTCAGGATGTTTAGATGGGTCTGGTAACGTCTGAGAGGTATCTTTTTTCTGTGGATTTTTTCTCTTTTTGTGCATTTAATAGTTGTTTCAAATGTAAATGTAGCTGGTTAGTATTCTCTATTGTTAAAGAATTTTGATCTTCCAGTTCAACAATAAGATTCATAATCGAACTTTGCAGATCTTTTCCAACTTCGTTCCAATCTGACCAAATCGCTTCAATGTCAATTTCGGCAGGCGTTTTCTCAGAATCATATTTAAAAAATATATGTTCTCCACCTATATTGAAAGCAGACAATAAACCTCTTAAAAACACATTAATGTTTTTTCGTTTTCTTTTTCTCATGATGAATTACGTCAATTGCTTGGGATATCATTAACGAACTAAAATATAATAAAGTTTAGGAAAGAAATAGCATGTGTTTCATCGCACAGACATCAAAAATATCCAGTCTTCTCCTTATGCAGTACAATATAACGCTTTTGATAAAAACTATCAATAGTATGCTCTTTTATTTTTCATAATTGAATTTTCAATCCATATCTTCTATGATCAGTGGCAGCCATTGTAAGACTGTTTTAAGATAAGGGAAAGTAAAGACTGCAATCAGATAGAAAAGTTCTATGAAGTCTGCTCCCGTGTCAAAAGGTGCAAGCAAAGCCACCGACGTAATGGTGGGCGAAACGTTATTCATGAATCATCCACCATCCCTCGCAGGATGATTAACCGGAGCAGGTGCATGGCAGCGACAGCCGTGGCAGCCACATAGGTTAGTGCGGCGGCATTGAGTACCTTCTTAGCGCCCATCGCTTCGTCTCGTGCCAGGAACCCGTGATTCACCAACTGCCTCATGGCGCGATTACTGGCATTAAACTCCACCGGCAGGGTAACCAGATGGAAGAGCACCACCCCGGCAAAAAAGAGAATGCCCAGGTCCATCAATGCCGGAAAGCTAAACAGAAACCCGATGAAAAATAACGGGAAGGCTAACATGGAGCCCAGATTGGTTGCCGGGAGAATGGAATGGCGAAGTTTTAGGGGCACATACCCGGTGGCATGCTGGATGACATGACCTACCTCGTGTGCAGCTACAGCAATGGCGGCAAGGGAAGCACCCCGGTAGTTATCGCTGGAAAGCCGCACCGTTTTATCACGCGGATCATAATGATCGCTCAGAGTACCCGGAACTTCCTCCACCGCAACATCCTGGATACCATTGATTTGCAACAAATGTAATGCCGCCTGGTAACCGGTTAATCCCCGGGCATTGTGAATTTGACTATATCGGTTATAGGCACTGCGTACTTTAAATTGTGCATAAAAAGCCAACAGCAATGCCGGTATCAAAAGGATCATGGTTGGATCCCAGAAAAACATATCTTTACCTCCGTTTTGTTTTTCATCCGTCCTGTTTTCAAATCCTTTATGAACGCTGAGGATTCACCGGGGAAAAAATAAACTCTCCCGTTTTTCGATTTATTGTTTATGGATTCAAAAATCGATAGTTGATTACGATCCTGGAATAAAATAGTTCCATGAACAAGAGGGGAGGTATTTCCGAGAAGATCAAAATTGCTGTACCGCTATCGCATCGTTATCATAGATTTCAAACAGACGGTCCAATCGGGTGACGTCGATAATGGATCGGATGTGTTCCCGCAAGGAACTGATTTTAATATCACCATTCTTTTTCACCGCCATTCGGAGACAGGTCACCAGGCAGCCCAGCCCCGAGCTATCTATAAAATCAACACCGGCAAAATTGAAAACCATTTTCGCCGTGTCGGTTTCCACCACATTTCTTACTTTTTCTTTAACCTGCGGAACGCTTTCCGTATTAATCCTACCGTAAAATCGAAGCACCAGCACATCATCTAATTTCTTTTCTTCAATCTTTAGCATAGGAAACCCTTTCTCACCGAAGAACATCCAATTATAACAATTAAGTGAAAGAATCGACCGGATTTGTCGGCAGTTTACCGCCACCAGCAATTGTGCTGCACTTCGAGTGTGGGGAAATGAAGAAATCGGGAAAGGGTAAAGGCTCATGGAACATGGGAAAACCCGGTATGGTACTCCATCAAAAGTATAATCCGATAAGGGCGGCTTTTTTTGTTTGAAAGTGGATGGCATCACTTTACATTTTGTGCGTAGTCGTTAACCTTGTTAAATCAGAATTCTTATCAAGGAGATTTAAAATGGCATCCGATTCATTGAATTGGGAGCAGGTAGATATCATCATCGAAAATGCACTACAGGAAGATATCAGCAGTGGCGACGTGACCACGGAAACCTTATTCCCCGATACGTTGAAAACCGCGGCACGGCTGATATGCAAATCATCCGGAGTTGTTGCCGGGTTATCGGTTGCGGAAAGGGTTTTCCACCAGCTTGATAACGCCATTCGCTGGGAGGCGAGAGTTGCGGAGGGCGCCAGGGTGAACGAAGGGCAGGAACTCGCCGTTATTTCCGGAAATGCCCGGGCAATTTTAAGTGGGGAGCGAGTTGCCCTGAATTTTTTACAACGGCTTTCCGGGATAGCCAGCCTGACAGCACAATTTGTTGCCCGGGTTCAGGATTTACCGGTGAAGATTCTGGATACCCGCAAAACCACCCCGGGGTTACGCATTCTGGAGAAATATGCAGTAACTGTTGGCGGTGGCATCAATCATCGCTTCGGATTATCTGATGGCATAATGATTAAAGACAATCATATTCATTTAGCCGGAGGAATTGCTGCGGCGTTACAAACGATTGAAAATGCCAAATCCACCGGATTGCCCGTAGAAGTAGAGACCTCTACCCTGGAAGAAGTTCGAACTGCCCTGGAATACGGTGCGGATATTATCATGTTGGATAACATGACCGTCGCAGAGATGCGCCGGGCGGTTCAACTCATTGCCGGCACAGCCAAAGTGGAGGCATCCGGTGGAGTAACGTTGGAAACTGTGCGTGATATCGCCCGCACCGGGGTGGATTACATCTCTGTGGGCGCGTTAACCCATTCCGTCCCGGCGATGGACATCGGCTTATACATCTCATCATGACAGCGTGCCGGGCTTCCCGAGCCAATTTTCTCTTGCACAACACCGGTGTTCAATGGGGCGGCTAATTTTCCAGGGCTCAACTCTTTCCCCGAGAAAAGACCTTTGTTAATTGTTTGAAAAAATATCATCACAAAGGAATCTTATGACCCGTTCTTCAATTTCGTTTAAAGCCAAAAATCCCCGGAAATTTTCATTTCTTTTATGCATCGCCCTGATGGTAAGTGGCTGGCAAATCGTCATTTTGGCACAGGTGAACACCGAAACGTTGCGAAAAACCGACCTTCAAGATGGCATTCATCCCTCCCTATCCCTGAATGTTGGTTTCCAATCCGGCAATACGAATTTTTTGTCACTTAAAACCGGGGGGCGGTTGGATTATCGGTCCGGAAACTATTATTCATTTCTGGTAATCACCTACGAACGCGGTTCCCAGGGAAACAACGTGTTTGTGAATAAAGGATTTGCTCATTATCGTCATATTTTGAGACTTCGCCGTAATTTGTTGGTGGAAGCATTTTTGCAGAAGGAGTTTGATGATTTTATTTTATTAAATGACCGGAACCTGATTGGCGGAGGGGTGCGTCTGCCGGTCGTCAATGCAACGCAAGACTCCTCAAAAATATTGCAACGGCAACTGTTCCTGGGATTGGGGATCATGTGGGAAAATGAAGAATTAAATGAAAACCAACGGATCGAGACCAATATGGTTCGTTCCACGAATTACATCTCTCTGATTTGGCAATTTGAAGAGCGGGTGAAATTCAGTCTGATAGCTTATTACCAGGTATCCACGGAGCAATTCTCCGATTACCGAATTTTGACAGAGAGTGCCCTTACCTTCCGTCTCGGCAAGGTCGTTGTCTTTCAAACTGCTTTACGATTCCGATTTGACAACGAACCGCCATCGAACGTCAAAAAACATGATCTGGAATTAACCAACGGCATTCAATTGATTTTTTAGTAACCCATACCATTTCCCCCTAAAAAAGCATCTTGTGTTGCTTAAACTTGTTGCCCCTGAGGAAGCCAACCCAATTTTTCATCCCGACATTTCTTCACTTCCTTTAGCAATTCTGGAGAATCTTACTAATCCATCAACATAACCCGGAAGCGGATCGCAACTCCCCCGGCAGTAAGGGGAAGTGGGGTGATCTGCATTCCTTATCTTCATCTTTGTAATGCATATTACGGAGAACTCCGCAAATTTTAGCGATCCTGTTTCTGAAGTTAGGAAAAACTAAAAACTGGATTACCGGGGTTTAACGTTGAGTCGATTTCAGATAAACTTATTTTTAACATTCTTATTGGGATTGTTCCTCATTCAGTGTTCAGGGCCAAGTGAATCCACGGTAATAAACAAACAACCGATGATAGAAGATGGCGACAATCAGATTGTAATTGTGGATCGAACCGGAAAAGAATGGGATATCACCCATGCTGTCAAAAAATATGGGATGAAAGCGGATAAATTTCAGTTTGGTCTGGGTCCGGACGCAATTCAACCGATATTAGACCCATCGTTTTTTTCTCCCGGTGAGAACGGTTATCCGGACAATAACGCTACCTTTTTAGTCATTGGCACATCAATTAATGGTGATACCCGGGCGTATCCGATATTTGTACTCAAAAGCCGGGAGATAATAGATGAGCAATTTGATTCTACCTACGTGGCAGTTGCCTATTGACCACTGGTTCAATTGGCTGCCGTGTACAGTCGGGAAATTGATAACATCACGTTGACGTTAAGTTCCAGTGGATGGACCTATAACAACACATTTGTTCTATATGATTACGAAACGGAAAGTTTGTGGTACCATTTATCAGGGACAGACGGACTAACATGCATCAGCGGTCATTTTGCCGATAGAAAATTAACCGAATTCACATCCTCGTTTACCCGGTGGTCAACCTGGGTAGCCGAACACCCGGAGAGTAAATTTTTGAAATAACCAGAACTATTATCCCGCTCATCCCCTCCGTGCCAACTGCTGCCTTTCCTTTGTTTTACTCAAGGATTGGCAGCAGTTTGGTTTTTAAGCCGGGCACTATCCCACTGTAAGCATCTTCTCATTATGACGGTTTCAATCAGTTACCCCTGCCTACATATCTAAAATGGGTAATGTTGTAAATTAAGAATATTGGTTTTCGTTTGATTGGATTAAACGTTAACATATTGACAATCAACTTATTGAAGTGTATATTGTTTTAAACATCAATGAAAAACTGTAAAAATTTCTCCCAATAAGGGTAAGTCTGGTGACAAATTTATGATAGACAATTTGCCTTAGATGTTGCAAATCCTTGAAAAAAGGAGTGGGTAGTTCAAAGACTCAGGTCATCGGGGTTTTTCATCCGGTAAAATAAAGAATTTTCGTTAAGTTTCGATTTACTCTTTGATTTGTCAATGAAAAAAAAAACAAAAAACAAATGAATATTTACGATTTATCCTTGTACATCATACAAAATTTTTCCCAATCAGGGAAGATCACCCATTTAAAACTGCAAAAACTCCTGTTTTATGTGAAAGCCTGGACTTTGGTAGAAGGCAGTCGGCTAATTGTAGAGCCATTTTATAAATGGGAGTATGGTCCAGTAAATAAGGAAATTTGGCAACAGTATAAGCATTATAAGTCTGAATTCATTTTCCCAGATACCAATAAATTTTTAGAACCATCTCCACGAGAAAAGAAGTTGATTGATTTTATTGTAGAAAACTATATCGAATTTCACCCATACACTTTATCAGCAATGACGCACAGCGAATCCCCCTGGAAAGACACTCCCAGGAATCAATTAATTCCGGATGAGTTGATAAAAGAGTATTATTCAAAATTCCTTTTTGCCAAAAATTTCCCCATAGAGGAGAACAAGCCGTTCTATCCGGTGATGAGCGATATGGAATATGCTTTTATTTTTGATATGGCTGAAAGTGATGCTCTGAACAGTATGGTCTTTCCTTCATACAAGATTTACAAAGAGTGGAAAAGGGAAGCCGAAAAAACTTTCCAAAAAAGAAAAAAATATTGGTTAAAAAAACTTGCCAAAATCTAGCGAACTTGAACATATCCGCGATCTTCTCACCGACTTCTCTGCAAAAGAGGGTATCTCTCCGGAGGATGCATTAAAACTTAGCAATATACGTTATACGGTCATTGGTAGAGGGCTATTTTCTGATTTATTGGACCTCTTAAAGTCAAATGAGGATAATTTTCCTGAGGTGTTTGTTGGGTTAGCAAAGTACTTTCATAAGTTGATATTCGATGGCATTTTTTCCAACGCCGGAAGTTTTCGGAAACAATCTGATCCCCTTGATGGTCAGGTTCATTTTGGTCCGTTTGATCGGAAAAGCGGTAAAACAGCGAAATTTCAGGGAACTTCTCCTCAAAAAATAACTTCAGAACTAATGACGATTTGTCAATGGTTATCAAGCAATGATTCTGAGCCGATTCTTACTTCCATTCGGTTTTATCAGCGGTTTGTGTACATCCATCCGTTTTATGATGCAAATGGCAGAATTGGGCGTTTGTTGATAAGTTTATATCTCGGATATCATGGATATGCTGTTTTGTGGAAACCGCTGGAAACAGAGAAAAAGGATAAGTTTATATCCTTACTTAACAAATGTCATGACTTGATGAATAAACCACACTTCGAAAAGAAAATTCGTCAATTATATCGCTTCTGGGAAAAGTATGTGATTTCCTTACAAAAATTGGAAGGAGAGACTTAAAGTCTTCGCCGGTATAGGGAAAATAATGCATCCGGCGTTTAAACCATCTCGCTATCCATATCCACCAACCATACCCGATGAACATGGTCGATGGATTCCAATTCCTGTCCCAGGTCTGCGGTCAAATCACCTTCCACATTAAAAATATTCATCGCGGTGCGGGCTTCTTTAAATCGACCCGAGGAGAGGTGACCGATGTTGATGCGTTTTTCGCCAAGAATGGTACCCACTTTCCCGATAACTCCGGGAACATCATCGTTCTCCACAAGCACCATTTTATCGGCTAATTCAGCATCGGTAATGTAGGAGCCAAATTCCACCAGTCGGTAGATATCCTTTGCATACACGGTCCCGGCGGCATGAACGGTGCCCTCTTCGGTGCTAAAATCACAGGCGATTAAGTTGGTGTGGCTGGTGAGGGGATGATCCTTTTTGGCAATCTCAATCTCAATTCCCTTTTCCCGGGCAACAGTGAGGGCGTTTACCATGTTTATCAATTCCACATTATGAGTTTCCGGCAGCAGGGGATTTGCCTTGAATGCCCCCACCAGCAGATGGGAAGCAATCGGTTCGAGGGGTAATTCAGTAATATCCCCATAAAATCGGATGGCAACCCCCTGCACCCGGGCGCTCCGAACCTGGCTTAAGAAAATACCGAGGCGGAGTGCCAGTTGAAAATAGGGGGCGATTAGCGGTTGAAGTTTTTCATCCACCGAAACAAAATTTACCGCATTCAGGGCTACATTCTTACGAAAATACTCAATCATTTGCTGAAGAATCTGATCGGCAACCTTTATCTGGGCTTCCTCGGTAGAAGCACCCAGGTGGGGTGTGGCAATCACCCGGGGGTGCATTACCAATTCCCAGTTAGCAGGCGGTTCTTTCTCATAGACGTCAATCGCTGCTGCGCCCACCTGCCCCTCGTTCAAAGCTGCTAACAAATCCTGTTCATTAATAATTCCTCCCCGGGCACAGTTCAGGATGATGACCCCCGGTTTACATTTTTTCAGATTCTTAGCATTTAATAAATTCATGGTTTGCGGCATTCGGGGAACATGAATTGTGATCACATCGGCTTCTGTTAAGAGGCTCTCGAAGTCCACCAGTTCAATTCCCAGCCGATTTGCCATCTCCTGGGTGAGAAGGGGATCATATCCCAACAACCGCACTCCAAACCCCGTAAGGCGCTGAGCAACCGCCCGGCCTATTTTCCCCAATCCGATAACTCCAATGGTTTTCCCGAACAACTCCCGCCCCATAAACGCCTTGCGATCCCATTTCTGTTCTTTCATTGATAAATACGCCTGGGGAATATTTCTCATAACCGCTAACATTAGCGCAATCGTGTGTTCGGTGGCGGCGATGGTGTTACCGCCCGGAGTATTCATGACCACTATCCCCCGGCGGGTAGCCTCGGCGGTATCAATATTGTCTACCCCGGCACCAGCTCGACCAATGACTTTCAACCGCCCGGAAGATGACAATACCTCAGCAGTCACTTTGGTGCGGCTTCTCACCACCATACCATCATAATCCGGTAAAATCTGCCGGAGTTCTTCTTGTGAAATACCTGCCCGGTCATCGATAACAATGTCCGTTTCAGACTGGTAACCTTGAAGAACTGTCCCGGGTAAGCTGTCGGCAATTAAAATGCGAAACATACTAAACTCCTGATTTGAAAGTTATACCACGTCTCCCACAATATTTAAAGCGTCTAAATTAATAGATAAGCAAAGGGAAAGAATAGTACTTTTTCTTAGCGGAGCATTTTTGTAAGGAATAGGGGGGCTGTAACCGAAGACAGGAGATACCAACGGGCTATTGGGGAATTGCCTTTTGTAAATTCGACATGCTGCCTTCCAATGGGTAGAGCAAGGTTACCAACGTTATACTTTGGCAATTTGTGCCAGCCGCTCCAGGTTTAACATCTGAATCTTATGTTTATGAATGCGAATCAAATTCATTTTTTTAAAGTCATTCATTAACCGAAGCAGGGTGGAACTGCTGGTGCCGGCAAAATTTGCCAGTTCTTCCCAGGTGAGGAAAATATTCAAAAATTTCTCACTATCCGTTCCATACAGGGTTTTCAAACTAACCAACATCTCTGCCACCCGTTCCCGGGCATTCTTTTTGGAAAAGCCAGTGATTCGATTCTCCACAAATTCAATTTCCTCACATAATATCTTCATCACTGTCATGGATAATTCAGGATTTTTGCGGATGTAAGAAAGAAATTCATATTGCGGAATGTAACATACCTGAACCCGCTCCAGAGCAATAGCGGTATTAATGTGCCGTTTTGTGGTAAACAAGCTTAACCCCAGTAAATCACCCGGTTTGGTAAGGCGGATGATATAGTCCTGATTCGTGGTAACTTTTTTGAGGATTTTGACCATCCCGGAGTAAATACAGAACACACCGCTAACATCATCACCTTCCCGGAAAAGGATGTCATTTTTTTCAAACGTTAAGAAGTGCTTGCGAATAAATTGATGTTCCGCCTCCTCGGTATTGTGGTTTCCCAATTTTGACTTCGCAAATACTTCACAAAGGATGCAATTGGGGATTTTGATATTTCCCGACTTTATTTGAATCCCATGCTTCATTTAAAATGACACCCCTGAAAATTTATGGTTCAATGGAAGAATCCCAGCCCTCACAACTTACCGGATATGGACAGCCTTATTAACCTTGCCAATTAAGTTCATTTAATTTATTTGTGTCTTGAATCAACTTGCTTTGAAAAATTAACGGCTTGCTCCATCGGTAAACAATGATAATTATCAGGTTTAAACATGATTTAAAATAGGGTTTAGTATGATCTTGAACATGTTTTGTAAGGTGGCTTAGAGGGGAACCGGCAAGCCGGGAAAGAAAGGAATGGGCTACCTCTGGCAATTTCCGGCACGATGTACCTTCTATTACCATTTTTGGGGATCACTTTTTCAATAAAACCGGAAATTGACTAAATACGGATTCTTTTCTGTCGATATATAACATGATTCTAAAATAGTCAACCTTTCTTTTCCCGCATCTGCATTTAGATGCGGGTTTTTTTCTGGATATTCAACAGCTTCTCTCTCTTACCGAATAACAGGATACAATAATTATCACTTGAATTGGTAAGGGGTAATGGTTATTTTCGCACCACTTACAGAACAAAGAATAAAGATGATTCCGTCAGGTAACAGGGATTCCAGATAATTTAAGAGTGGTTATGAAACGACGTGAATTTTTAAAAAAGATACCGGGGTTAAGTGCCTGGTTTATCATGCTTAATCAACTCTGGTCGCGAACTTTTGCCCAAATCCTTTACCCCCACAAAATCACTCATTTAACAGTTTATAGAACACCGACCACACCGGTGAGTTTGCCCATCTGGTGGCGTCAGGAGGTGCCTTATGTGAGTGCAGCCTCACTGGCTAACGCATTCCAATATCACACCTATTTCAATGAACTAAAACGCAAGCTGGTTATCTATTTGCCCTTCAATCAGAAAATTGTGGTGGCTGCGGAAAATCCATTTATTAAAATCGATGACAAGACCCTGCAAATGCCCATCCCGGCGTTGTGGTCCCGTGAGGAAATTTATCTTCCCCTGCCTTTTTTGGTGCCCTTAATCAATCAATACGTAAACAGCAAGTGGGAATATGATGAGAAAAAGCAGGTGCTTCGGGTTAGCAGCAGCGGCGATAATGTATTTGGCGGCACCATTGCCGTTAAGGAAAACGGTATTGTCATTCGCCTCCGCACGACTCAAAAATTCAAACCGGGGGAAATGACTGCGGATTATCGGAATCAATGGCTGCATGTCGATTTGTATGGCGCCCGGGGAGATGCGCAATCATTGAATCAGACCCCCTTAAAGGGGTACATCCGGGAAATTAAAACCTATCAATTCAAGGAATTGCTTTCCGTTGCATTTCGATTGAGTAAACTTCCATTGACGAAAGAAATCTACCAGGACCCGGATACCAATGAGGTGGTGGTGGTGCTCCGCTACCAGGAACGTATAGCGGAGAGCGAAAAAGAAAAAGAAGTGGAAACTGTTCCCGATGAGGAGATTCAGGAGCAACTGGAAAAAGAACGAAGCCGTTGGTTAATCGATACCGTGGTGATAGATGCCGGGCATGGCGGCAAAGACCCCGGTGCCATCGGCAGTGGAAAAACCAAAGAAAAATATGTGGTGCTGGCAGTTGCCAAAAAATTAGGGAACTTGATCAAAAAGAAGATGCCCGGGGTGAAGGTAATATATACCCGCTCCAATGACGTATTTGTTCCGTTACGGCGCCGTACCCAAATTGCCAACGAAAGCAACGCCAAGGTATTTATCAGTATCCATGCCAATTCCAACCGTAACCGCAACGTGCGCGGTTTTGAAACTTACATCCTGGGTCCGGAAAAAGGTGAACGGGCACGGGAAGTGGTGCAGAAAGAAAATGCCGTGATTCAGTTTGAAGATGCCAGTAGTCAGGAGCACTACCGGGGCATTAACAACATTCTGGCAACCATGGCACAATCGGCGTTTATGAAACAAAGTGAGCATCTGGCAGCCCAGGTGCAGCAGGAACTTGCCCGACGCCTGCACGGCGCCAAAACCAAAAGCCGCGGCGTTAAACAGGCACCATTCTGGGTGATGGTCGGCGCATCCATGCCCAGCATTCTGGTGGAAATCGGCTTCATCACCAACCCTTACGAAGCCCGCCTGTTAAGAACCTCCAGCTATCAACAAAAAATCGCCGAGGGAATCTACTCCGGGCTGAAAAAATTTAAAGAAGATTACGAGAGCGCAATTTAGGTGGGGCAATGACCAACTCCCCGAAACTGCATGATTCCCGCCCCATCGGAGTATTCGATTCCGGAATTGGCGGATTGACCGTGGTAAAACAATTAATGGCGTTGCTGCCGGATGAGCATATCATTTACTTTGGAGATACTGCCCGGATACCCTATGGGAGCAAATCCGAAGAGGTGGTACGACGATTTGCGTTAGAAAATTCCTTTTTTCTATTGGACCACAATGTCAAGATGATCGTTGTTGCCTGCAACACTGCCTCGGCACTGGCGATTCGATTTCTGAAAGCAATTCTACCCGTGCCGGTGATCGGGGTTATTCAACCGGGCGCCCTTGCCACTGCCGAGAAAAGTCGCAACCGAACCATTGGTGTCATCGGTACCACTGCAACCATTCGCAGCCATTCTTATCATCGGGAGTTGGAAACGATCAATCCCCACTTTCGCATAATTTCCCGGGCATGCCCCCTGTTTGTTCCCCTGGTGGAAGAGGGCTGGATTGAAGACAAAGCAACCTATCTGATTGCGCGTCGCTATTTGCAGCCGCTAATAGACAACCGGGTGGATACCATTATTTTAGGATGCACCCACTATCCGTTGTTAAAACATGTAATTCAACAGATCATGGGAGATTCGGTCACCTTAATTGATTCCGGTTTTGAAGTTGCCCGTCAAACCAAAACAGTACTGGCAAGAGAAGGGTTGACCGCACCGGAAAACAACGGCGGGGGACTTCGGTTCTTTCTGAGCGATTTGCCGTATAAATTTCAGGAAATCGGGGAACGTTTTTTAGAACGCACCTTACCTCATGTGCAAACAATCAATTTTGAAGACTTTATCCTCTCCAAAGGGCAGGAATTTTGGGAACAATTCAACGGACCCTTGCACAAAGCTTACTAAACGAACATAGGTTCGAGGTAACTTGAAATAGAACACAGATGAATCAAATAACGCTGATTTATACGGAGGATTGGACATCATATTAAAAAAATCTGCGAACATCCGGGTCCATCCGCGTTCGATTTTTTATTATGTCCAACGGACGTTAAACTATGAATCATTCAACATTCGCCGGATTTATACCGAAAATTTTTCAGGTAAAAACGAGGTACCATTTTGAGTTCCGCAGATTTGATGTTATTTTGTTTTTTGAATGACGCGGTCTGAAAACCGGTGGGAATTTCTCTTCGGGACCCGGTTTGACGCTTTTATACGACAAATATCTACCCGGGGAATTTTGCCAATCGGTTCAGGGATAAAAAACAAACAGGAGTATTTTAACCACCGACCAAGCAAATATTTCATAAACGGAGTAATCATGAACGCATATCGGATAGTCACCATATTGACGTTAATGGCGCTGTCAAGTTTTGCCGGGGCGCAATCCGCCGGTACTACCACCTTTGAGTTTTTGAAAACCCAGTATAGCGCCCGCGGCGCTGCCATGTCCAACAACCTGCTGGCAGTTAAGGGGGATGTGAATGCCTTGTTTATCAATCCGGCAGTGCTCTCCGGTATTAAAAAACCCCAGTGGAGTATCAACTACGTCGATCATTTGCTGGATTTTCAAGCCGGGCAGTTGGCATATACCCGCCCACTGGATGTGGTGGGTAATGTGGCTGTTGGATTGCTTTATTTTAATTACGGAGATTTTGAAGAGACCAATCAATTCGGTGAAACCACCGGCAGAACTTTCTCGGCATCGGAATTTGCCCTGGCCACATCCATCTCCAATCATCTTGGAGAAGGGTTCGACTATGGTCTCAGCCTCAAGTTTATTTATTCTTCGTTAGATAGTTACAATGCCACCGGCCTGGCACTGGATGCCGGGTTATTTTACACCGCCCCCTATCTCTCCAATACCCAGTTCGGATTTGCAATTTCCAACCTGGGGTTTGTCCTCAGCAATTACACCAATGCCTCAAACGATAAATTGCCCCTGTTCCTGCGCTTTGGCTTTGCCAAAAAGCTGGAACACCTGCCCCTTCTGTTCACCGCTTCTTTGAATGACCTTACCTTAAAGACCGGCGATAACATGGATTTCATCAAGCGTTTCAGCATCGGCGGTGAGTTTGATATTAGCGAGGTGGTAAAATTGCGGGTAGGATATGATAACGGGATTAACCGCAGTGTAAAACCGCTGCAAGGGCGCAGCTTTAGCGGCGTATCTGCCGGTTTGGGCATTTATTGGAAATCTTTTCGGTTGGATTACGCCTTCTCCACTTACGGAGATTTGGGCACTCTGAACCGGCTGGGAGTATCCGGGAATTTGAAATAAGGGTAACCGCTCCGCTTGTTATACCGCAACGAACAGATGTTTATCTCTTTCACGTTGCGGCCCGTCGCGTATCCGCTGCGATCATTGCGGTAAAGAAAAAGTTTTGATGACAAAAACAGATTTCTACAGAAACTCTTTCTTCTCTACGTCCTAAATAGCTACTACCTGAGTCGTTACGAATAACGTACTATCGGCGTCTACTTTTCCATCCCCAAAAAGACCGTACAACACACTCTTCCGGCTTGTCCGGTCACTTATTTGACAGGGTTACCGCTTTCACTATCGCCCGGCTGACCAGGTATGCCGCAACTTCTCCCACCACATTGACATCTGCCGGAACCTCCCCACAACTGAGGCTGAAGACAATATCGCCGTCAAACATGGTATGTGCCGGTCGAACTGCCCGGGCAATGCCGTTCTGCGCCATCATGGCAATTTTATTGACTTCCTCCTTGGTGAATTTCCCATTGGTTGCCACCACCGCCAGGGTGGTGTTGGATTGCGGAAGGGGGATGTCCAGATTGCCTTCAAGCATGCGGAGAAAGGCATTGGCAAAGCCTTTCCCCTGTGGATTCCGGGCTCCGGCAACAATCTTACCGGTTTCCGGATTGATAATATCGCCCAGGGCATTCACCACTGCCAGGGCACCGACGGTGACTCCTCCGGGCAACGTCAGCGCCTCACTGGCCACACCGCCTGCCATACAATACGCCATCCCCAGTATTTTACCCACGGTAGCCCCTCGCCCGGCGCCCACCAATCCTTCTTCAAACTCCCTGCCGGCGTTTTCACAAGCCTGGTAGCCCATTTCCCGGGACGGAACCTCCGTGCTGCGCCCTGCCCGTAAATCAAAAATTACTGCCGCAGGGATGATCGGGATGATGGTTCCCCGGGCATCATACCCGATAGCATGCTCGGAGAGATATTGCATGGCGCCATCCACCGTGCGCAAGCCAAAGGCACTTCCCCCGGTAAGCACAATCGCATGAACCTTGCGAATCATATAGGTGGGTCGCAATAAAACGGTCTCCCGGGTTCCCGGGGCGGATCCGCGGATATCCACTCCGGCAATCGCTCCCGGCGGACAGAGCACCACCGTGCAGCCAGTTGCCTCGGTTTCATGAGTGGCATGACCTATCAATATCTCGGGGATATCGGTTATTTTCGCCCTAACCATTGCAACTCCTTTTTTATTCTATAACCAATCTATTCTACGCTTGCCGGGGCGTCATCCCCTCCTTCTAACCCCTGGCTTAGAACCTGGTATATGTAAGCCGAAGCACCGAACCTAATGGAGATAAAGAACAGGTACGCCACGACAGCTACCAGAATACTGAAGTCTTCGGAAATCTGTCGAAACAAATAGACCAGAATTAAAATAGCCAGTGATAGAAGCACAGACAATACAAAAATACCGCCAAAAATTGTCCATTTCTTCCCATAAGTAATCCGGTTGCTTACCGTCAGGCATTCGGCTGGATTCAACCCTTTATCCAGCAACAAATAAATTGCCTGCCCCCAGGCAATGGTAATGACAACACCCGGGAGAATCACAAATGAGTAACCGATAAGAACCCCGAAAAGGAGGAATGCCGTTAGCAGAAAAAATTCACCCATATATTGCCGGTACTTTCGATCAAAAATTTCCACTGGTGAAAAAATATGCCCTTTGCTCATGGACACCACCATACCGATTATGCCAATAGTAGTTCCTACATTGACATAGGGAATCCAGAGCGTAAGAAGCCACAGAATGATAGCTCCAAGGATGGAACCCAGGTTCTTCATCCCTATCGCAAAAGCATTGGTAATGATACCACCAATCGTTAACTGATTCATGACGTTACCTCCGGGTTAAAGTGGAAGATTTTTTCGTAACATCATTTCGTATTGGATTACTGTTATGGGAGCTTCCAATCAATAAAAGTTACCGATTCGAGAGCATATAAAAAATAGGTAAGCTGAAAATTTCTTCGCAATTTTTTTTGCGAAAAAGAGCAAATTGGGATACATTCCGGTCCGGAAAGGGCGAATGACACACACTTTCGGAGATTCCATTGTTGTGGTGGATGTAGAATGATTTTTTTCTGTTCGTTCTTCTCCATTTGATTATCCACTAATTAAGGGGGAGAAATGCCTGGTATCGGCATTATTCTCCCCGGGTTGTATTCCGTTATTTTTTTGCTTTTTTAGGGGAAGGGCTTATGGAAGAGTATTATCAAACGTGAGTTCCACATAACTTGAAAGAGCATACCGATGTCACAGAAAACGCTGATTTTTACGGATGCCTGGTCATCATTTTAAAATAATCGTAACGATTCAGTTGTCTTGCCACAGAAGCACAGAGGTCATTGAGAATATGAAAAAAATTATCAAAAAACGGGATAACAAGAAATTTTGCAGAAGTTATTGCGTTGTTTCCGGCTATTCGCTTGAATTCCTTTTCTGAAAATTCTGTGGACTCTGTGGCAGAATCGTTACAAATAATCTGCGAAAATCCAGGTCATCCGGCTCATCAGCGTTCCATTTTTCTGATGCCGAACGGACGTTATCAAGGAATATGCCATTTCGGAGACGATTGTTATCCCCTCACTTTCCGAACCACTATCGCCGGGAGACTTTATGAGAGCGCACCCCCATGAAAAGACTCCGGAACCATCCGATGCGGTTTGGGATGCCGATATCCGGATTCAAGAACCGATTTACGGAATTGATGAACGCCCGGAATCGATCTGGGAAAGCATTTTGTACGGATGGCAGCATACCCTGGTGGATATTTCCCCCTTTGTGCTGCCCCTGGCTATTGCCGGTGCCGCCGGTATGGGTGCAGGAGAAACCGCACGCTTCATTAACTTCTGTCTGTTTGCCATGGGCATTGCTACATTCATTCAAACCACCATTGGCAACCGGCTGCCCATCATTCAGGGTCCCTCGGCAACTTTAACCGGTACCCTGGCGCCCATTGCCTCCCAGTTCGGATTGGGAGTAATGTGGGGGAGCGCTTTTATCGGAGGACTGGTTGAGATGCTTATCGGTGCATCCCGGGTTCTCCGTTTTTTAAAGCGGTTTTTCCCCCCGGTGGTATCCGGGGTAGTGATTGTCTGCATCGGTTTGGCATTGGGCCAACTGGCAGTAAAATTAACGATTGGCAACGGCGCCTTAAAAAATTTTCTCTATGCCGGAGGAGTGATGGTGCTCATTTTCCTGCTACAGCTCCGCACCGCTCATCTGGCAAAAGGAATTTTTGCCCGCGGGGCAATTTTTTTCTCCATCTGGGCGATTGGTTTGGGAGCGGCATCTCTGTGGGGCGATGTCAACTGGGAGTTGGTTCAGCAAAAACCCTGGCTGGCAATGCCCGGATTTTTTCCCTATGGCAACCTGTTCAGTGGCTGGGAATACAATCTTGCTGCGATTGTGGCGGTTTTTGCCGGTTATATCGGATCCATGGTAGAATCGATCGGAGATTACGCTGCAACATGTGCTGTTTCCGGTGAGAACTACAAAGTGACGCATATCAACCGGGGAATTTTTGCAGAAGGGTTGGGCAGCGCCCTTGCGGCTATAGTCGGTGGATTGCCCTGCACCAGCTATACCCAGAACATCGGCATCATTGCCACCACCCGGGTCGCCAGTCGCTTTATCGTGCAGATTGCCGCAATCATCCTCATTCTTTACGGCATCTGTCCCAAATTCGGCGCTCTTCTGGTGGCAATTCCCGGGTCGGTTCTGGGCGGTGTATTTGTAATTGTCTGCGGGATGATTACCATGTCCGGTATTCGACTGCTCCACGCTGCCAAACAGTCTTCGGCTAATTTTTTGTTAGTCGGCGCCACCCTGGTTATCAGCCTGGGGGTACCGATTTACACAAAATTTGTTCTTGGGAAGGAATGGCTGCAACATCTCCCCAGCTTTCCCCGGTTGTTAGCCACCAACACGGTGGTTCTGGCGGTCATCCTGAGTGTTGCTCTCAACGTTTTCTTGAATCTGCTGTTAAAGGGGGATACGGAAGAAATGGCAAGTTGAAAAGGTCGTCACAATTTTCTCTGACCTTCACGCTTTCTCATCTCCAAATCCATCTGCAATCTGAATCCGGTTTCGACCGGCGCGTTTCGCCTGGTAAAGCATTCTATCCGCCAACTCAATCAATCGATTGTGCTTGCTTTTTAGCGATGGCTGCATGGTTGCAACCCCAAAGCTGGCGGTGACTACTTTAGAGACCGGGGACATCTCATGGGGCATTTTCAGCTCAAGGATGGCTTCCTGAAGCATGCGGGCAACATGCGCCGCTCCGTCTCTGCCGGTATTCGGCAACACCAGGGCAAATTCCTCGCCGCCGTACCTCGCCACAAGGTCTGCCGGCCGACGAACTGTTTTCGTAAGCGCGGTCGCAATCTGTTGCAAACACCGGTCCCCCGCCTGATGACCATACGTATCGTTATATAATTTGAAATGATCGATGTCTAATAAAATAACGGAAAGGAAAGTCTTTTCCCGCACAGCACGAAGCCATTCCCGTTTAATGCAGTCATCAAGTGCCCGACGATTGGCAATACCGGTTAGCCCATCCTTTAACGTTAATTGATGCAGTTTTTTGTTGGCTTCTCTTAATTCTTTTTGAATTCTTAACAACTCCTGGGCATGTTGTTTTCGGGTATCCATCTCTTTTTTTAGTCGCAATGCGGCATTTACCCGGGCAATTAGTTCAATTCGGTGAATCGGTTTGCGGATGTAATCCGATGCTCCGGCATCGTAAGAAGCTTCTAACTTTTCCATATCCTCACTGGCGGTCACAACAATTAACGGAATATCCGCATAAGCAGGATGAGACCGTATAATCCGACAGGCTTCCACCCCGGAAAGTTCGGGCATTAGCAAATCCATCAAAATCAGATCAATATCGGTGTTTGGCTGAGACTCTTGTTCGGCAATGCCAAGGTACTGAAAGGCTTCCCGGGCAGAGGCGGCTTCCAGGATATCCGTATGACCTGCTGCATTTAAAAATGCCTGTATCATCCGACGAGTGTTTCTTTCGTCATCTACTATCAGTATGCTCATATTAACTCGTACATCATTGTTGCTCCCGGCTGTGTAATTCATATATTCGGAAGCGATCCGGTTCCCTGCACTAAGAATTTAGGATAGGGATAAGTCAGGCAGGATATCCGTGGAGCGGATTCAATTCCCAATTACCAGTTATGGAGGGAATTAACCCCGCCCGGGGCACTTACCCCCGGGAGTTCAACATTTTTAAAAAATCTTCTTCACTCAAGATGGTAACGCCCAGTTGTAGGGCTTTTTGATACTTAGACCCCGGGTCTTTTCCTACTACCACGTAATCGGTTTTTTTGCTGACCGAAGAGGAAACTTTGCCGCCTCGTGCTTCCACCATTTGGGCTGCTTCCTCGCGGGTAAAATGGCTGAGCGCACCGGTAAAAACAAATGATTTGTTCACAAAACGTTCATCTGCTTCGGCCGGCGTTTCCATTTTCTCTTCAAATGGCACCCCGGCGGCTCGCAGTTTTTTCAGCACCGCCAGGTTTTCCGACTTGCTGAAAAATTCTTTGATGCTACCGGCAGTTTTTTCCCCAATCCCCTCTATCGCCGCCAGTTCTTCTTCACCGGCTTCTTTCAGGCGATCAATCGAATGAAAATGGTTGGCTAACAGCTTTGCCGCCCCCTCTCCTACATAACGAATCCCCAACCCGAATATCAAGCGGAATAATGGGCGTTGTTTACTTCGCTCAATGCCCTCCAGCAAATTTTGAGCACTCTTTTCACCCATTCGCTCTATTTGGGCAATCTCTTCCGCTTTGTCTTTTAAATAATAGAGGTCCCCGTAATCCTTAATCAGCCCCTTTTCCAATAGCCATTCCACCACTTTCTCACCCAATCCGTCGATATCCATTGCCTTTCGGGAGGCGAAATGGATGATGCGTCCCGACACCTGCGCCGGGCAAGCCACATTCACACACATCAATGCCACTTCTCCTTCCGGGCGCATGAGCCGGGTGTGGCATACCGGGCAATGGGTGGGGATTTGATACGGTTTTGAGTTCGGGGAGCGTTTGTCTTTTACTACCCGAACAATTTTGGGGATAATCTCACCTCCTTTTTCAATTATCACATGATCCCCAATCCGCACATCCAGCCGCTGAATCTCGTCGGGATTATGGAGGGTTGCCCGACTGACAGTGGTGCCGAGAATTTGAACCGGTTTTAACACCGCCACCGGGGTAACAATTCCGGTACGCCCCACCTGCCAGCGAATCGCTTCCAAAACCGTTTCGACCTGCTCGGTCGGAAATTTAAAGGCAATTGCCCAACGGGGGCTTTTGGCGGTGGTGCCCAGGCGCTCCTGTTGTTCCAGGCTATTCACCTTCACCACTACCCCGTCAATTTCATAACTCAGGGTATGTTTTTTCTTCTGCCATTCTTCCCAGTAAGCTATCACCTCCTCAACGGTCTTACAAAGGCGATAGGTCGGATTTACCGGGAAATGAAGTGCTTCCAGGGTTTGGAGTGCCTCTAATTGGGATTTGATCGGTTTGTGGGGACCTTCCACATCCAGATAATAGCAGAACATCCGCAGAGGACGCCGGGCAACAATACGCGAGTCTTGTAACTTCAAAGTGCCGGCTGCGGAATTTCGAGGATTGGCAAACGGGGGCTCCCCATTGGCAATTCGCTCTTCATTCAGTCTCTGAAATTCCGCCCGGGGGTAAAAAACCTCTCCCCGAACCTCAATATTCATCAGCCGCGGGTCGTCTGTCTCCAGCCGCAGGGGCAGACTGCGAATGGTTTTAATGTTGTTGGTTACATCGTCTCCCTGTTCGCCATCGCCGCGGGTAACGCCACGGGCTAACAAGCCGTTTTCATAAATCAGGCTCATCGCCACCCCGTCAATTTTTAATTCACAAACATACTCATACCTCTCACCGGGAGCTAACAATGTTCTTACCCGGCGATCAAATTCGCGTATTTCCGCCTCGTTGTAGGTATTGGATAAGCTCAACATGGGGGTGCGGTGGCGCACCACCGGAAATTCTTTGGTCGGCTCTCCGCTTACCCGTTGGGTGGGCGAGTCAGGTGTGATAAATTCCGGGTATTGTCTCTCCAACTCCTCCAGCCGCTTCATCAGCATATCATATTCATAATCCGAAATTTCCGGTTTGGCTAACACATAATACAAATAGTCATGACGATTAATTTCTTTTCGGAGTCGTTCAATTTCCCGGCGTGCTTGTTCTTTGTTACGATTCATGGTCTACCTCTTTACGTGTATGCCCGGCAATTCTGCGTTTCGTTCTATTTAAATTCCTTCCCCGGGTTCCTTCCCGCTCCTTTGCCGGAGTGCCGCTGTTTCCTTAGCGACTCAGAACCCAGGTGCTACATTTCAAGACATCTTTCCAAAAAGATAGTTCCATCATCTATCTAACCGTCTCCCCATTAACATATCGGATTATTTTTCCGCTCTGAACAATTCATCTCACACAACATCTGGATGATAGTCTGTAAATTATACAGAATCCAAAAGATTGGATGACCGGTGTCGAAAATAAATGGATGTAACCGGGAGCAAAATTGTTACAATGTCCTCTCAGGACAGCTCTTTACGACAACACCATATTCGCAGCGCCCGGTATTTTTACAATGGCAGTGCATAATGCGATGGGGCAAACAGCAGTGTTCGCCCCATGATGACACCGAATGAATCCAAAGGCAGGGGGTAAATCCCTGTGGTGATTACCGTTTGATGCTCTTCCCCGGGGAGTAAAGGGAGCATCTCGGTAAAAAAAGGTTTCCATACAATTTCTCTCTGGAAAAGGACCGATATTATTCTTACATTTATTTACCATGAGAAAGTTAATTGTAATTATATTATTCGCTTTATTAATGGGATTGATGAATTGTACCAACCCGTTTGCAACCCGAGATGCCGAACAGCCGGATCTGGGTACCGGACAAACTGTAAATGGAAAAAGTCTCCAGACCAATCCCGATTCATTATTGCGCAAAGTTGAAAAATCATTTCAGTTTCGTGATCCCCAGAGTTATAAAGATTGCTTTGCCGACTCTCTGGAAGTGGGAACCGAATTTCACTTTGTTCCGGAAAAAGATGAACAGTTCCGCTTTTTGAACTGGACACGGGATGATGAAATCCTCTATTTTACCAATTTTGTCAACAATCAAGACATAGTATCCATGGCGCTGATGTTTACCGAACAAACCCCCTGGACGCCGATTAACCCCTCCACCCAGGATACCCTGCAAACCTCCTTTACCTATTTGATTAATGTTAAATTTAGAACAAAAAGAGAACGCTATCAAGGTCGAAGTATCCTGAGAATATTAAAATCGTCCGCTGAGTTATGGTATATTTACCAGTGGGAGGATTTTAAACTTCAAACCGCCATGACAGACAGTACCTGGTCCACCTTGAAAGCCAATTATCGTTATTGAAGATATATTTTTTCCCACATTAACATTACCGGGATAGAAATATGTGGAAGATTTTGGGTCTCATCATTTTTTCATTATTCCTGACCTGTACAAATCCCTTTGCCCCGAAATTAGCTGACAAGGATTCCCAGCATGTATTTTTGCTGACCAACCAGGAATCTCCTGACGACCTTCTTAGCAACTTTCAGTATGCGTACACCTTTAAAGATTCATTGGTTTATAGTGAATTATTTGATTCTTCTTTTACTTTTGTTAGCTGGAATTTCAATGTTTCTCCCCCGGAACCCATTGAGTGGGGCAGGGATACGGAGTTGAAAACCACCGGTCGCATGTTCCGTTTTTTTAATAACCTGGATTTAACCTGGAATGTCCGGGATACCATATTTATTGACACTGTAAACACACCTCCGGCTCGGGTGGACGAAAAAATAACGTTTACCTTAACGATAGACGGCGGTACGACCATCCCCACCTTAAACGGCGAAGTGATTTTTCAATATGTGCGGAGAGGAAAAAAGTGGTTTATTGCCCGCTGGGAAGATTTACGAATTTAACCCCCGCTAACACCACCTCCCGCTCAGATGGTGCTTGGGAATGATAAGCCCGAAGCCTCAGGAAACACCCTGCCGAATAAAACGTTTATCCCTGGAACAAAATGTCACTCCGAAGAAAAAGTACCGGAGTGAACCTTTTTTCACTCCTCCCAATCATGATGGTACCGAATTCCCGGCGACAAAAGTCTGAGGAATGGTTCCAGGAATGACGATGGGGTAAACAAAACCGAAGAGGAGAGCGAAAGCGCTAAGATATCTGTGACGAACAGAACCATTATACCGGACACCAGCCAGAAGGATCACTTACCGAAATTTTTATTGATCGAATGGAAGAAAAGCTATAAGTTGGGTATTGATTACCATGAAAGGCTGATGCTCATCACATGGGAGATGCGAAAGGATGAAACGATTAACGATTTCAGTGGATGATATTGCGACCTTACGGTATATGTTAAACGATAGTGATTTTGATCCGGTGCAGTTTGGAATTTTATGTGAGGTTGCCGGAGCACAGGGCATCTCAGTAACCCTTTCCGATACCCAGCTCGGGATTCAGGAACGAGATATCCATCTGTTGAAGCAACTCCATAAAACTTTCTTGAATCTGCATATCCCGCCGGAATCGGAAGCTGTAAGATTAGCCCTTACCGTGAATCCGGACATGGTCACATTTGTGGAAGTGAAACGGGGAGAAACCCTTAAAATTTCTCCACTTTCGTCATTCCAGGTTGAACAAACCATCCCGGATATTATTTCGGATTTTCATGCCAACAATATTTCCGTAGCGGTGTTTTGTTCTCCGGAGATTAACATTCTCAAACAAATCAATAAAGTTGAAATTGATTACGTCGAATTTGATTGCCTGGAATACACCATGGCAACGGATTCCAATGAAGAGCTGTTAGCGTTAGACAAGCTCAACTCTGCCACATTGGCAGCAGCAAAATTAGGGTTCGGGATAAATGTCTACGGCGGGATAGACTACTCACATTTGCCGGTTTTAGCCACCATTCCCCGTCTGGAGGATATTTGTATGGGGATTAATGTAATCAAGCGCGCGTTTCTGGTGGGAGTTAATCACGCCATTGCAGAAGCATGCCAGCAATTGATGTTTCATCACTCGGAATAATTATGAATACAAAATTTCAAATTTGTGTCACATGTTTGTTTAAACTGTACTTTATTTTTGGGTACGGAATTATTTTATTAAAGGCAATAATTTTCTGTGGATAAGAACAGGAGTTACTGTATGTTAGAGCAGATCATTGAGAATATCATCCAAAAAATTCGCCGGGAAGTGGTAAAGCCCGGTATGGACCAAATCCCATTAAACTACTTGTTGACCTGTCAAATCCCGGATTCTATTAAACATTTTTTTGATCAGGAGGTGGAAATCTGGATTCGGGAGGAATCTCATAAAATCAGTTCCAGTGAGCGCTTTGATTATGAAATGCCGGAAGTGCAGATGCTGCTGGACAAAATCTTTGATATATTAAAACAAAACGCTACTTTCTATATGACCCAATTTAATCGCCTGCTGGAACGGGCGATTAAGCTGGAAGCCAATTATTTAATCCGCCCTCACCAAACCCTCACCCAATTCTTGTTTAAAGACAGCTTTATCATTACCACCATCGAAGTGTATGATATGCTGAAATATTTTGACAAATTTCAGTATTACAAAGATGCTCTGACCGAATATTTCAATATTAAATACCTGCGGGAAATTTCCCAAACGCAATTCGAAGAGTTAATTACCGGGATCGACCGACAGGTATTTGCCAAAAACCCGGTTGAAACGGTCTTACAGACCATCAAAATTATCAACAACTTTATTAATGAAGGCCTTTCTTCACCTACGGATGTGATGACTCCCAGAATGCTCTTTATGATTTTCAAGGATCGCAATCTGGATGATTATGCCCGGTTGATGGATCGGGAACTGAAAGCCGGGACCCCGGAAATTTCCATCTCCCAGTTGGAACAAATCCTGCGTACCAACAAATCGTTGCAAGAACTTCAGGAAGTACAGCAATCAGAAGCCGTGACACTGGAAGAGATTGCCGATATTGAAGAAGCCAAACCGGAGGTGGAAGTTGAAACCATCTCCGTATCCGAACAGGTGGAGATGCCGGTTGAGGAAGCGGTAGAAGAAGTTGAAGAAGAGGAGGAAGAAACGGTTTTTGTGCCACCGGAAGAGACGCAGCCTGTGGAAATGACCGCTGAAGAACGACAATCGGCTGCCGAACAGTTGGCAAATGTGGTCGGTGAAAAAATGAAGGGTGACAAACTGGAAGACTTAAACACCCTGATAAGCCAAAAGCAACGGAAGAAATTCATTAAAAAAATTTTTCGGAAACAGGAGCGCCAGTTCCAGGAATTTATTGCGCTTCTCAATGGTACGCCTACCTGGAAAAATGCTTCCATCCTGATTGACAGCTTTTTCTATCAACAGGGAGTGAATCCTTATTCCAGAGAAGCCCTGGAATTTAGCGACCTGGTATATAACCGTTACTTCCCCAAAGATATTGCTGTGAATAAAGGTGAGGAATTCAGAAATTAACCCGCTTGCCCGGGGGAAATTTTCCGAAGCGGGTATGTTTTTTTCTGAATTCATTCCAAACCCAATTTGTTCTTTGCCCATGAATCCATCCGAATTTCCGGTTTATATTGTGGGAGGCGGTAACGTTGGCGCCTCCCTGGCATTTCAGCTTTCCTCTCACTCTTATCCAATCGTTGCAGTGGTTCAGCATCATCCTGAGAAACATCCCCAGCTCAACCAATTGTTACCCGGCACCACCATTACCAGCACTCTTTCCCGGGCATCGTTACAACTTGCCAGAGTAATCATTATTGCCGTACAAGATGACCGGTTGCCGTCTGTTGTTCAGGCAGTATTTGACAAAGGTGTCTCTTTTGCCAACAAACTGGTTGTGCATACTTCCGGGGTATACACCTCTGAGATTCTTGCGCCGTTTCGTCAGCAGGGAGGGTATGCCGCCAGCGCCCACCCGAACATAGCGCTTGCCCAACCGATTACTTCTAAAAATCCTTTTCAGGACATCTACTTTGATATTGAGGGAGATGATCAAGCGTTTCGGATCTGCCGGAAGATGCTTTCAAGTCTGGGGGCAAAACTGCTACGGATAACACCGAACCAGAAGGTGCCCATGCACCTGGCGGCGGTGGTCTATTCCAATTTTTTGGTGGTGCTGGCTGAGATGGCACAAGCCGTTTTAAACCAATCGGGCATTTCCGACCGGCATTTGTTTTCTCCATTTGAGCCGCTAATTGCCTCCACCCTGCACAATCTTCAATCCGCTGTCCCGGGAGAAGCGCTAACCGGGCCTGTCATGCGGGGGGATGGGGAGACAATCCGTTCTCATTTAAATTTTCTGCGCAAACACCTCCCCATGTATTTACCGCTTTACCGGATGCTCACCGAACAGGCGATTCGTTTCTCGGGCTTACCGAGCGCTAAAAAATCCGAGCTGAGGGAATTATTACAGGAACATCATTCGGATTAGTTTTCGCTGATTCTGATATGTGAGGGTATTTTTCGACATCAGCGCATCGGAAAGTGGAGCAGTGCAGGCATGGCACGGTTTTTTTGGCGCTTGTTTATTCTATAGAAATTGATTATATTATAAATCGTTAAAAAATATTGAATAAACTAAACTTATATAAGAATGTCAGAACTGAGGAAAGATCCGATTATTGGCAGATGGGTGATAATTGCCAGCGAACGTGGAAAACGCCCGACAGATTTCCTAAACCTGATTGAAGAAAAAAAAGAAACTTTTTCTCCCTTTGCCCCCGGCAATGAAAACATGACCCCACCGGAAATTTTTGCCATTCGACCCAACCATACTCCCAAGGATACACCCGGATGGACCCTGCGGGTGGTTCCCAATAAATATCCGGCATTGCGGGTGGAGGGGCAGTTAAATCCACGCGGGGAGGGGCTTTATGACATGATGAACGGCATCGGCGCCCACGAGGTGATCATCGAAACACCAGACCCCAATCGGAAGCTCGAAGAACTGGATATTTCCGCCATTCATGATGTGGTGCGCACTTATAAAGAACGTATTCTGGATTTAAAAAAAGATATTCGTCTGAAGTACATCATGATTTTTAAAAACCACGGGCATCTTGCCGGCGCCACCCTGCGGCATGCCCATTCCCAGTTGATTGCCACCCCGGTGATTCCCAAACGGGTGGTGGAGGAGTTGAACGGCTCCCGGGCTTATTTCAATTTAAAAGAACGCTGCATTTTCTGTGATATTATCCGCCAGGAGATGCGGGATAACGTTCGGATCGCCTTTGAAGAGGAGTACTTCATCGCCCTGGAACCGTTTGCTGCCCGGGTGCCTTTCGAAACCTGGATACTGCCCAAAGCGCACATCTCCCATTTTGAAATGATTGATGAGAATCTGCTTCGTCACCTGGCATTAACCCTGAAAACCGTGTTACAAAAACTGAATGTCGCCCTGCAATCTCCACCCTATAACTATTTGATCCACACAACCCCCACCCGGGAAGACGCACTGCCGTATTATCACTGGCATATCGAATTGATGCCGAAATTAACCAATGTTGCCGGTTTTGAGTGGGGGAGCGGCTTTTATATAAACCCAACCCCCCCGGAAGATGCCGCCCGTTTTTTAAAGGAAATTAGCATTTAACCGTTATGAGATATGATCGAGGGAACCCCAATGAATACATTTAAAATTTGCTATCTTTCTTCCGAAGTCGCACCATTTGCCGGGGATTCGGAACTGGCAAATACCGCTTATGCACTTCCGGCAGCGTTAAAGGAAATGAATCAGGACATACGGTTGATGATGCCCAAATATAAGTCGATCAATGAGCGGCGCTACGTATTACGGGAAGTGATTCGCTTACGGGAGGTAACGGTCGAATTAGCCGGTGAGACAAAATTCGCTAACGGAAAAACAGCGTTTTTACCCAATTCCAAAGTGCATGTCTATTTCCTATCCATTCCCGAATATTTCGATCGCAAGGGGGTGTATACCGACCCACAGTCCGGGAAAAATTTCCCTGATAATGCGCAACGATTTGCTCATTTTGCGATTAGTGTCATGGAAACCTTAAAACTGCTTTATTGGCAGCCGGATATCATTCATTGCAATAATTGGGCAACAGCGCTAATCCCTTACTACTTAAAAGTACGGTATAAAGATGATGATTTTTTCCGAAACACCAGCACGGTGTTAACCATCCATGATTTTGCCAACCAGGGTATCTTCCCGATGAAGATTGCTCCGGAAATCGGAATTGAGGAAGAATTTCTCCAGCCGGGCGGAGCATTTGAATTTGAAGGAAAAATCAATTTCCTGAAGGGGGGAATTCTCTTTGCCGATAAGTTGAACACGACCAGTATCCAGACGATGGAAGATGTGCTCACCAATCCTGACAAAGCCCACGGTTTGGCGGATATCATCAACCGGCGGAAGAAAGATTTCCAGGGAATTGTGAACGGGTTGAACTACGGTACCTGGAATCCAGAAACCGACGAAGATATTGCTACCCCCTATGATGCCAAATCCGTTACCAAGAAGCAGGAAAATAAGAAAGCATTCTGTTCGGAAATGGAATTGGACCCCTCTCGATTGTTGATTAAGACCCTCGTCGATATAAATGAAAAACAACAGTTGGAGATTTTTTCAAAAGTTGTGGCGGATCTGGCAAAAGACCCGGTGCAATTATTTTTATTCGCCGATGAATCCTCCCCCTATTTTTCACAATTGGAAAAGCTGGCGAAAAAACATGCCCAATTTGTTACCCTGCGTTCCCGACTGGATACCCGTTTATCCCACTTACTGTGGGCAGCCGCGGATATGCTGTTTCTTCCCTTTCCGGATACCAGCAGCATTACCCCGCTTTTGAAAGCGCTTCGATACGGAACAGTCCCGGTAGCATTGTATCATGGTGTAATCCGGGATGTACTGGTTCCATTTGACGGAGAAACCGGCAAAGGCAGCGGTTTTGCAATTCCGGAGGCAACTCCCCCGGCAATGCTGAGCACCCTTCGCAAGGCGTTTTCAGTACAAAAAGACGGAAAGATGTGGGCAAAAATTCAGAAAAGCGGTATGCGCAGCGACTTCTCCTGGGAAACAACCGCGAAAAAATATCTCAAGCTATATGAAAAAGCCGCCAAAAAGAAACGGTAATCGGCGGGAGGCTGTGGGGTGTAGGCAGGATTCAGTAAGACAGTAGTCAGTAGTCAGTAAGGTAGCGGCAGCGCGGTGACGGTGGGATATTCCGTCAGACAGTTGTCAGCTCCGTTAATGGCGGATGAGTAAATGGGGAGTTATTCCTGGCTCGTCCCACCTCATTCTTCCGACAATTCCGGATTGCCGGATAACATCCGGGACCTTTTAAACCAGCCATACAATCCTTTAAAATAAAGCGCCAGATCATCGAACAGGGTGTAGAATACCGGCACCACAATCAGGGTTAAGAGAGTGCCAATCAGCAGCCCGCCGATTAATGCCCGGCCCATGGGAGCATAGGGAATGCCGATTAAATTGGCGGAACCGACTGACATGGGAATCAATCCCCCGATAGTCGTTAAGCTGGTCATCAGGATGGGGCGAAAGCGGTTTTTTGCGGCATCCAGGATCGCCTCTTTTCTTTCATAGCCTTCCCGCCGACGCCGGTTGATCATATCAATAAGCACAATCCCATTATTAACAATGACCCCAATTAAAATAATAATCCCGATAGTTGCCATAATATCCTGGGTGGATTTGGTGATATAAAGTGCCAGGTAAGCGCCAAAGAACGCCAGGGGAATGGTGAGCATAATCGATAATGGCAGAACGATGGATTCAAACAGAATTGCCATCAACAGATAAACAAACACCACGGATAAAATTATTGAGGTTGTAAATGTTTCATTTTGTTGCTGAAAGCGGGAAAAGCGGGAGCCTTTTTCCCAGCGGTATCCCACCGGCAGGGGGAACCCTTTCATAATGCGATCGATTTGCCGGGAGAGTTTGGGAAGATCTTCCATGGTGGTTTTGGCTTTAATCTGAAGAAACGTCTTGCCGTTCTCCCGGGAAATTTCTCCAAACCCCTTCTGAATACCGAAAGTAGCAAGGGCTGAGAGAGGAAGAGGACGTCCCCGGGAGGTCATAAAGGTCATATTTTTCAACTGTTCCAGATTCTCCCGGTCTGCCTCCTGCACCTGGATGCGCATTTCAATTTCTTTATCCCGTGACTGGAATTTCGGTAAGTTCAGACCCCGGACGGCATACATAACGGTATAAGCAACCTGATTGGGATTGATCCCGTTTCGTGCAGCGATCTCCCGGTCCATAGTAATCCGAATCTCATCCGCTCCGGATTCCCGATCGGTTTCCACGCTGAGCACCCCCGGGATTAAGCGCATCCGGCGTTCCACCTCTTCTGCCAACTCCGCCAGCTTATTGGTATCGTCGCCATACAGCATAATCGATACGGCGCCTTCTTCGGAAACACTCCCCCCGCGCCAGGAGGTGCGCAGTTTAATCCCCGGTTTTTTAGGCACCCGCTCCACAATATCCGCCAACACTTCATCCCGTTTCATGTGCCGGGAATGAGTAAGCCCCAGCCAGGAAGTCACATTTCGATACACCACATTAAACCACTGCTCCCGCTTCGGGGGATTCAGATACATTCGAACTCTTCCGAACCCGCGCCGGAAACCGGTATCCACGGCTTTTAAATCGTATTCTTCGGCATGGGCAAAAATGGTATCCTCTACCGATTTAAAGTAGGCATTGGCTTCCTCGGTGGTGAAATGATTGGGCAGGTTAAAAATCAGCCAGATATCGCTAATATTGCCGTTCTGTTGATCTGCCTGGGGAATATTGGGAATCAGAACCCCGAAGGTAAGCCATAACAGAACGCCAACCGCCAATACGATATCCAACCGGCGGTTTAAAATTTTAGCAAGGGCTTTTTGATAATAGGATTTGCTGGCAGCAATTATCCGGTTTTCCGGTGCCGGCTTTGCCCCCCCGATTTTGGAGGTTGCCAGCGGGATCAACACCAGGGCAACGAATAAAGAACCCAGAAGGGAAAATATCACCGGTAGCCCGATGCGCTGCATGTAAAAAGTGAAGCCACCCCCTTTATCATCCACCAGCAGCATCGGAACAAAAACGGCAATTGTGGTAAAAGTTGCCATGATAATGGCTAAATTCACCTCACTGGCACCCCATACTGAGGCTTTCCGGGCAGAATACCCCTCGTTCCGGCGGTGATAAATATTTTCCAACACCACAATCCCGTTATCCACCACCATTCCCACGCTGATCATCAGTCCCATCATGACAATAATATTGAGCGACCAGCCGATAAAATAAACCACCATCAGGGAAATTAAAATTGATAGGGGAATGGCAAACATCATGATCAGGGTCATGCGGATACTGCGCAGAAAGAACATCAGGATGAGAATGGCAAATAACCCGCCCCACAATCCGGTGTCGATCAGATTGTCGATAGAATCCTCGATATACTGCCCCTGGACAAACAAAAATTGCGCTTCTGCCTTGCGCATTACCGGCTGGCGCATAATGTCTTCTTCCAGAACCCGTTTCAACTGGTGACTGAGCGCCACCGAATTGGCTAACGATTCTTTATAGATGCCCAACAGCAATCCCGGGCGGCCGTTGATCCGCTGTGTCCAGGTGCGTTTTTGCACGTCATATTTTATCTCCGCCACATCGCCTAATTTTAAACCAAACTTCTTAATCGGCAGGTTGCGGATGTCGTCAATGGTTTTAAATCTCCCGATGGAACGCACCATGAACTTCCGCTCCCCTTCGTACACCCAGCCGGAGGAGATGGCAAAATTGTCACTGCGAAGTTCGTTGATTACCTCATACATATTCAGGCGAAATGCCTTCACTTTATCCTGATCAATCAGAATCTGAATGCTTTTTTCATCAGCGCCCCAAATTTCCACATTCCCGACACCGTCAATGCGCTCGATGATGCGTTTGATGTAATGATCCACCACAAAGTAAGGGTCTTCTACCTCGGGCGGAAAGGTGAAGGACATGAAGATGATCGGGGTGTCGTTGCGACCGAAGCGTCGAAGGTAATAGCGGTCAAAGTCGGTGGGGAAAACCGCCCGCGCCCGTTCCATTCGGTCACGCAATTGGTCGTATGCCACATCCATGTTGGTTTTGGGGTTGAATTCCAGCCAGCTCCAACAGCCGGTGGCATTGCTGTGAGTGTTAATGCGAGTGACCCCGGGAATCGTTCGTAATTGTTCCTCCATGGGACGGGCGATTTGCTCTTCCACCTCCTGGGGGTTGGCATTGGGGTAAGGAGTCCAAACTCCTAAATAAGGGGGATTAAACCCGCTGGGCAGCAATTCAATGGGGATTTTCTGGTAAGCAATGAAGCCCACCACGATAATCGCCAGCAAGGTCACAATTATGGTGATGGGGCGCTTGACGGCTAAATTGGGCAGCAGGGAGGGATTATTGTGCATGACGATTATCCTTAAAATGGTAACAAACGAAATGTGAAACGTGAAAAGTAAAATATCTTTCTTTACGCTTCATGCTTCACGTTCCACATTCATCGGAGATTCTTTACGTTCAAAAATGGCATAAACCGTGGGAATAACCACCAGGGTCAGCACCGTGGCGCTTATCAATCCGGCGATGACCGTAATTGCCATGGGAGTGCGGATTTCGGCGCCTTCCCCCAATCCCAGCGCCATGGGGAGCAATCCTAACACCGTGGTAGTGGTGGTCATCAAAATCGGTCGCAGGCGCGCCTGCCCGGCTTGTTTGATGGCTTCGTTTTTTGGCAGACCTTTCCGCCTTAATTGATTGATGTAATCCACCAGCACAATGGCATTGTTTACCACAATTCCGGCAAGCATGATCAACCCCAAAAACACCATCACGTTCAAAGCGATGCCGGCTATCCACAACACAAATACCACCCCAATTAAGGCAAACGGCACTGTGAACAAAATGACAAACGGATGGATAAAGGATTCGAACTGGGATGCCATCACAATATAGACCATAAAGATGGCTAACAGCAATGCCAGTCGCAGGCTGTTAAGGGAGACCTCCATCTCCTTGTTCTGTCCGGTGATCTCAAAAGTGAAATCCGGGGGCATGTCCAGGGAATTGAGCACCTGGTAAACATCGGCGCTGACACTGGAGAGGTCTCTGCCGGAGATATTTGCCAAAATCAGTGCCGCGCGTTGCTGGTCTATCCGGCGAATTTCGCTGGGACCCTCGTGAATTTCAATATCGGCAACGCTTTCCAGGGGAATTGGGACACCGTTGGGATTTACATTCAGGCGACGTAAATGCCCAATAGTCGCCTTATCCTGCTCTCGCACTTTCACCCGAACGTCAATTCGACGATCTTCCTTCTTGAATTCAGTGGCAACATCTCCCAAAACTTTGTTTCGTACGATATTTGCCACATTCAGAATATTTAATCCGTAATACGCCAGCCGCTGGCGATCGTAGACGATCTGCACTTCCGGGTTGCCCCGCTGGATGTTGGATTTTACATCCGTTAAACCGGGAATTTTGGAAAGCTCCTGCACGGCAAGGCGACTGATGCTGGCTAATTCGCTCAAATTATAACCCTTAATTTCCACTTCTACCGGGGTTTTAAAGCTAAACAGCACCGGGCGGGAAATTTTGTAAGTGATGCCGCTAAAATTTCCCAATTGCTCACGAATGTAACGGAGAACGGCTTCTTCCTCCTCTGCCGGATTGCCGTCCGGCTTCAGGGTGACGGTGATTTTAGCCGTATGTTCCCCGGCTTCGCTATCGGTTACTTTGGTCAAATCAACCCCGGCAACAGTAGAGATTTTTTCCACTTTCGGATGTTTCAAAATTAGTTGTTCTATCGGGGAAACCACTTGTGCCGTTGTCTCTACCGGTGTACCGATGGGCAGGGTCAATTCCACATTGAATTCTCCCTGGTGCACTTCCGGGATCAGTTCTTTTCCCAATTGGGTAAACATGATGACCACTGCCAGGACAAAAGGCAGAAGGGACATCATAATCACCGACTGACGATGGGTAAGCGCCCAATCGATGCCCCTGGGATACAGGTCGTTGAGTTTTTGAAATGCCAGATTAAATAGTTTAACAAAAAATCCGGCGATGGGAAACAATATATTTTTCCAGGTCAAAGATACCAGTGTGAAAAGGGCGCCAATCAATAGGAAGATGAGAGTGATAATTTTGCTGAGGATGTTCAGGAGCAGAAAAACAATGAAGCGAATCAAAATGTAGGGAACCCGGATTAGGGAGAACAGGATTAATGCCCCCACCTTACCGGGTGAAGCATTCTTAAATGACTGTATCCATCGACGCAGGCTGCTTTTTAATTGGGAGAAGCTTTCAAATTTTAAAAAGAATTGTTTGGGAGTCTGATTCAGTTTTCCCATTATGGTGGGGTCAATACGCCGGGAGGCTAACATGGGGATAAAGAACAATGCCACTCCCAGAGATGCCAGCAAAGAGAACACCACTGTTAATGCCAGGTCGCCAAAAATTTGACCGGCAACCCCCTGCACAAAAACCATCGGGAAAAAGACCGCGATGGTGGTCAGGGTAGAGGCGGTGACCGCAGCACCGACTTCGTGAGTACCCCGGATAACCGATTGGATAAAGTCATCCCCTTCTTCCCGGCAGCGGAAGATGCTTTCGGTAACCACAATGGAGTTATCCACCAGCATCCCTATACCCAACGCCAGGCCGCCCAGCGACATGATATTCAGTGTCACATCAAACAAACGCATGGGGGCAAAAGTAGCGATGATGGATATCGGAATTGCCAGCCCCACGATGATGGTGTTTGACAGGTTGTTCAGAAAGAAAAACAACACGACCACCGCCAGAATCCCCCCAATCACCGCGGTCTTTTTCACTTCATCAATGGAGTTTTTAATAAAAGTCGATTGATCCGTTAGTAATTGAATGTGCAAATCTTTTGGCAAACGGTAGACGATGAAGTCGGTCATTTCTTTCATCATCATCTGTTGCTTGAATGCTTGCGGATTTCCCCTGCCCCCTCTTCGGACGCCTCTTTTCTTCGGTTTGGATTTCTTTTTTACCAGTTTCGCCGTCTTGGATTTTTGAGGGGGTGGGGCAGTTTGAAGCTTTTTCACAAATGCCTGCTGCTCCGGACTGCCAAAGACCTTGTCCCGCACATTTCTGGCTACTTCTACAATGTTGGCATCGCCTTCTTTGTAAACTTCCAGTTCCACACTCTCCACCCCGTTCAGCCGGGTAATGATCTGGCGTTCCTTGTGGGTACGATACACTCTGCCAATATCCTTTAACCGAACCTGGCGTCCCTGGCGATGTTCCAGAACAATCTCAGCAATTTCGTTAACGGATTTAAATTCATTCAGCGTGCGGACGATGTATTCCGTCTGCCCTTCTTTCAACTCCCCGCCGGCAAGGTTCACATTCTCCTGAGCCAGACGCTGTCGGATTTGCTGAATATCCAGCCCCATCAGGGTAATCTTCTGTTCATTTAATTCCACCCGGATTTCTTCCTCAAAGCCGCCTTTTACCTTCACCGCCGCCACTCCCGGCACGGTTTCCAGGGTGCGTTTAATTTGTTCTTCCGCCACATAGCGCTGGAAAAACAAATCCGACCCGCCGGTTAATCCCAGGCGAATGATGGGGTCTAACGAGGGATCATATTTTAAAATCAGCGGTTTTTTGGCATCTTCCGGCAGGAAAACCCGGTCTAACTGTTCCCGGATCTCACCAATGGCTTTATCAATATCCGTGTCCCAACTGAATTCCAAAATCACATCCGACTGCCCGGCTTTGGAAATGGAACTGATGGAGACCAGGTTGGTGACCACACCCAGGGCTTCCTCCACCGGGCGGGAAATGGACGTTTCCACCTCCTCGGGAGCTGCGCCGGAATACTCGGTGCGCACCGTAATCGATGGGTAGCTGATGTCCGGCATCAGGTTTAATGACAACTGGCTGTAGGAAATCCACCCGAATACCAGGATACCGATTACGATCATAGTGATTGCCACCGGGCGAGTGGTGGTAAAACGAAAAAAGCTTTCTTTGGGGTCGAAGTTGGATGCCATGTAAAAATATTCCTGTATTTATTGACGTCGGGATAAAACCGGAAGCAGGATAAAGAACCGGAACGATGAAGATGTCAAACTTACGGTGAGTTCGATTTTTTCTGGCGCATGTTTGCCATAGAAATGCGTTCGCCGCTGGAGGCGGTCTGCCAGGGATATTCTCTTTCCTCAATAATTTTTACCCGGGTGCCATCTTTTAACCCGTTTTGACCCAATACAACGACTTTTGCGCTGTCCGGCAGCTCGTTCATCACTTCGACTTTCTCGGCATCTTCAAAGCCCTTTTTCAATTCTACCTTCATCGCGCTGTCGGACGTTACAATGAAGAAATAAGTGCGTTCATTTTCATAGATGAGGGCGGACTTGGGAATGAGAGGGGTGTCGGTGTGAGTATCCACAATTAGCTCGGCATTGACAAACATCCCCGGGCGGAGCCGGTTTTGCGGGTCGGTAACGGCAATGGTTACTTTAAAGGTGCCGCTTTCCGGATCAATCACCGGGCTGATGCGTTTTACATAACCGCTGAATTTTTTTCCGGGTAACACATCGGTGGTAATGACCGCCGGTTGACGTTTATAGCATTTGGTAAATTCATCCT
This sequence comes from uncultured Calditrichaceae bacterium, assembly GCA_964471235.1. Taxonomy (GTDB): domain Bacteria; phylum Calditrichota; class Calditrichia; order RBG-13-44-9; family J075; genus CAYYGL01. Next base: position 42,113 of record CAYYGL010000011.1, read on the forward strand.
GGGGCACATACACCCGCACAATTTTCTTGTCCAGATTGGCAAGAGAAAACAACACCGTCGAAGTTTGCACTCGTTCTCCCACATTCACATTGCGGTCCCCCACAACCCCGGTGATGGGTGCCGTGACGGTGGTGTATTCAAGATTCAATGCCGCCTGCTTCCAGGCAATCTCCGCTTGTTTTAATGCCAGACGGGCATTCTCATATTCTTCCACACTGAGCAATTCCTGCTCTTCCAATGCTTTCAGCCGTTCAAAGTTGTTCTTTTGTTTTTGATATTCCACCTGTGCTTTTTGCTCGGCTAATTCAAACTCGTTTTTTTCGATTTGAAGCAGCTTATCCCCCTTTTTCACCCGGTCTCCTTCATCTACATAAATAGCTTCCACCAGACCGCTCACCCGGGCAAACACCTGAACCGTTTGTTCCGTTTCCAGGGTAGAACTGAACAACAGAAAATTGGCGATATCTCCTCTGGTCACTGTGGTGACTTCCACGGGAACGGAATTATCATCGGTAACTTTCCCCTCCCTGTTCGCTTTGCCTTTCCATTTTCCGGCGCGGCTGCGAGGTGATTTCCCCTTAGACTTCTGGGGAGCGGCGTCAGTTGTTACTGCCGTAGAATCTTTCTGCTGAGTTGTGTCTGAGCTTGGTGTTCCTTCGCCGGAGGAGCAATTGAACAGCAGAACCGGTATGCCCAGGGAAAGGAACAGAATAAGGAGTAATGGCTTCATACAGATAATTTCCTCCGATTGATTAAAATAGTTAACAACTCTACGCTACGGGTTTATCAATGAGAAGTTTAAAAAAAAATATTTTTTCTCCAGGAATCCCAATAATTGAAATTCGTTACAAGTTTTAAAGATAATACCAAGTTGGATAGATGCCAATTTAAAAAGTCATCTCTTTATAAAGTATTTCAATCGCTTCCGGCAAAGGGTGATTATATTATGATTGATGGAGGTGCAGGTGGGTGTCTGCTGCCATTTGGGGAGATTTTAACATTTACCGGGATATGAAAAACTTTCTTATACAGATGTTATTCAACCTACGCTGGGTTTTGCTTCCACTGGGGTTGATTCATTGGGGCGTTATCCGCTTACGAAATTTTCTGTATGATCAGAACCTGTTCACGAGCCGTTCTCTGTCCCGACCGGTTATTTCCGTGGGCAACATCCAAATGGGGGGCACAGGGAAAACGCCGCTGGTCATTGAGTTGATAAAGGCGCTTCAGCAAGTCGGTTTACAAGTAGGGGTGCTAACCCGGGGGTACAAACGAGGCGCTAAAGATATCCGGATTGTCAATCTGGCTCATACGGGTGAACAGGAAGACCTCCCTGGTGCGATTGGTGATGAAGCAACCTTGCTGTTACAGCATCTGTCTGATGGAGTATTGGGGGTTGGAGGCAGTCGATATGAGGTTGGTAACAAACTTCTCAAAACTCATCCCATAGATGTGTTTTTATTGGACGACGGCTTTCAGCATCGTCAGTTACGGCGGGATATGGATATTTGCCTGATTGATGTCTCCCGCTGGCGGCGTCATCCGTTCCTGTTTCCCTTCAGCTATTTGCGGGATTGCCGCAGTTCCCTCCGCCGGGCAGATGTGATTATCCTGACCCGCTTCGAACAGTCTGCCCGGCAACTACAAGCAGTTGAACATTTCCTGGCAACTCATTTTACAGGACCGGCCTGGAAGGCGCAATTGATGGTAACGCATCTGACCCGCCTGGATGATGCCCGGGAAATACCGCCACACCGGGTAAAGGGGCGTGCTGTGGCTGCCATCTGCGGCATCGGTAATCCATGGCACTTTTACCGGATGGTGAAAGCGTTGGGAGCGAACCTGGTATGGCGACAATCCTTTGGAGATCATCATCGGTTTACAGCAGAAGAGATAAGGGCTGCTGTTCAAAACGCCCGGGCTGCCGGTGCGGAATGGCTGCTACTCACCGAGAAGGATGCCGTAAAATTAGAAATGCTAAAAAAAGAATTGGGTGAGTTGGTTGAAAAAATCCGGGTGGTAAAAATAGAATTTCGGCTAACGGAAATGCCCGTGCTTCTGGAAAAAATTCTTGAAATTGCCCGCCGGAATGAAGAACGGAATTAGCATCTCTTCAGTTTCATAACGGGAGCTTCCTCCCCGGTAAATAAAAACCTCGACGGTTGTCGAGGCTGAAAATTTAGGGAATGCTGCAACCAACCCTCCCTGTTGCCGCGTTCCACTTCCCTGTGTGTCATGCTTGCAACATTCCCTGTCAGAGAAATAACTATCGGCGAAACCGGGAGGAGGTGAAGTGGAAAATAATTCCGTGTTTCCAGTTCCATAATATGTCTCTTTTACGCAATGAGAGTTCCGGCTATCACTACTCACAAAGCGGATTTTGATAAAGCAATTCTGAAATTATCCAAAGAAGTCAAATCGGATTGGTGGAAAAAAAATAAAAAGTCATTTTTAGAAGAGACTGATTAATGGCGGTCGTTATCGATACGAATATCATTTTTTCAATGCTTCTTACTCAAAATTCACATATCCGGGAAAAATTTTTTGAATCAGCTGAAACGTACTATGCGCCTAATTATGTTTTTGTTGAACTTTTTGAGATAAAGGAAAAATTGTTAGGTTTATCGGACTTGAAAGAAGTTGAGCTTTATGAGCTTTTAAATAGACTATTTCAATCTGTACATTTCATCAGCGAAGGGCGCATGACAAATTGCATGTTAGAAGATTCTTCCAGCGGAGCCACTTCGCGGCGGCATTCCTCCCGCCGCGGCGGGATACAGCCGGAATGGCATAAATATTAGCACCCTGGCTGTCATTCCTGCCCCGACGGGGGGCGTTGCTCCGAATGCCACGAAGTGACCCCGCCACAACGTGGTGACCTCGTCATTGGGGCAGGAATCCCCTAATCTTTTTTTCTATCCTCGTTGCCAAACAGAGTTTGGGAACGAGGAGGCTGACATTTACCCACAAATTCAAATGTCCTACTACATAATTAAATGCAAAGGTTTGGACAGGTGATCAACAATTACCCTAAATCTGCAATAAAAGAATAAAGAAGGTGCTCCAAGTGTTTGGAATTATT
>CAYYGL010000012.1:0-45193 GCA_964471235.1 uncultured Calditrichaceae bacterium
TTTCTTATCTACGTCCTAAATAGCTACTACCTGAGTGGTTACAGATGAAGGAGAAAATTCCCGAGATATGTTCAAAAATTTGGGTACAAAGAAAACGGCGAGCAAGAATACTCGCCGTTTGGGGGGGAGGAACATTTTTTAGCAAAGCCTACTTATTTCAGCAATACCATTCGGCGGGTTTGGGTCATCCCGTTGCCACTCAGTTGATAGAGGTATACTCCGGAAGGTAAATCCGCAGCGTTAAAGGTTACCTGGTGTTCTCCACTACTTAAGCGTCCATTCACCAGTGTAGCGATCTTTTGCCCCAAAAGGTCATAAACTGTCAATTGAACGTTCATCGTTGTCGGAAGGGTGAAAAATATGGTGGTAGAAGGGTTAAAGGGATTGGGATAATTTTGCTGAAGTTCAAACCGGGTGGGAAGGGAAGGTTGGTGCGCCTGTATCCCTGTGGTTGGCACGGTAAAAGATATCGTCGATGCCAGGGTAAAATTCGGATTCGTCTCGCCTGGCATACTGGAAATCGTTGCCAGCATTCCAACCTGTTCGGCAACCCAATTATATTCAATAAACGTGGTTGTATCACTTGCGATCGGAATCCCATTGACCAGCACTGTGTTAATCAACATTTCATCATTTCGTATTCGTAAACAGTCATAAGTGCCGCTTGACCCCACATAAGTACCCCAGGCATCTATCGTCAACTGGGAGGCGGTACTATCAACTTCTTCAAACCCCGGCGCGAGCGAGTAGTGGTTGGAAAAATTGCTGCTCCAGGCGGTTCCAAGTGTCGCAGGAAAGATTAACAACTTGGCGGGTGGGATATTGTCGATGATAAAGTTGGAATCAACCGTAACCGTTCCGAAGCCCGGCATATCCAACTGGCTATTGGTCAAATCAAAATATTCGTAAAGCGAGGTGGAATCTCCCTGGAATAAATAGGCAGCGTTTGCTGTAGAAAAGTGGTTTCCAAAAGGTGTTGAAGCGGGATCCACTACCTGAATAGCTCCCACATTTCCACCGGGATAAATGGTCTCGTTGAGTGTCCATGTCTGGGGACCACCGGTCGTACCCACATTTACCGGTATACCATTCCCGGTCGTATCCCAGACAATATACATATATATGGTGGACCCAATCGGAAAATTGACTTCATTACTGGTGATTGTTATTTGGGCTCGAATTGGAACAACACATAAGAAAAACAAAAAGATAAAAAGGGATGCCTTAACACGATAGGAACAATGCTTCATAGAAAAATTCCTCCTTGAATTAGTTGGTTGTTTAATGATAACTTATCGCTTCTTTTTTAAATATAAAAGGATGATTGCCCCAAACCATGATTGCTATCACATTGAGTATTTAATTTGGGAGGTGACTCTTCCCGGGCTTCATTGGTGCCACTCACTTCAGGAGCGTCTGAGCCTGAGATGCGGATAAATGAAGCAACGTCAATTCAATCTAATGAACGGGGATGGAACCGGATGCCCGGTTTTTTGCAGATTTTTTATATGATAAGCAATCATCTGTTAATTCAGCGTTATCTGTTTCATCTGTGTTATGTTTCACGTTACGGTGAACCCACGTTAAGCAGGTTATGTTCATGAAGGCATCACATTTCCGAAAAGCCTCTTTGGTGTTTATGAAGGAGAACAGGGAACTATTGCCGGTCAGATATTCCCTGTCAATTGAATTTTACAGTTGTTTTTCTGCAACTTTGTTTTATATTAGGAACTTAATTACCAGTAACTTGGAAAAGGGTTGTTACACTTAAAAGAGTACGATTGAAGCACTAAATTTATCCTGCTTCTTCTACCTCCTCGAAAAATTCTGACGTTTATGATTTTACATCCTGTCAATAATACCCTTCGGTTCAGGCGAAACACCGTGGTTTCTTCCATCACTTGCCATCCGGGTCATTCCAATGAGCACACTGCCGGAAATTCCCCGCCTTTTCCCCATTAGTCACCACAGTTGCCGGAAAAACCATCAGCGGTAAATTGTGTTCGAGGTAAAGTTTATTGACATATTTGCTATCAAATAAATTAAATAACTTCAGGAGGACAAATGAGAACTCTGTATGTAACGTGCCTGGCATGGTGTTTGGTATTCTGTTCGTCAATGTTTGCCCAGGGCAGCCCCAATGTGCCTTTGCTGGCAACTTTTAATCCCTACCCCTCGATCGGTTATAACGACTGTTGGGGATACACTGCACCGGATGGCAGAGAATACGCCCTGTTAGGAGTGGAAAACGGCACCAGTATTGTGGACATCACCGATACCGATAACCTGACCGAAATCGCATTTATCCCCAGCGCGACCAGTATCTGGAAAGACATCAAAACCTACCAACATTACGCCTACGTGGTGACCGACCAGTACGGCGTGGGGTTGCAAATCATCGATCTGTCCACCCTGCCCGATTCTGCGAATCTGGTCAATACCTATACCGGGTTTACGATTTCTCACAACATCTATATTGACCAGGCAACCGGGTTATTGTATGCCCAGGGTGGCAGCGGCATTCGGATTCTCACGCTTGCCGACCCGGTGCATCCGGCTCAAATCGATTTCTTCGGACAGCCCAGCCACGATGTGTTTGTGCAAAACAACATCGCCTATGTTTCCCAGGGATGGTCCGGCACTTATGGGCTGTACAACGTTAGCAATCCGTTATCGCCGTCTTTAATGGCAACCATCATTACGCCAACCGGGGGGTATGCGCACAACGCCTGGGCAACGGAAGACGGGAATTACCTGATGACGACCGAAGAAGTGCCAGCCGGATTGACGGTAAAAATGTGGGACATCAGCAACCTGTCGAACATTACGCTCACCGATGATTACATCGCTTCCCCCGGCAGTCGACCTCACAATGTGCATATCAAAGGGAATTATGCTTATATTTCCCATTACTGGGAAGGATTGCGAATCGTAGATATTTCCAATCCCGATTCTATCTTTGAAGTCGGATTTTATGACACCTACCCCAACCCCGGCAGCCAGTTTGAAGGCGACTGGGGCGCTTATCCGTTTTACACTTCCGGAAAGGTTATTGCTTCGGATCGCACTTACGGATTGTTTGTGGTATTCTTCCAGGGAGCGGCGGAAACCGGCATTGCCCTTTCCTCCACCGCACTGGATTTTGACACGACTGCCGCGGGTAGCAATGTGCAACTGTCTTTCGATATCGAAAACATCGGGGCGGTCATTTTAAATGTCTCCGATATTGTTTTAAGCGATTCAGCCTTTTCGACGGATATCCATACGTTCTCCCTGGCACCCGGTGAAACCCAAACGGTTACCGTAACGTTTACCCCGCCGGCTGCCGGAGACTACAACGGGCAACTTTTGGTGATCAGCGATGATCCGCTTAATGACACCCTTACGGTCACGCTTTCCGGGGTGGCGGTTAACCCCACCGGTATCACCCATCCGTCCGGATTGCCGCAAACCTTCGCGGTCAGCCCCAATTTTCCCAATCCCTTTAATCCTTCCACCACTATCGCTTACCAGTTGCCGGAAGCCGCCCATGTATCGTTGATCATTTACGATATGCTGGGACGTCGCATCCGCACCCTGATCAATCAGCAAACTTCAGCAGGTTCCTACCAGACAGTGTGGGACGGCAGGGATGACAACGGCCGGGCAGTGAGCAGCGGCGTTTATATCTACCGTTTTAGCGCCGGTAATCTGAACATGGTGCGCAAGATGATGCTATTGAAATAACAATAAAACGTAAAACGTGATGCGTAAGAAGATGCCCTACTTTTTACGTGTTACGTTTCACGTCCGGAAATATTATCCGGCACAAATTCTAATTGATAATTACGGAGTTTCTCATTCAAACTACAGGAGTATTAAGGTATGGCTAACCCGTTTCAATTTCGAAATTTATGGCTGTTACTGTTATTTGCCACCTCGATGATATGGGCGCAGGGATCTCCCAATGTGACTCTGCTGGCGCATATCAACCAATATCCGGGCCCCGGGTATAATGATTGCTGGGGTTACATCGACGCCAACGGCAGAGAGTATGCCCTGTTAGGGGTGCAAAGCGGCACCAGCATCCTGGATATTACCGACACCGACAACGTGGTGGAAGTGGCGTTTATTGGCAATCCTTCCGGTAATAGTTTATGGAAGGATATCAAAACCTACCAGACCTATGCGTATGTGGTCAATGAGACCGGTGGCGGCATGCAGATCATCGATTTATCCGACCTCCCGAACTCTGCCACACTTGCCGCCACCTACACCGGTTTTAGTACCTCGCACAATATTTTTATCGATGAAGCCAACGGTATCCTCTACGCCGAAGGAAGCGCTTCGCAGCCGGTGCGGGTGTTGTCATTGGCAAACCCGGTGGCACCCCAGCAAATCGCCACATTCGGTATTGAGTGCCACGATATCTTCGTGCGTAACAACATCGCCTTTATCGCCGAAGGCTATAGCGGTTCGGTGGGAATTTATGATGTCTCCAATCCGGCGAACCCCACCCTGATAGTGCGGCATCCCATCCCGGTTGCCGGGTATGTGCATAATGTCTGGACCACGGAAGACAATCATTATATGATGACCACCGAAGAGACGCCCGGTAAAACCGTAAAGTATTGGGACATCAGCAACTTCACCCAAATCACTTTGATGGATACTTACCTGGGTCCCAACGGATTGGCACATAATGCCCATATTAAAGGGAACTATTCTTATCTCTCCCATTACCAGAGCGGGCTGCGGATAGTGAACATTTCCGACCCCACCAACATCTTTGAGGAGGGATTTTACGACACCCAGGATGCCTGGGGTGCCTGGCCCTTCTTTCACAGCGGCAAGGTGTTGATATCGGATATTGATGACGGGTTATACGTGGTCTTTTTTCAGGGAGCGGCAGACGGCGATCCCCTGGACCCCAATCCGCCCCAAGACGTGACCGCTTACAGCGATTTTACCACCCCGACCTCCATCAATCTCACCTGGACGGATCCCACCAGCACCCTGGGCGGCGACACGCTGAACGCCGCAGATTTCACCATCGAAATCAAACGGGATGATGTTGCCATCGCTTCGGTTCCGGGAGGTACGGAGAATTTTACCGATACCGGGTTGAACGATGGGCAGGAATACACCTACACGCTATTTGCCAAAATCATTGCCACCGACAGCACCAGTCGGGATGTTTCGGTTTCCTGGTTTGCCGGGGGCTCGCCCGTACCGGCGCCACCGGCCAATCTGCAATGCGCCGCCGACAATTCCCAGGCAACCCTCACCTGGCAGGACCCCACCACCCAGTCGGACGGCACTCCCCTGGATGATCTGAGCTCCATCGCCGTTTACCGCGATGGCAGTTTGATCGCCAACGTTGCCCCGGGCACCCAGAGCTATGTGGATACTCCTCCCCCCGGGTTTACCTACACATATACCGTCACTGCGATGGATAATGAAACCCCGCCCAATGAGAGTTCCCCCAGCAATGCTGTGGAATGCTTTGTGGGTGACACCCCGCCTTTCTTGGTCTGGGTAGGACCCAATGCTGCCGGTGCCAGCGCTGCCAGCGGCGACAGTCTCTTCGAGGCAATTGTTGCCAATGGGGAAGGCGCTTTTTTAACCAACAATCTCTTCGAGTTTGGCAACGACCTCAGCCCTTACCAGGCAATTTTTGTGGTGCTGGGGGTTTTCTCCGACAACCACGTGCTCACCGACCCGGAAGGTTCAGCGCTGGCAACCTATCTCCAGAACGGCGGCAGAATTTACCTGGAAGGCGGCGACTGCTTTAATTACGACCCCGATGTGCTAAACGCCACCAACATCCGTCCCTGGTTTAGCCTCAATGACGGACCGGACGGCAGCGGAGATGTCTTCGGCATTAACGGGTTAAATGATCTCTCGGCGTTTTCCTTCGCTTACAACGGTTCCAATAGTTTTATGGATGAATTGCAGCCAATCAGTTCCATACCCATCTGGCAAAACAATTCCAATTCCGACATCAGCGGGGTTTTTTATGATGGTTTCGGCAGCGGAAAAGCGATTGGGGTGGTGCCCTCGTTTGGCGGTCTGGTGAATTCCGGTCTGGCGCCCAACACCCAACCGCACATTCTGGAAACCGTACCGCCCTTAAGCTACCTTCCCCCGGATGTACCCCGCCCGCGCCCGGAGCGTACCGAACACCATCCGTTCCACAAAAGAGCAGCTTATTACCCGGAATTGAAGGCGCAGCGTAAACAGGCTGCCGAACTTTTTGAATACACCGCTGCCGGGATTCACATTATGGCGAATAATAAAGTCGAATTGATGGCAGCATACCTGTCTCTTCTGGGCTATAGCGCTGCCCCGCAAATTACACTCAGCGATTCCGCTTTTACCGATACCCTGCAAATTGGTGGGAATATCACGGAGACTTTAACCATTTCCAACAGCGGGGGACCGCTTGCCCCGGACCTGACATTCTCTATCGTTGAGAATCCCGATCAAGGCTGGTTGACGGTATCCCCCCTCGCCGATACGGTTGCCGCCGGTCAATCGGTGGATGTTAACCTGGCGCTGAACGCCGCCAACTTAAGCGAAGGAACCTATTCCACCACCCTGGAGATTAGCAGTAATGACAGCAACCATCCCTTTCAAACCGTATCGGTACAATTGGTGGTAGAACCGACCACCGGTATTGATGGCGCCGGGGTGCCGTTAACGTATGCGGTCAGCCCCAACTATCCCAATCCGTTCAATCCCAGCACGACCATAACTTACCAGGTGCCGGAGGCAGCATCGGTTCGGTTGGAGGTTTACAATTTGTTGGGACAGAGAGTGCGCACTTTGGTAAAAGGAGTGGTGCAGCCCGGGCAATATAAGGCGGTCTGGAATGGGCGGAATGATAACGGTGTGCCGGTGGGAAGCGGTGTTTATCTCTACCGTTTTGTAGCCTCCGGCGTTTCCGGAAATGGCAGCACACTTGTGAAAACATATAAAATGATCCTGTTAAAGTAGAATGGTACAACACGAAGAGAATAAAGGAGCTGTCAGGAGTTCAGGACTGAACACCTGACGGAAGACAGGGAAGAAAGATGAAAACGATCTATCCTGCCAGGAGAGCGCAGGGAGAAATAGAAGTGCCGGGAGATAAGTCCATCTCTCATCGGGCATTAATGTTGGCAGCCATCGCCGAGGGACGGAGTATTATCCACAACCTGTCAGATGGGAATGATGTGGCACATACCCGTTCCTGTCTGGAACAATTAGGGGTATCCTTTACAGATGTTCAGAACCAGGTCAAAGTGGAAGGTGTGGGGTTGCATGGATTACAACCGCCGTCAAAGCCGCTGAACGCCGGAAATTCCGGAACTACCATGCGGTTGCTGAGCGGCATTTTAGCCGGGCAGCCGTTCTCGTCTATCCTGACCGGTGATGCCAGTCTGCGGCGCCGCCCGATGGGCAGAATCATCACCCCCCTCAGCCAGATGGGTGCCCGATTTACTGCCACCGCCGCCCAAACGGCACCTTTACGAATCCAGGGCCGTCAGCTTCACGGTATCACTTATCGATTGCCGATTGCTTCTGCCCAGGTAAAATCCGCCATCCTCTTTGCCGGGCTATATGCCGAAGGGGACACCACGGTCATCGAACCGACTCCCAGCCGCAACCACACCGAATTGATGTTTCGATATTACGATATCCCGATCACCATCTCCGGGGGGCAAATAACGGTTCGGTCCCACTCCTTCGCTGCCAAACCGATTGACATCCCGGGCGATTTTTCTTCCGCCGCTTATTTCATTGTTCTGGGGCTGGCACTGCCGGATAGCCGTCTGGTAATCCGCAATGTAAATTTGAATCCGACCCGTTCCCAGATGCTTACCTTGCTGCAATCTGCCGGCGCCGATATTTCCGTTAGCCGCCAGAGAGAAAAATGCGGTGAGCTATGGGGAGACCTGACCATTGTCAGCAGCGAAATCCAACCGTTTGAGATAGCCGGTTCCGATGTTCCGCTGTTGATTGATGAGATTCCGGCGTTAGCCGTACTGGCAACCCGGGCAAACGGCACCACCTTAATTCGCAATGCTCAGGAACTGCGGGTGAAGGAATCGGACCGACTGGAAGCTATCTATAAAAACCTGGTCAAAATGGGTGCGAATGTGACCCTTTACCAGGACGGGATGGAAATTACCGGACCCACCCGGTTAAAAGGGGCAAAGATCGAACACTTCGGAGACCATCGCATTGCCCTGGCGTTCACCATCGCCGGTCTCCTGGCGGAAGGGAATACCCACATCAAAAAAGAACGAGTGGTGGATATTTCTTTTCCGGGTTTCTTTTCCCTGCTGCAAGGGGTTATCGAACGAAAGTAAAAACCGATGAAACCACAACAGAGAAGGACGTTATGAAAAGAGCAACAGACGAACAGGTAAACTGGCTTGCCAGTACACCTTTTATTATCATTCATCTTGCCAGCCTGCTGGTAATTTGGGCAGGCTTTAGTTGGACAGCGGTGATACTGCTCATCCTTACCTACGGCTTACGGATGTTTGCCATTACCGGGGGATATCATCGCTATTTTTCCCACCGAACGTTCAAAACCAGCCGGGTCTTTCAATTTTTGTTAGCATTTTTGGGTGCCACAGCCGTTCAAAAAGGACCCCTCTGGTGGGCAGCCCACCATCGTCACCACCATCGCTATTCCGACCAGGCAGAAGATATCCATTCTCCACGGCAAAAAGGATTCTGGTGGGCACATGTGGGATGGATTCTGTGTGATAAATATAAGTGCGCCCACATGCAGTTAGTGCACGATCTGGAGAAATACCCGGAACTGCGGTTTATAGAGAAATATCATCTGATTGCCCCTGTTACCATGGCAGCCGTTCTAACCGGTGCCGGTGCAGCACTGAATCATTTTTTTCCCCAGTTGCATACCTCCGGGTTCCAGTTTCTGACCTGGGGATTTTTCCTGAGCACCACCCTGCTTTATCATGGCACATTTACAGTTAATTCCCTGACCCACATGATTGGCCGCCGCCGCTTTTCCACAACGGATGATAGCAAGAACTCTTTCCTCATTTCCCTGATTACCCTGGGAGAAGGCTGGCATAATAACCACCATCGTTTTCCCTCTTCGGAACGACAGGGCTTTTACTGGTGGGAAATCGATATTTCTCACTATATTCTAAAGATGCTCTCCTGGTTCCGGATTGTGTGGGATTTACGGAAGCCGCCCCGGCGGGTTTATGCCAGCACCCGTATTTTAAAGCGCCCCAGCGAGGAAATCCGACGGCGTCGCAATAAGCGGGTGATGTAACAAGCGGGAGACCACTCGGCTTCCCGGTTCAGGAGAAAGAGATATCGAAATCTACCCGGAACTACTCAAAAATGCGGGGTGAACAACCGCATGGGGTGGCGAATGGGTGTCGGGAAATTTTTGTCATCCGGGGCAAAGTTGAGAACCATTTACCGCTCTCTCTGTTCCACATCACCTGACACCGGGCAATCTTTGCAGTATTCACCCGCCGGGTAGCTTCCGGAAACAACCGGTCGATTCCCGGCACCGAACCGAAACGTCAATGCCATATTGCCGGTCTTTTCACATATTTGAATGCACAGCCCGCAATTAAAGCAGTAAGGATAAACATTCTCCAATTTCGGGGAGAGATTTAACGGGCACACATAATGGCAGGGCTGGGTGTCGCCTTTGCAATCGCATACAGAAGGATTGTGATGTAAACGGAGGGTTTTTTGAGTACGAAACAATGAAAGGGTGGCGCCCACCGGGCAAACATATTTGCACCAAAACCGTTTGGCAACCACGATTTCAGACGCAATCACAATTCCCACAATCAAAATTTCCAATCCCACTCCCATGCCGGAGAGCACCCGGATAATTTCTGTGGAGATGATACCCGGCATGGAAAGATACCCCACAACCGGTAGCCCGAAGGTCATCAGTATCAATAATATGCAGGCAAAGATACTCCAGTAAATCCACGGGTGGGGATTATTGGCGGGCGTTAAGGGGTGTTCCTTTCTCCAATGTTTCCGGAAATAACGTTTTTCCAGCCTGTCTATCCACTCCCGGATGGTGTTATACGGGCACGCCCAACTGCAAAATGTGCGACCGAAAATCAGTGCCAGGGCTATGGGAAACAAAGCGGCAATGAAAAGGGGGAGGTAGAACAATTTGGTAAGCAGAAAGGTTTGCAAAACTATCGCCGGGTCAGCAATATCCAGCTGCCCGATGCTCAGGGAAAAGAAATTCCCCATCACCCAGTAATATCCCAGGGCATGTAAAACCGGAATGGCGCCCAGGAGAAGTAAAGACAATAGTTGCACTCCGCCTCGAATGCGGTTTAACCGGAAATAAAACCGTTGTCGTTTTATGCTGTCATGCATTATTCCACACCGTTGTTGTTGGCATTAAACCTCATGGAAACTTTTCACCGTGATGGCAACTTCCTCTGCCGGGCAAACACTTTCGCAGACGCCGCAGCCAATACATTTTTCGGGATGTACCACCGGGTAAATCTCATCGGTCAGGGTAATGGCTTCCCGGTAGATGGGACACCGTTCAAAACATGCCCGGCAAATAATGCCATTGTAGGGCAGGCACTTGTTTTGATCGATGACTGCCAGCCCCATGTGAACCTGCTCTTTGCGAGTGACGGTGTTATCCAGTGCACCGGTGGGGCAAACCGGGGGGCATTTCATACATACGTAGCAGGGGATTTCTCTGGCAATGATGATGGGTGTGCCAAATTTTTTGCCGGCGGATAGCGGCAGCAGTTGGATACTGTGATAAGGGCAAATCTGAACACATTTATTGCACTTAATGCACCGTTTGGCAAATTCATCCTCCGGCACTGCCCCGGGCGGTCGCAACAACGAGGGAGTATTCACCAATTGAAACAGGCTTCGTAAAAATGACCACATTTCGTTTTCACCACTATTCTGATAAAAGATTCGGTTTCATATCAACCGGCATTGGTTTGTTAACAACGGTCTCTACATCAAAGCGGCACCGCCTGACTTGTTTCGTCATCATAAGTGAGGTAGGTGGGAAATACACCGGTGACATCCTCAAATGTATCCATGATATACCGGGTGAGCATTTCCAATTCTTTTACCTCAGACGCTTCTGCTACAACAATAATATTTTCTTTTTTATGGATACCATAGGTGGTCACATTTTCGATCCGCTCCAATTGGGTTAAGACATTTTGAGCTTTCTCAGGAAAAACTTTTACAATCATACTGGCAATATACATGATTTCACCTTTCTCCGGTAAAGAGTGAATAATCGGATTGTTTTCCATACCACTTCCCTCCCCTGTCGTTTCAATAGAGGAGGGAAGTGGTGATTTTGATTAACGAAGCCTCAGGCTAATTCAATCCGGGCGGCACAGACCTTGTATTCCGGTTCCTTGGAACCCGGGTCAATGGCATCCACGGTAAGCAGGTTCGCCAGTTTCTCCGACCAATGCCAGGGGATAAAGATGGTGCCCTGACGGGGGCGGTCAATCACCCGGGCGGGCAATTCCAGACTTCCCCGACGGGTAACCACCTTCACCATCTGTTTATCGGCAATTCCCATTTTGCGGGCATCTTCCGGATTGATTTCCACATACGGTTTGGGCACCGCCCGAACCAACTGCGGCACCTGGCGGGTCATGGTCATGGTATGCCAGTGTTCCAGCACCCTGCCGGTGCTCAATGCCAGTGGATACTGTGCATCGGTTGGTTCTTCCGGTCCCTTATCCGGTCGGGCATAGATAATGGCTCTGCCGTCCGGTCGATTGTAAAAATACATTCGGCGACCATTGGCTTTTTCTTTGGGAAAGAGCGGGTCTTCTTCGGTAAACCGGTGCCGGGTGCCGGGATGGTCCTCGCTGGGAACCGGCCAGCGCAGTCCTCTTACCTTTCGCAACCGGCTATAGGGGGCGCCGGTCAAATCCATATCCCTGCCCTTGGTGGTTTTGATGTATTCCGTCCATACATCCTCCGGCGATTTGAAATACTCGAAATTCTTCCCATACCCCAGCCGTTTGGCAAGGTCAATCAGGATAAACCCATCCCATTTGGCTTCCCCGGCGGGCTGCAGCGACTGCGCCATGTGTTGAGAACGGCGTTCCGTACAACCGTAAACCCCTTCTTTTTCTCCCCAGAATGCCGCCGGTAACACCACATCGGCAATCTTAGTGGTTTCCGTGGGATGGAACGCATCGGCTACCACCATAAAGGTATCCTTCATCCCGGGAATGTACTTATTCAAATTGGGAAGGGACTGCGCCGGATTGGTACACATGATATAAATGGCTTTAATCTCGCCTTTTGCCACCGCTTCAAACATGGCAACGGTATGTTTCCCCGGCTTGGGTTGGATATTTTCCGGCGGAACATTCCAGATGGCAGCGATTTCCTTCCGATGCTGCGCATTTGCCACCTTGCGATGACCGGGCAGCAGGTGACACAAACCACCTCCTTCGCGCACCCCGCCGCAGGCATTGGGTTGCCCGGTCAGGGAAAAAGAATCGCAGCCTAATTTGCCCAGCTTGCCGGTTAACAGGTGGATGTTGTGCATCAGGTTGTTTAACCACACCCCACGGGTGCGCTGGTTCACCCCCATGGTCCACATGGTCATGGCGGTACGCGCCTCACCGAACATGCGCGCTACTTTTACAATATCATCCGCCTTTACACCACATTTTTGGGCTGCGTATTCCGGGGTGAATTTTTCCAGGAATTTTTTATAATCGTCATAGGAGATGGCATTTTTGCCGTCGCTGAATTTCACTGACTCGGCAATAAATTTTTCGTCAGTATATCCCTCTTTAATCAAAATGCGGGCGATGGCGTGCATAATTGCCAAGTCGTATCCCGGAATTACCTGGAGGTGTAAATCGGCAACTTTGTTGGTAGGGGTTTTACGGGGATCGATAATAGCAATTTTAACATTGGGATCCTTTTTCTTCCGGGCAACAATCCGGTCGAATAGCACCGGGTGCGCTTCCGCAGTATTACTTCCGAACAGCAAAAACATATCGGCATGGTCAATATCATCGTAGCTTCCAACCGGCTCATCCGCTCCGAAGGAGGTTATATACCCCCCCACAGCGCTTGCCATACACAGCCGGGGATTGCCTTCCATGTTATTGGTTCCGATATGCCCTTTGAACAGCTTGTTCGCCAGGTAGGTTTCCTCGGTTGTCGCCTGACCGGAGCCGTAAAACGCCACCGCGTTAGGACCGTGTTGTTCAATCGCTTCTTTGAACTTATTTGCCACCAGGGTCATGGCTTCATCCCAGGTGGCGCGTTCCAGCTTGCCGTTTTTGCGTACCAGCGGATACAGCAGACGATCCTTACCATAAATAATCTTATGCAGGTAAAAACCCTTTACACACAATAAGCCATGATTCACAGTGCTTTCCTTATCGCCCATAACAGCTACGGCTTTGCCATTTTTAATCCCCAACATCACCCCGCAGCCCACACCGCAGAACCGGCAGACCGATTTATCCCAGCGAATTTCCGAATCGGCATACAGCTTATTCCCAAAGGGTAACACGCTGCCGATCATTGCCGCTGCCGCGCTTGCTGCGGAGAGTTTTAAAAATTCTCTACGACTGATTGCCATCACAGCTCTCCTTCCATTTTAGTTGATGGAATTGGATTGATTACACTACGTTTTGTTGTCTGTTTCTGCCCTTACCAATAGCAGTGGTTCAGATCCGCTTCCGGTCCCTCCCGGGTTCATCAGTTTTCTGTCGGTAAAAGCAGGTTAATGAGAAGGCAGTAATTGCCCGAATCCGGTTGCTGCCTCCGGAGAGTGAAACTTGAGTGTATGCCCGTCATGACAGGTGAAACAGGTAAATTCCTCTCCGGAATTGGCGACCTCTCTGAAATATCCGGAATGGCAGCTAATGCATTGCTCGCCGGTGGGTTCGGAATAGAATTCTTCTTCACCGTCACCATGGCATACAAAACATCCCACGTTTACCTGCCCATGCATTCCCATGGACCAGTCCTGCACTTCCTCAGGGGTTTCCTCCTGATGGCATTCCACACAGCCGACCGAAAAATCTGCTTCTTCATGTTTTTCCGGTTCCTGTGCTTGATTCATCTGCTTCGGCTGGGGTTTCGCGGCTGCCGGGGCGCTCTGCAACACAACTTTTTGAGCACAACCGGCAAATATCCAGAATGCCGACAACACCAATACCCCCAAAAATAGGTTCAGGTTGTTCTTCATCATGGAAAATGTCCTCTGTTTTTGGGTGAATCATTAAATTTTAAAGGGAAATGGTGAGTAAGAGAAAGAAGCAATCCAAAGGATTCCAAAGCTGCCGGCATCGCTTCTCACCATTTCCCGGGAATTTCCATAAATCTCAACCGCTTAAAACTTTAAAGCCACCGTTCCTTTCAGTTCCCAGGCAGGGTCGGCATTGGCGGCTAATTTCCCATTGATCAGGTATTCTGCGGCATCTCCGGGGATAAAATAGCCGCCCCGGAGGGTGAAGTTCAATGGTTTGTACATGTTGTAGGAGATTTTAAAATCGATTTCACTGCCAATGTCATCGGCCGAAACAGCCGGGTCGATGGCGGCATCGACGATGTTGCCCAGGGAATCCGCCACTGTTGACCAGGCGTGGATGGGTTCGGTTGCCTTTAAAAGGGTAAATGAGGCAAAAAGGTTGAGTTTGTCTACCGGTTTAAGGGTAGCATTCAGTTGCAGGGCAGTGGTATTTTCCAATTCCCGGTAGCCGCGCACGTTGGGGGCACCCAATCCCTGGGGGGTAATCCCCTCCTCGTCCGGCATAATGGAATCTTCCCAGACTTCGGTAATATAAAAGAATCCGGAGGTACGCAACTTGTTCACATTGCCCTTCCCGCCGGTCAAATCATCATCCCCGGAGCCCCTGCCAATCACTGCGCCAAGGGAGACCGCCGGGGTGACGGTTAAAGTACCATTCAGGTAGAGGTTATATCCGCTCAAGTCACCGTTGTTAATATCCCACATTTGTTTGGCGCCGTGGGTGGTGTTCTGAATATCATCTTTCCCGGTTAAGTAATCGAATTCGCCTTTCACTTTCAATTTATCGGTTTTGTAGGTGCCGGCAAATCCCACGGCTGTCAATTGGGTTACCTGGGGAGAAAAACGGGTTTTGAAGAATTGAAGATGATCGGGAACGTATGCGTTCATATCATTGACACTGCGGTCTTTGTAATACATTCCGTAAACGTTGTAAGCCAATCCGCCCGCTTTATTATTAAAATCCAGCATAAACAAATCGGCATCTCGTCCGTCCGAGTTCCCGTAGCGGTCCGCAGCGGCCGAATCCAAATCCGTCAATCCATCCAGCCCCTCGGAGACCCTCGCCCAGCTTAAAGTAACTTTTTTTCCGATTACGTTATTCAAATCGAATTGCACCCCATCATAATTATTATCCACCATCATTTTATTGCCCAGCCCATACCACATCCGCCCAATACGACCGGTGAGCGGAGAATTTGGTATTTTAAAGAGGATATAAGCCTGGTCCACATGGAAGAGGTAATTGGTATCTTTGAAATCGAAAAGGGCGCTGCCGCTGCCGGTGGTAGCAGTCCGTTGCACACTCCGTCGGGCGTTATCCACTCCCCACCATCCCTGGGCAATATCAAAACGGGTAATCGCTTTCAGGTATTCATTGGGGGAAAACCCTAACTTCAGGCGAAACATCTGCACCACGTAATCGTCATCATAAGTATCGGAATTAAAACGGAACGCATGTTGGGATTGGGCCCAGGCGGTATATACCCCTCCATAAGTAAATTTGGTTTTGGGTTTTTCCTGGGCAAGCATGCTTAACGAGAAAAGAAACATTAACAGAAAGGTAAGTACTTTTTTCATAACAAATCCTCCTGTGCTTGTGTGAATAAGGAACTATTTTGACCGGCGCCCAAAGGTCCCCGGTCATTTTACGGAAATGGACTTCCGGTTCACTTCCTAAATCGCTTTCCGACATTTCTGAAGCAATTGCATGAAAGTAGCAGACATGGACCATGCGGGATCAATAAGCAATTCGATAAAGTCAAAAATAGCAGGCAATGACTTCCATATCTCACTCACATTGAGAGAAACGGCAGCAGAGATGTGAAACAATCTATTATAGGCTGCCAGTAAAAAAAGCAAGCCCTTCCGCTGCTCACCGGTGATGCTGCTCCCGACAATTCCGGCGATTTGTTCACGAAGTTCATGACAGCGCACCGTTCGGTCTTGCCAACCCTGGTAAAAATCCGGTTTCAGGATGGGCAGGTTGACCTCACTGAACATATCGATCAATTCCAGGAGCCCCAGGTGCCTTACCGCTTCCCACTGGCTGTCACGTTCCACATTCAGGATGGGTTCTCCCTTGTGCAAATAATCCTGCATCCAGGGATCAAAGGAATCTCTGGCAGGCTGAAGACGCATATAAGCAAGAATATCCACCACATGCCATCCCCACACCAACATTCCTTTCAGGTCGGTAACTTCATGGGGGGTTCCCCTACGAACTTCCGCGGTCAACCGTTCCATGCTGTTTAAGGCATTTTGTTCGGGAGACAGGGTGATTTCGGATGCCATAATAACCCCTCTTTGTTTTTTAATCTTGAAGAAAGAGCGCCGGCTCAATCCAAAAGCGGACCGGCAGGCGCTTTTACGGATATGGGCAGCAAAACAACGCCGGAAACCAATTACTCGTTATACCGTTCTTTATACATTTTCTGTAATGCCCGGGCTTCTTCCGGGGTAAGGCCCTTAAGCCAGAGGTGTTCATCCTGCTGTAAAAGCTTTGCCACTCTGTTGCGGTATTTCCTGCCCAGGGCGGGACTGGTTTCGGCTGCTGCTTCAATCACTGCCGGTAAAAACTCCTGGTAGAAATGCTTGGAGACTTCATACATCCCATGCCAGTGGGTGTAATCCGGACCCATCATGCTGGCGCCATGTCGTGCCCGTCGGCCTTCATGATGCCATAATTCCCAGAATACCCACTGCACCTTTTTCTCAAACGGAGATTTGGGGTTTAAAACGCCGTCGGCCTTTAGATCGTCCATAAACTTTTTCGCCGGTTTGGCAAATTTTTCATTATACAATTCAACCAGGGAATCAAATTGTTTGTAGAAATTATCCACAAAGGTATCGTTATGGCAATTCAGGCAAACGCCTTTCATATTCTGGCGGCGCTCCTGCCAGGTAATAATTTTCTCCACTTTGCGCGGCACCTTTTTGCTTATCAATTTTTCATTTTCTACAACCTTCTCAGTAGTTATTACCTCATCCCCGATTTGAGGGAGCTTTCGGGTTTCCGGGTAATCTTCTTTAAACCCGTCTTCGTAAATTACCAGGTTTAACCGGGAACTGATGATGGGGCGCAGCGTCCAACTGATTCGTTGTCCGACGTCGTGAGAATTCTCCACTTTCTCGCCTTTGGGCGTCATATAAGACCCGATATGGCAGGTAGCGCAGGTGGGTGCCGCCGAGTAATCTTTACCCAAAACCCAGTCGCCGGACTTGTCCAGTGCCATTCGATCGCGATTGGCATAGAAAGCAATTCCATGCTTGGATTCTTTGTAAATTTCAATCTGAGGATGGTCCGGCCCCATGTGACATTTCCCGCAATTTTCCGGGGAACGCGACAACTTTGCCTGGAAAGAATGGCGAGAATGGCAGGCATGACAGGAGCCTTTTGAACCATCGGGATTTAAGCGGCCCACTCCGCTGTTCGGCCAGGTGGTGGGATCAATCACCGGTTTGTTCTCCTGCCCGGTACGCAGAATTTTGCCGTCTTTGTCCCGCTTAAACTTGATGATACTACCGTGACATTGCCAACAACCGTTTACAGCATCCGCTTTGTTCGTGGGAGTTCCGGCAACTTTTTCTGCCAGCACATTGTCCAAACTGGCTAAAATTTCCCCTGCCCTGGCGTGATGGCTGGTAGAAAACTGTTCATATTCCTTAACATGGCATTTGGCACAATCCCTGGGTGTTACCAGGGAGGAGATGTATTCCCCTTCATGTAGCCAGGCGTCGATCTCCTCTTTTTTAGCACCATGACATTCCAAACACCCAATGCCCACCCGGGCATGACGCGAATATTTCCATTCCATCACCAATGCCGGGGAATCTTTACTGTGGCAATCCACACAACCCTTATTAACCGAGGTAACTATGGCTTCCTCTTTCTTTTCTACTCGTTTCATTTTGGATTCCTGATATGCCACTAACAAGAGCGAAGCCAGAAACAAAAAGGAAAGACCCGCAACAATGTAACGTTTCGTCGTAAGTGTCATGATACCCTCCAGGTTAGTGGGAGAAACTTTCCCATACGGTGAACACTAAAAAAACCAAAAAAGCAACGGTGCCAAGAGCAACCGGCACTCTATCATCAATTTTAAATTTCCTGGCAAGCCATTCTTCAATAAAGGGCCAGAAAAAGGCAATGCCGCCCAATGCCAGGGTTAACAGCACACTTAATTTCAGAGAGGTCAGTTTTAACATCCGATAGTTAAAGTAGAAATACCATTCCGGTTTAATATGAACGGGGGTCACGTTGGGGTTTGCCGGCTCTCCCAGGCTTGCCGGAAAAATCAATGCCAAAATGGTCAGCAGATACATCAGCAGCACCCCAATCATGATTTCGGTGGTGGCGTGATCGGGCCAAAAACGAAAATGCCGTTCTTCTTCCGGGATCACCTCTCCCTCGAAACGCAACTCCGTTACCCCGTGCAGCCGAATTAAAAGAATGTGAAGGCTAATCAATAGAAAGGCAAAGGTGGGCAATACCCCGATGTGAAGGATAAAAAAGCGGGTTAATGTGTTTTCCCCGACTTCGGGACCGCCCCGTAAAAAGTAACCCAACCAGTGACCTATCAAAGGAACCGCTTCCGCTAAATTGGAAGCAACAGTTGCCCCCCAGAAACTGAGTTGTTCATAAATCAGAGAATAGCCGGTAAATCCAAACACCAGCGTAATCCCTAATAGTAAAAATCCGATCATCCAATTCAACTGACGGGGGTGACGGTACGCCCCGGTAAAAAATACCCGCAGGAGATGTAAAAAAACGGCGATTATCATAAAGATGGAAGACCAGCGGTGCAGAGAACGGATATACCATCCAAATCGTACTTCGTTGGTAATATGGGCAACACTCTGGTAAGCAAACGCCGGTGTTGGCACATAATAGAAGGTGAGGGCAATCCCGGTAATCACCTGGATAATAAACAGGTAGAGCACGGTTCCCCCCAGGCAAAACCACCATTTTTTCAAATGATAAGGCACCGGTTCCGATCCGGCATGGCGAAGGAGTTCCCAATCAAACGGAAAGAGTTCGGCAAATTTTTGGGAAAATGATTTCTTAGAGGGACTGTTTTCGGGTGTCATGACATGGTTCTCCTTTTGGCATCTTTCACTTCGATGTAAACGATACCGCTTGCTTCATCCACATGGACCGGCACTTTAAAAAGGGATTGACCGGCATCTGCCGGGGGACCGGCAATTGCAACACCATCCTCGGTAAACACTCCCCCGTGGCAGGGACAAAAGAACCGGTGCTTTTCGCCTTCCCAATGCACCCGACATCCAAGATGCGGACAAACAGAACTAAAGGCTTTTAGCCCGGATTCATCCCGTTTGATCAAAATTTGCTTCCCTTCCAGATCGTAAAAAGCCTGAATGGAACCAATTTTATACTGGTCCAATTTTCCGGCGAACAGTTTTCGGGTGCGTGCTTTAACACGTTTGGGAAGCATAAAAAGGAAGCCTTCTACTGTTAGCAATCCATAGCTAAACAGGAGACCGATTCCCATCAGGATTTTCGCCAGAAAATTTCGCCTGGAATGAGTCTCTCCCGTTTGTTTTTCAGGAGATTTATTCGATAAAGTGCTGTCCCTTTGCATAAATGCCTCCTAATTATTTTTTTCACAAAACAAGAAAAATGAAACTGTTTAGGGATTTCCCCCAAGAAACCTTACTCACGCATATTTAGAAAAAGCAACCTGTAAAAAGGTACGGATTTGATTTAAGGGATTTCTGCTTTTACTACTTCTGTTCGGGTTCCCAGCCCCTGAAAGACTTCCGCTTAAATTTTAAACCGGGCCGTCTTTGTGCGATTTGGATTTATCCCATCGGGTTCACTACCTAAAGAATAACTTAATTTTAAATGCGACCTCAAAACACCGATCTATTTCCGACAAATTGGTCTTAAATAACGCTCTTAATTTTTTAACGGAATGTCTAAAAAACAATGATACATATCATGTTTAAATATGATTTTTGATCATTTTGTTCTCATTGAGTTACCGTGATTACTCAGGTAGTAGCTATTTAGGACGTAGATAAGAAAGAGTTCCTGTAGAAATCTGTTTTTGTCATCAAAACTTTTTCTTTACCGCAATGATCGCAGCAGATACGCGACGGCTGCAACGTGAAAGAGATAAACATCTGTTCGTTGCGAACGTTGCGTTCGTTGCGGTATAACAACCGGAGTGGTTACGAGTTACCTTATAACGGAAAAGCATGATACCAAAAAAAATTATCGGGATTATGTGATCTGCATGCACTCATGAAACGGTTTATATATGTAAAAATTATTTACATCT
Organism: uncultured Calditrichaceae bacterium; assembly: GCA_964471235.1. Taxonomy (GTDB): domain Bacteria; phylum Calditrichota; class Calditrichia; order RBG-13-44-9; family J075; genus CAYYGL01. Next base: position 20,590 of record CAYYGL010000012.1, read on the forward strand.
TATTTTCTTGATTTAGGTCGATGAATAGATAGAATTTGGATAGTAAGTTTGGCAGAATGTTTGCAGTATGTTTTTTTGTCTATTTTTAAGTGAGGGAAAAATTTATGTTTATAAAAGGGAAGTACTTTCAGTTTCCATGGATTGGATGCATAGCTTTGTTATTTTTTACTTCTTCAATACACGCCCAGAGTACCACCCCCGGAGTACAATTTCTGAGAATGAGTGTCGGCAGTAGAGCCCAGGCAATGGGTGAAGCCTACACCGCCATTGCTCAGAACGCTAACGGCATTTATTATAATCCAGCCGGTATGGGGTTTGGGATGAACCGGGAGCTAATGTTCTTTCACTCGGAATGGTTTGAAAACATTGCCATGGAAAATGTCACATTTTTTTATCCTTTTACCAACCAGCTTTCCATTGGCACCGGAATCTCCTATCTTCACATGCCGGAATTAACCCGCTACGAGATTGATCCGGTTACCGGAGGACCGCTGGAGAATGGCACATTTTCGGTATCGAATATGGTGATTACCACCGGAATTGGGTTTCGTTTGAACGAATATGTTTCCATTGGAACAAACCTGAAGTTTTTTCAAGATCGGCTCGAATCGGTCACGGCAAGCGGGGTGGCATTCGATGTTGGTTTTTTAACCCGGCTACCAGGACATCAATGGAGCCTGGGATTTGCCATTCAGCATTTAGGGCCCTCTGTTAAATATATTCAAGCATTTGAAAAGCTTCCTCTCACCTACCGGGGGGGGATTGCTTATCATTTTATCAATATTCAGGGAACCATTGCGTTGGATATAGTCAAAACAAAAGGGCGGAATGTTCAAATTTTACCGGGTTTCGAATTCGGCTTTTTGAATAGTTTTTACCTTCGCGGCGGATACCAGATGACCGAACGGGAAGGTAGCGGATTCACGACCGGGTTCGGATTGAAGCTACCCAACAATCATAAATTAAATTATGTATATGTTCCTTACGGGGACCTGGGCGATACCCACCGGGCGGAATTAATCCTGAGTTTAGGTAGCCCCCCAATACGCAAGCCATCTTACACCCGGGTTAAAGAGACTCCCAAAGTAACTCGAAAAGCTCAAAAAATGGTTAACCGTCAAGAAGAGCAAACACGACCCCAGCCCTCGGTTACCCCAAAAACTACCGAGCCCCGTGTAACCCGGCAACTTACCCGGCTCGCTCCGCCCGCCGATGTACGTCTCATCAAAGTGAATGACCATAAAATGAAATTAACCTGGAGGGCTTTACCGGGTTCTAATATTAAATACCACATCTATGCGAAACCTATTACTTCCAGCAAATGGATTAAAATAACCCGGCAGCCCATTAGTGTAAATTACCAGATTTTTTCTCCCAAAAAGTCCGGTGTTGTCCTCCAATTTGTGATTACGGCGGTTCGGGGCGAAGAGGAAAGCGATTTTTCAAAAATCGTCAACTATCACTCGCAATAGGCGTACACAACAATGCACTTCATCATTTTTCCCTTTGGATTTTGTGATGTCTATGTTCTTCAAGGAATCTAACAAGAAAAAATGAGCCTCCTGTGTAAGCAGGACCAGAATGGCTGGTTAACGCTGTTTTATTACCTACTTTTCCCTATTTAAAGAGCCGAATGCTTTCATTCGGCTCTTTTATTTTTTACTCTCTTCACGACGAGGTCTCTGCCGGAGTTGGATACCGCCTACCGGAACTGGGAATATGCCACCAAACCTTAAGGTATTCAATGGTTTTTCAATTACTCCGAAAGAAATCCCTCGTTTTTGCTTAACCAAGTTACTAAAAATACGATAATAGAACCTAACCTGAATGACACTGAGCCCTTGCGTTTACCCGGGTTTAAGTTCTTGAAATAATCGGAAATGGACTTTTGAAAAATGCACAAAAAAGTTGGTGTACTACCCAATTTTTTTCACTGCAATTCTATAGGGTGCATGACAAATTGCACAAACGTAAGCCGTTGAAACGGCTGATCGATTAGTCGTTTTTCATTAACACCGGGCTTAATATCTTTGAAAAATTAACCGTGCCATGAAAGACTACGAAACCGTTGAAACGGTTAACCAAAAAGGAATTCATCACCCTCACGAACACCGGGCTGCCGCGAAGCGGTTCCGTTGGAAAAGCCTCGGTGTTAATGAAAAAATGGCACAGTTATTTAATCAAACTCCATAAGCCCGGTGTTAATAATAAATTACACCGACTTTTTAAACCGTTTATGGAGTTTGAATAATTAATCGGGCTATTTTTAATGCTCGCAACGGAGCGTCAAAACAAGTTTTGACGCTCCGTTGTAAACGTAGGAGCGACAAAATTTATTTTGTCGGTGGCACGGTTTATTTTTCAAAGTTCATCAACGGTTTCTAAAGATTACCGAAATGTGCAATTTGTCATGCGCCCAATTCTATAATGGATAATTGATTGAAAAAATTTATGATGTCTATGAAATAGTTATTGTAACGATTCAGCTTTACCGGCAAATTTGATTGTTTTAATTGTCCTCAGGGCATTTTCCGAAGAGACACCGGAAAAGCCGGAAGATCAAAAATGGGCATATAGCTGAATAGTTACGATTTGTTTAATTGAAGATGATATTGATAAAACTGAATAAAAAGTGTTTTTTAACTTTACTTATTGGAAACTAACCGTGAGGAGGTGACATGAAAAAAATCGGGCATGTGATGGTGGTGGACGACGAGGAGAATATCCGGGAGGTGCTTTCGAATTATTTAGATTCCCTGGGTTATGCGGTGGAAACGGCAAATGATGGGCAGGATGCTCTGGAGAAGTTTGAAGTCGGTGGATATGATCTCATCATCTCCGATTTATTAATGCCCACTGTTGATGGATTGGAGTTGCTGCGGAAAGTCCGGGAAAAAGATAAAGATGTTATCTTTTTGATGATTACCGGCTACCCCTCCATTGAAACGGCTGTGGAAGCGATCAAAAAGGGGGCTTATGATTATATCACCAAACCCTTTCACATGGAGGATGTGAAACTTCGGATTGAACGGGCATTTGAAAAAAAGAATCTTCGTCAACGCCTGAGTACGGTTCAGGGATTTGTCTGGGCACTTCTTTTTTCGATTCCTTTATGGTTAATCCTGGGAATCATTCTGGCAAAAATTTTGACCCATTAGCCCACTTGATATACCGGGAACAGATGGATGGTTTAGAATAAAGGCGGCAAGAAAGATTGTACCCCCGGCAGGAATCGAACCTGCGCGCCTGGCTCCGGAGGCCATCGCGCTAGCCGCTGAGCTACGGGGGCATCTGATTGACTGCAAAATTTAGGGTATCTCATCCCGCAAATCAATATAAAAGTTTTTGAAGCGGCTCTTATTCAAAAACATCTCACTTTAACAAGTAAACCAGCCCGGCAATCATTAACCCCACGAGGATAAAGGGAAGAAAAGCTGCAAAAAGCGCCAGAATTACCGTAAATGGAACAATCATCACTGTAAGAATCAAGGCAATCAGTGCGCCGAAGAGTTTTAAGGGTAGTAAAGCTACCGCAACCCCCACCTTAAAGAAAACGGCTACAAGTTTAAACATCAACAAGATGAGAAAAGCAATAATCAGTACGCTTAGTAACTCTCCCATCATGCACCCCCTGTTTTTGAGAACTACGATACATAACGGGAGGGAGGTCATAAAAGTTTCGGAAAAAGAAAGAGAGTTGTTGGCACTCCTGCCTGCGCATAGCTCGCTCGAAAAGCGGAGTGCTCACCGACATACCGGTAGCCGGGTGCCCGGCTACCGGGGGATTCTTTAAGCAGAGGGACGGTTTTCATCATCATATTTTCGGGCAATAACAATCATTGCGGATTCTAATAAGGCTGCCAGAATCAACAGGGTAAACACGTATTTCAGATAAATGGGAACCAGGGAAACGAAACGCCGATAGGTATCCGACCAGTGCCAATGGCGTAATTGGATTTCCGCTAATTGAAAGCCCAGGCTGAAACTCAGCCAGGCTGCCGGGAATTCCAGCCAGGCAACCGGGTTAAACAACATGTGCCAAATGCCTTTCCAACCGGCAATATCATACGTGATGACGGCAACATTAAATCCGGTAAAAAAGGCGGCAGCCGGGGGCACTATGATCAGAAAACCGGCGGCAAAACTGCCGAACAATGAGATATTGTTCAGAAGCACAATAATCAGGAACAGGTAAACAAATCGGAATCGGACATCCAGATATCGTTGCATGAGGCGAAACAACCATCGCGGGTATTTCAGCAGCAAACTCCATCCTTTTTCGACAATGACGGGTCCAACATATATGCCGACCAGAAAAATAATTGCCGAAACAAAAAAATAGATCGGTCGGACAGACTCGAGCAGATCATTCATCATAGTATCTATTGTTTTTTCGTAAAACCTTCACACAGCAAAAAATTTAATGGTAGTTATGCAAATTAAATCAATTCCCTGAAAGGTATTTTATGATTAAATTAGTGTTTTCATTGAAATGAGGGAACTATGAACAAAAAGATTACTACTTTCCTGTTTTTCTTTTACATTTTTTTTACGGTTTATAATACCTTAATTCCCTTTACATTTGATCATAACTGGCAGGAATTACCGGAACTGATCTCACATATAAATTTGCTGCCGGATATGGGCGGAATAGGGAGATTTTCCCTGACCGATTTTGTCGGAAATATACTGTTGTTTATTCCGTTTGGTTTTCTGGCATATTTGTTTTTTACGCAGCGCAACGCTTCCCACCCTATTTTATATAGCATTTTTTGGGGGGCATTTTTAAGTTTTTCAATTGAGTTCACCCAATTGTTTATTGACAAACGCAACACCGCAGTACACGATTGGATCAACAATATCATCGGGACCACCGGTGGAGCAGTGGCAGCCTCAATCTATTCGGTAAAATTTTCCACAGCAACCCGTAAGATTTTTTATGAACTGCTGGATAAAAAACCATTCGTTCTAATCCCTTTTACTATTGGCGTTTTACAGATTTTTGCCGCCGCCATGCCATTGACCGTTTCCATTACTTTTTCCGACCTGGTGCAAAGCATCAAATCCACCAACCTCATTCCGTTTACCTACCAATCGATTGGTGCGTTGTTTCTAAACTCTCCCAATAAACACGATATTGAAACCATTCAGATAGGGTTTGACTTTACCCCGATGATAGAAGATATGATTTTCTGGGCAGTAATAGGATATATGTTGATGCTATGCTACCGGATGTACTGGCGGAAAAAGCACTACGGGAAAAAGCTCCTGATTCTTTTGCCGCTCTTTTATTTTCCGATGCTGGAAGCCATGCAATTAATCATCGTACATCGCATTACCGACATCAATGATATCTTGAGCGGCTACGGAGGGATCGCTTTGGGATATGCCCTCTATTTTTTATTGCGCCCCCTGCGCCGGAACCAATATCACGAGTTACTCGATCTCTTAAAAATCCCCCTTGTGATATATACCGTGTTCATCCTGTTCTCCGGGCTAAGACCATTCGATTGGAGTTTTTCGTATGATGTCATCAAAATTGACTTGAGAGCGGAAAGCCTGGTACCGTTTTATACCTACTTCCGGCATACCAGTTTGAATGATATCTATGATTTGGTGGATTCGTTAACATTTTTTCTCCCCATCAGCCTGTATTGGACCTACCGGTTGAAAGCGAAAGGGAAGTCTTATGCCGCCATCTACCCGATTACCACCTCCACTGCTCTGGCGATAGGGGCATTTATAGAAGTAACCCAGCTTTTTTCGGTTGCCCGGGTGGCAGAAATTACCGACATCTTAGCGTACGCCGGGGGGGGCGCGTTGGGAACCTTTTTGATTTATTACCATGAGAAGCAGGTAATACCGACGATTAACCTCTTTCGTCGCGGGTTACTGAAATTTGAGGGGTAGCCGAATGGTTGTGGAACCGGCAGGAACTCCGGAACCGAGACAAAGGGGATAGGGATTCAGATATTCTCCTGCCAGGTTTCTCTTTCCTTCCCTCACCTTGCTGAAAGAACATTTTTCTATACACTATGGGTTACCGGATGCTTCGGTAAAGTCTTCCAACAATTTCCGGGCAAGTTCGTACGGGGAGGTATGATTTGAGGAAATTTCGATGACTTTCTGTTCCAACAATGCTTTCCGTTCCGGGGTCCAAAAGGAACGATTGAGATAAATATTAACAAGCTCTTTCACCCGTCGTTGGAATCGTTTTTCCCGCCGTAAGCGAAAAAGGTTTTTCTCTTCCATTGTTTTTTTGTGAGATCGGATCGATTCCAGTAACTCGGGAATTCCTTCCCCGGTGGTTGCGACCGTCAAAATTACCGGGGGCTGCCAGGCATGTTGGGCATCGTATCGGCGGGTCAACATTTGCTGCAATTCCGTGCTCAGGGCCTCCGCACCCGGACGGTCGGTTTTATTTATCGCAAAGATATCGGCAATTTCCATCAGACCGGCTTTCATCATCTGAACAGCATCCCCGCTCTCCGGTACCAGGATGACCACCGTGGTATCTGCTGCATGGGCGATCTCCAGTTCCGTTTGTCCCACCCCCACGGTCTCAAGCAGAATTACATTTTTTCCGGCGGCATCCAACACATCGGCTACTTCCTGTGCTTTTGTTGACAGCCCCCCGGCACTGCCCCTGCTTGCCATGCTGCGCACAAATACACCCGGGTCCGAGGAAAATTGCACCATCCGTATCCGGTCGCCTAAAAGTGCCCCACCGGTAAATGGGCTGGTCGGGTCGACGGCAATGACACCAACCGTTTGATTCTGCCGGCGGAACATTTCGGTAAGCCGCGCCGTGATAGTGCTTTTACCGGCACCGGGCGGCCCGGTAATTCCAATCCGATAAGCACTGCCGGTATAAGGAAATAGTTTCTCAAGCAGCGATTCAAAGGAAGGTGCATTATTCTCAATCAAACTAATGGTGCGGGAAATTGCCCGCACATCGCCTTTTCGAATTCGGGTAATGAGGTCGTCAATATCCATCGACGGTGATCTCCGGCAACGGTTTGTGGATATCCCATCTCCGGTGATGAAGCAATACATCCCCATCTCCGGTGGGAAAGTTTAGAAGTAATGAAAATATCGAGTGAAACAGGGATTGTCAAGTGGTATGGAAGAGAAAAGCCGGAAAATCAGACCCATCGTCATGGCTTTCCGGCTTTTGTGCTTGCTTTATCAATAAACGAAATACTGCACGGTTTTCATTTTACCGTCGAATTCTCCCGTTATCGGCGTCCTAAATTGTGGGTTAATTCAATAGCCTGTAAGGGCACCAGGGCAGAATATAGGATGATGTTGGATTTATCGAACAGTTTAACATCCATTAACGGGGAGGCTTCCGTAGTAGACTCAATCTCGATAGATAAAATGCCCTGCACATTGTTTTTGGCGCATTGCCGGGTGATCTGGCTCATATTAAATACGTCAATCGGTTTAATATAAATTTTGTGCTCCCGGAATTTTTTCGCGAGGTAGCTTAAAAAGCGATCCTTTCGATTTGCATCATCCGTCTTTATATATACCCCCAGGGTTTTGTAGTCTTTATCGACCATCTCCATTGCCGCCTCGGTTTCCCAGACATATTTAATCAATTTGCGGTTATATACCCGGCTGAAGGTCATTGGATCATACAATTCTTCCTGAAAGAATTCCGGATTGTTGTAAACATACCCGATATAGGGATAATCATCCACCATAAATTCCACTTTGAACCATTTGTTATCTTCCCCGACCGTGGCAATTTTCCGCACATAAGCGCCTTCTTCCGCTTTGGCGATCACGTTATTATCGGTGGTCGTGGGATAGGTCCGGATGTTTAAAATCGGCACCATTACCTTTAAATATGCTTCCTGCTGATTGGCATTCAGTTGCGATTCCAGGGAGCCGATTTTACTGTTTGCCTGGGCAAGTGCCGATTCCAACTCACTGATTTTCGCATTTGCGCGGGCAAGGTCTTCATTTAACTGGGCATAGTCGCTATTCACTTTCTTTTCCAGACGAGAAATACGCATCGGATTTAAAGCGCATCCCGTTATCAAAAGCATACCAAACAACATCACCGAACCAACACTTACGGTTAACCAGCACCTGTTCATCATGACTTCTCCTCCTTGATTAATAATTTTGAAAAACAAATCCTCTGATGGTAAAAAACGCCACAGCTCTTCCGAGTGATTTCCTCTTCACCACTCTTTAAGAAATGATTTAAAACGGGTAAGAAAGAGCTATACTTCTCTATTAGAGAAAGGAAAAGCGGAATTTATATGCATGAGATCGCAATGGACTTACGCAGGTATATTAAATAGGAAAATTGCCAACAAAAATTTTGTTTTTAGTCACAGAGTAAGAGAGGGAAAAGTTTAAAAAAACAGAGCATGCCCGACAAACCTAAACGAAAACGGGTGCGGGTGCCCGGTTATTCGGGAGTATCCACAACATATTTGGAAGGACATTTCACCAGAACATTTTCTGCCCGAAAGGCATTCCCTTCGTATTTACCGACCAGCACCACTTCCGTTGCCTGGTCAAAATTGGACGGTTTGATCCCCGGGTATTCTACCCATAAGAGTTCCCCGGCATTATTTTTAACCTGAAACCGAAATACCTGGTGTGCCTCATCATACTGTTCTGTCCCGCTGACCCGAATGCCTTTTATCTGTACCACCTCACCGGATGATCGGGCGTTTTGAAATGAGACATAGGGGGTTAGCGAATTTTGGAAGGAAATTCCCAGGTAGATAAAAATCAGAAGCAGGAAAAAGATGCTGAAGACATATTTCACCGGCAAATTACGGGATGACATGTTGAAGATTCCATTGCTATTGGTTAAGTGAATAGCCGAAACACGCCAGGGTGTCTAAAACACATCGATTTTGCCGTTAATATGCAGGGTTTTGTTAATGATATTGAAGTTTTCGTCCACCACCGTGCCGTGGCAGGTGTTGCAGGTGGTGGCGGCGATATGCCCGGTAGGCGGCAGTCCGTGGCAGGAGCCGCAGCTATCCTGTTCAGCGCCCACAGAAGTCCATAACAGTTGAGGATTGTTTCCCTGGATCAGGGAATCTTCATAAGCCCAACTAAAATTGCTGCTGTCTCTCAGAAATGTAAAATTTCCATGGCAATAAACATCGCTGCATGAGGCGTCGGCATGATTCCACCGCGGAGAGACCAAACCGCTGTCGGTCGCCACCTCGCCGAAGGTCACTTCTGCCGGCAGGGCGCCATCCACATGCCCGGGGCTGCTGAATTCAGAGGGCATAACATGGCATAGTTGACAATCCTGCTGGTAAGCGGTTGTCCATGTGGTATCAACCAGATGAGTTTGATGAGCCCCCACCCCAATAGCCGTTGTAGAAAAGTTGTTATGTAAATCCCGGGGAGGGGCAAAATTATCGGCATTCCCATGGCAGGTATTGCAGGCTTCGGGACCCTCCGGCGCAGTGTGACAGGTTAAGCAATTCTTCTGGGCAAACCCTTCACCACTATAATCATCCCCATGACATTTCCGGCAGGTTAAAATATCCCAATGAATTTGATCGCGGATAAAATTCTCATGAAAATTGGGAGAAGAAAAATCGGCAAATCCTTCCGGATGGGGAAAAATCTCATGGCATCCCGAGGCAAAGCAAGATACCTGGCTGGCCCCCCCCTGGTAATCTTTTCCATGACAACTCTGGCAGCTCTCCAGGGTGAAACTTGAGTCTAAAATCGCCTCTCCATGAAATTCCATGGAGCCTTCAGTCGTCCACTCTCTGGGATGGGTGGAAACCTCCACCGGTTCTTTTTTATCCAGGCAACCGGTTATCAACAATCCCAGAATCAGAACTATGCTCCCCGCTAAAACTTTCTTCTTCATAATTCATTGTCCCGCGTTATTGCCCATGGCATGGTTGACAAATCTCCTCTGCATCCTGTTCATGGCAGGAAATACATGCATCGATATCGGATTGTGCTTCCACTTTATGCCGCCCCCCGTCATGGGGAATGTTATTCACCCACCCGGCAGTATGGTTGTGGGGTAACACCTGGTTATCCCGGTGGCAATCCACACAAAACTGCCGTTCGCTATGGCAAACCGCGCACTCTTTTTCCTTTCCCTGTGCTTCCAGGGAGTGGGTAAATTCATAATTTAAGGGATGGGTGAACCGGTCCAGATTATCGCCTTCATGGCAGTCTTCACAAAACTGTGTTTTATGGCAAACCGAACAATCTTTATCGGCGTGGATTTGCCGGGCATCGGTTCTGGCGATATCGGCATGATTATGGCGAAAACCGGGGGTGTGGCTTGCCGGCAGCAAGTTCTCATCCGGCAGATGACAGCTTCGACAATCAATAGAAGCAGCCCGTTTTCGTTCGTGGCAATCCATACAAAATATCATATCCGGCAGTCGGTATGGTTCTGCCTCTGTTTTGTTGACGACCTCTTCGTGGCAGGATTGGCAGGTTTCACCGTTGTCAAGGTGTTTTTTATGAGAAAAGGTTTTGCTGAAATCGTTAATCCGGGGATACGCAGCCGGATCCGGAACTTCACCTTCATCATGGCAGTCTAAACATGCCTCCATGCTTGGCAAAAGGTCATCCTCTCCTTTCAGACTGCTTTCCGCCGCTTCATGGCAGTCGGAGCACTCCATTTCTTCTATGACGACGTGTCTCTGATGAGAAAAGGAAGAATCATAAGCGGAACTGTTTTGCCCGAGAAGAGCACTCCCCCAGGTAATCAAAACGACCCATACCAGCAGCATGATATCTTTTTTCATTACTTCCGTCTCCCGAAATGATGATGTGGTCGTTATCCTCGCTTAAACGTATTATTGCTTGAAATAATAATTCAGTCGAAACAATCCCCGTAAATCATTGTCATAAAAGGAATTGATGCTTTGTTGTGCCTCGGCTTGAATAGAGAAGGCACGTACCGGGCGGTAAATCAATCCGCCGGAAAATGCAGTGGCATCTTCACTGATCTCAATGGCATGCCGTTGAAAATTGTAATAGCTGCTATAAAACTTCACGGTTAACCCGGGCAGGAATTCATATCGAATATCTCCATACAAACCGGTATTGCCCCCACCGAAACCATCCTGCAGTACCAGCCCGATCATACCCCACCGGTTGCCGAAAGTTAAGAGGACCTGGTTGGTATTGTCTGTTTCATAAGCGGTAAAAATGTATTGAATACCCAGACGGTATTGGTGAATCCGGTAGGTAACACCGCCCCGGAACTGTTGAAATCCTTCCAATTCAAAAATCCGGAAATAGGAATCTTCAAATACCCGTGGTCTCTGGCGATTAATTTCCCCGCTAAACGACCATCGATTTCGGTAATAACTCAACCGTGCCCGAACCCCTTGAAGCGTTTTCGCCTCCAGATTATGGTCAATCTGGAGTTGGTAGTAGAAGTCGGGAGTCAGTTTGCCGCTCAGCCCTGCACCCAACAGGTGCCAGACCGAAATACCGTTTCGCCGGCGGTGGAAGTAACTGAGGTCTATTTTGGCACGTGTGGAGAATCGATAGGAAAGATATCCCCCCCAGGCAGTGCTGTCCCTACCGACGGTTTCGAAACCGCGTCGGTAGGGTGCTTCCAGACCGCCGAACACCTTAAGCCGGAGGCGGGGGGTGGGATTTGCCGAGAGCAGTATTCCATCCAGGGTGCCGTTGATAACCCCCCGGTAAAGGAATTGCCGTCCCAGCCGTACCTGAAGCCGGTTGTGAGGCGTTTGCCAGTTCACATACAGGTGATAGATTCGTTCTTCCCAGGCAGCGCTGCCAATTTTGGCAACCCGTAGATACGTATTTAAAAATGTTTTGGAATTCGTTTCCGAAAGGATCCGCAGCCGAAGCCCCTGGTAAAAATCACCCCGTTGGGCATTCTCCGGGGTCTCGAATGTATAAAGGGAGGATTGGAGAACACCGTTAAACCGAACCTGTGAGTGGATGGGAAAAGACAGGATGAGAAAGCCCAACCAAAAAATCGTTATTGCTCTCGATGCCATTATTTGCACCCCCTTTTTGCACCCGCATGAATGAAACAACTTATCGGATTTCAAGATTTTCTGCAAGAACAGATTTTTTTAATGACAACTCCTTTTTTCATTACCGGAATCAGGATGACGTTGGATGTAGCCGGGAACGGATAATATCCAGAATATTTTCCGGCACTACCGGTTTTAACAAATAGGTACTCACCCCGGATGAAAACGCAGTGGAACAAAATTTCAGGTTTTCCTTTGACAGAATTAATACAATCTTCACTTTCTTTTGCAGAAGCCGAAGAACGGAAATAAGATTTTTGACCCGTTCGAGTACCATATCGATATCAACCACTACCAGATCCACTTCAATGACAACATACTGTCTTAACAACTCCATCTCATCGGTAAACACGGTAATATGATAATCCGGGCATTTTTCCAACTCATCACGCACCGGATCAAATAAAGACAATTCCTTTGACAGTATCATCACATGATACATAATTGATTCCGTGCAATTATATCGAATTGCCTTTTTGCAATTTCTTTGCCATTGGAACAAAGAATTTTAAACATCTTGTTTTTAAATGAGTTACACAACGGAAAGCGGTGTGGTTAATCAAAGCCGGGTGGGACCTTTCATGGCTCTTTCCTCAAAAAACCAACATAACCAATTATTTTTTCTATAGTTGTGTTTTTGCGACATCCATGTATCACCTGGGACATTGATGTCATATTACCGGCGCCGCCGGCTGAATACCACGCCCTCGTACAGAACGAACATCCCAAAAATTAAATGGTTATCATTTCATTTCTACCTTGAACAATCGGAGCCTGCCCCATATATTTGCTAAGCTTTCTCGGGGAACGCCCCACTTCTGAGAAGGAAACGAAATGAATACCTGTAAGGAAATGACAAAGGATATTTAATGGCTGCATCATCAGAAAATCATATTCGACGTTCCATTCTGGATGTCACCCGGCACCTTCTGGTACAGAACGGCATTACCAACCTTTCCATGCGAATGATTTCCCGGCGGGTGGGTTGCAGCGTGGGAACCATCTATTTTCATTTTAAAAGCAAGGATGCCCTGGTGCATACCCTAATCGAGGAAGGGTTTGAACTGTTGATTGCCATCATGGAGCAAACCGCTTCCCGTACCACCAATCCCTTGCAGCGTCTGAAGGCACTGTGTGAAACGTATATTCAATTCGCCATGAAAAATCCGGAATATTACGAAATCATGTTTATGCTGAAACCGGAACGGATGGAACGCTACCCGGCAGAGAAATACCGCCGGGCTCGTCATACGTTAATTTTGATTGCCGAAGCCCTGGAGGAGAGCACCCGGAGAAAATTGCTTCTGGTGAAAGATCCCTATCAGGCAGCCCATCTGCTCTGGGCATTTATGCATGGCTTGGTGAGCTTACTGCAAGCCAGGCGCATGGACGCCCGCCTGGATCAACAAGCCCTGATTGATGCGGCAATTGAAAAAATAACCGTTATGTTCAGAGCTGATAACGAGAATGGCTGATCGGAACAGCTCATCATCTCCCTGCCCTCAACTCACTGTCTCCCCTCTTCCTCCCGGTACATCACAAAAACAGCTAATACCCCGGACTGAATGTGTACCGTCACCGGATTTTGAACAATATAATTGCTCAACCCTTCCCGGTACCCAAACCCCAGGGATTCCGCCTGCAACGGAAACGCCAACCCCCCGGTGGTAATGCCGGCTACCTTGCCCAGGGGGATCAAGGATATCAACTGCCCTTTCCTGCCGGTGTATTCCCAACGATCTCGAATTAAGAAAATCTGGGAGTAGGGGTCATAAATGATCAGGTGGAACCGGCGGTCGTACCGACAAAGTACCGAGAGGTTGTTGAGCGTATGATCCAATCTTTTACCGGAAATTCCAAGCAGGGTTATATGGGTTACGCCCAACGATTCACAAAATTGCAGACTTTTCTCCAGATCATTAAGTTCCTGGGAGGGGCGGTGGATAAAGGTGGTTTGCTTAAACTGTTCCCGCAGCGATGCGTCAATTGAATCCAGATCGCCAACCACATAATGCGGGATGCGTCCAACCCCCAGGGCATTCCGCATCCCGCCATCCGCAGCGATAATGAAATCAAATTCCTTTGCTGCAATTTGAGCAACTTCCGGTTCTCCTACCTGACCATTAGCAAACAAGAGTGCCTTTTTCATCACAACTCCACTTTTGTGCTCACAAAAATCTGCCGCTCCGCCGCCGGGAAAAACTCATCGCTCTCGCCGTGGGCAATATACAGCGTATCGAACATGTTTTGCACATGCAATTGGAAATTTATCCGGGCATTTCCCCACAACCGAAGTCCTGTGATGCCAACAACCCCGTTAAAGACCGTGTAGGGGTCAACCTTGTTTTCTTCATTCTGGTAATTATCCGTATATTGCTTCCCCACATGCTGCATGGCAATAGATGCCAGGAAATGCCCCTTCCGGTAATTCAGGCGGGCATTTGCCAGAAAATCGGGAAAACCGGCAATGGAGTTGCCGTCTAATTTTACCGGGGTTCCGCCGCTGTAATCGGTGTACTCCTTCAGTTCATTACGACTAATGGTGGCATTCGCCAGGAGTGAAAAGCCGGACAGCAGTTCCGCGCCCCCGGAAAACTCCACCCCGGTATGCAGGGTACGTTTGGCATTCCCGGTAATGGGCTGCCCAAAGCGATCCAACTGCCCTTTCTTTACAATCTCGTCCTCGAAATCCATATAATACAAGTTGATTGTGCCGTTAAAACGATGATGTCGTATTCCGAACCCCACTTCAATATCATTTAAGGTTTCCGGTTTTACCAGCGGTTTATCGAAATTGAAACTGCCATCAGGGTTCGTCTCGAATTGCGGCACCACCGGTCCCCAGCTTTGCGGGGTACTGGCTTCGGCCGCATCATAAAAATTCTTTAACCGCGGCTCCCGGGTGGTTCTGCCATAGCTGACAAAAACATTGCTGTTGGGAGTGAGATGAAAGTTTACACCTACACGGGGATTTACAAAGTTGTAATTCAGGGTGAAGTCAGTGCCGATAAATTTTTCATCGTACAGACGATAGCGCTTATGGGCAAATTGAAGATCGAATACCACATTGGTGCGGGGATTAAGTTTGTAGTTGGTATGGATGAACGGCGAGAGGATATCCTTGGCGCCTTTGTATTCATAATAGCGGCGCCTGCCCACGTAATTTAAACCGCTCCACTTGCCGGATACCGCCGGTGGCAAATCCGGGTCCCCTTTCTGGATGCGCCCCCAGTGCAGAGAGCGGTGAATGCGAAATTCTCCGCCCAGCACCAGGCTGTAACGCGGGTAATCGATGCGCAGATGGGGCAGCCAGCCCACCTGCTTGTTATCCACGTAAGCGCGGATTAGCAGACTGTCCACAAAAATTTCTTCCGGATTTCCCTGCACATCAAAGCCGAATTCGGGGGTAATCCGGTAGTACGATAAGGGCGCCCAGGAGCCATCGTAGTCAAAAAATCCGTATCCCCGAATCCCGAACAGGGTATTGTTCAGAGATACATGGTTATTGAACTGGTATTGATGAATCAATTCCAGATGAGGTTGATTGAAATTTTCAATCTCATCGGGGCGGCGGATGGGATTTTCCCGGCGCAACTGCCGGTTTGTTGCCTGATCTTTGGAAATGCCGTAATAAGCAAGATGGTCTTCGATGGGACCGCCGTAAAAATGCAATTTTAAGGCGGATTTTTTACCGAACCGGGCTGCCCCCAGGAAAAAACTTTTAAAATCCACCCAGGATTGTTCCCGGTAGCCATCGCTTTTAATTTGAGAAGCGCGACCAAAAAACACATAACGATTTTTTACCAATCCGCTATTGAGCGCCACCGAATATTTTTGAGTGTTATAAGTACCGGCGCCGCTGTAAACGGACAGGGAAGGTTTCGGGGAGAATCGGACGGTAACGATATTGATGGAGCCCCCAATGGCGGCGGGACCGTAAAAAGCGCTCCCGGCGCCCCGCTGCACCTGGATATCTTCCACATTGCCCGGAAAATCCGGGAAATCCACCCAGTACACATTGTGGTCTTCCGGGTCATTTTGGGGCACCCCGTTTACCATCACCGAAACTCTGCGCTGACCAAATCCCCGAATGGAGAGGTAATTGTAACCAATGGCATTACCGCTTTCCGAATAAAATGTGGTGGAGGGCAACTCACTGAGGAGCGCCGGTATATCCTGGGCAAAATAACGAACCTGTACATCTTCTTTTTTAAGGGTGGCAAATGCCGCAGGGGTCTCCCCTTCAATGGCACGAGTGGCGACCACCACCACCTCTTTCCCCTTCAACAAAGTCGGTTGCAGTTCAATGGTTCGTTTCAGGGAGCCGCTGCCCGGTACCTGCACCTTTTCCTGATACGCCACATATCCCAGGAATGACACCCGGAGGGTATACTCCCCGGAGGGCACATCCTTTAGCATAAACACTCCCTCCTCGTCCGTGATGGTGCCGCGATTTAACTCGGCGAGCACCACATTGGCGCCTGTCAATGGCTTACCATCCCCGGCATCCTTGACAACGCCGGTAATCATGGTCTGGGCAAACAGAACGTTCAAAATGACCGCCAGCCAAAGAAAAAAAATACATCGGTTCATTGCTCACCTCCTTGATTTTGGAATACAAGGTGCTGTCCATTAAAAAAGCCGTTTCCCAGCGTCGGAAAACGGCGACATCGTCAAAACCGCAAAACATAGGAATGATTTCTGTCACTCCGTCTCCCTACGCTGGTATTATCCAGTTCAGGTTCAAAGGGTGTTCTCTCAGCCCCCGGTGTCGGGGGGCACCCCTGACGGAAACGGTTTAAATTTAGAAGTTGGTGGGGGAGAAATCAAGATAAAGAGAAAATGGATGTGAATACGTGAAGCGGGATGCGGGAAGGAATTGGTCAAATGGAATGTTTCTTAATAATTCATTTATCTTCTCAGAGCCAGGTATTCTGTTCTGGGTACCCTCCTCTCCGGCGGAATCCCTGATTTCCATTTTTCTTTGTTGGGGTACCATGATGAGTAACAATCGGATTACCTCTGTCAACAAATCGATTCGATGCTCAGAAACCAATTCACCCAATATGAATCTTGCACGATAATCCCCCCCTCGACTTTCTCTGGCTGACCCCAGTGCATATTCATAAAACCTGGCTCTATCACGACCGGTTCCTCTGGAATATCCTTCCGCTAAACTTGCGCAGATAAAACCCAGGGAACGATATAATCTGACAATCCAGGGGTACGAGGATCGTTTGCCAGTTTTGTAGCATCTCTCCAGCCAAAATCACTCAGGAACCATGAGAGGCGATAAGCTTCCATTGCCGGAGGGAATCGTTAGTAATTTGGCCTGGTAAACTCTTTTCCCACTCGGAAAAATTCATACTCCCCCCCTTTTAATATGGTTATTAATCCACCTCTTCACGATTCCCATATTCACGCTTCACGTCTTCCCTGCGACATTCACCTTCCGCGTTGTGCAAGCCGCAGAATTAGGCGGAGATTCATCCAGATTTTCATCCGAATCGGAATAGTGGCTGTATAAATCGCAGGCAAGGAAGTGGGGCATGCCCCGCAGGCAGTAGAGTTGCCGGTATTTTTTCGTTTGACCGTTGCGGAGGTCTTCCACATCCACCAGGGCGCCAAAGGGACACTGCATGCAGCCTTCCGGCTGTGCAGGCATGTGGGTAGCCGTTTCCCGGGCGACCAGTGCTTTGGACTCATCCCAGAAAGGCGGTTCCCCGCGGGCTTCAATATCGATGCGCCGCAGCTTTTTTAACACCAGGCGCCCCCGGTCCAGAAGCAAAGTGGCACGCGCCGTCACCACATCCCCCTGCCCCAATTTTAACGAAGCATAGGTCCGGGAAGACACCCGGGCATACACGTGGTCTTCCATTAAGTCCTTTCCGAAATAAAGCTGCTTAAAAATGATCAGGAATCCGGAAAAGGAAAAACCATTACCTTTTTCATAAACCCGCTTCTTAAACAGCGGCTTAATGCCGTCTACAACCCCATGAATATCTATCTCCCGATGAAGATTTTCTTCCAGCCACTCCTCAAAATCCTGCAATTCTTTTTGAAAAGCGTCATACTCCTCTTCGGAAATCATTAACCGGGGATGGTGATGCACTTTTTCTTCATAAAAATACCGGCACCCGCTGCAATTTTTGCCCATGTAATTATATCCCCGGTAACATTCCTTTCCCTGCCCTAACAGTTTGCAATACCATTTGAAATAAAAACATCCTCCGGGATAGCACCCCTTACGGTTCAGAATATGATGCACCGACATCCGGCTGCTAAACCCATTATGCGCCTCGTGCATGCACTTGAAAATATTGATGTTTTTGTAGGGATTTTTCATTTGATGTTGACTGTGTGGTTGGTGTTGCGTTCCATTGCCCCACTATTCATTTGCTCGTCTCCCCACTTCCCGTTCGTCCGTTATCGGTTCACCATAACTGCATTGACAAATAATAAATTTTGATTAAATAACCGTGCCACCGACAAAATAAATTTTGTCGCTCCAATTACCTCCCCCATCTCCCTCACCCACGGATGACAAAATAAATTTTGTCGCTCCAATCCCCTCCCCCATCCCCCTCACCCACGGATGACAAAATAAATTTTGTCGCTCCAATTCCCTCCATCCTTCTCACCGACGGATGGTAATCACATCATCCCGATGAAACACCCGGTATGGGGTGCCCTGCACGATGTTGCGGAGTCGGTTGACCAAAATCCGGGTACTGCGGGGATATTTATTTTTCCCGGGCAAATGATCCGGGTAGCAGATTAACTCATCTTCCCGAATTTCCATTCGCCAGAAGGGCGGAACACGATGCTCTCCACGCATGGTATTCAATCTGGCATAGAGGTCTTCCAGCAGCAGATTGACCTCGTTCAGTTCCCGTTCTACCTCCCGGGTGATTTCATAAAAGCGGTCATTGTTTACCGGGGAAGCGCTTTCCACCGGTTTCCAGGTGTGATTTTTTTTGCCGGGCGCCAGGTAACTCCAGCCAAATTCCCGTTGCTTACCAATCCGTTCGATATACGTCCATTCTTTCCAGGTAAACAACCGATGCAGCTTATCCCCGGCTTCTAAAAAATATTTCTGTGTATCCGGACTATTTCGAAACGTGGGTTTCTTTGTTAAAAAAACCGCCCCGGTTTGCACCACTTTCACCGTATCATCTACAAAACGGCAGTTACGAAAAATGTGGTGATATCCTATCCGCTCCAGATCTCGCAACTCCCCGGTTTCATCTTTGAGAATATACACCTTTTCCCTGTTTACTTCTCCTTTGATACAGGGAGTAAATCCATCGCTCAGGAAAGCGTTTTCATCCAGAATCCGAATGGGAAGAAATTTCGGCAATTGACGCCGTTCGTCGTAGGAAAGTTCCTGTTCGTATTTGTTATAGAGCACTAACTGGTCGGGAGACTCAACGATTAAAACATCAAACTGCCGGGCTTTTGCATGGACAGCGGGTAAGGAGAGACAAAGGACAACCATCCATCCCATGACGGTATGACGCAGCCATCCCTGAGGAGAAGCGCATCGATTCATCTTCCGGGATATGCGTCCCCCGAACCAGGGAACGTATCCAACCTGGCGGGCAACCGGAGGCTGTTGTTTGGTTCCCGTTGTTTCCTGGAATGGAATGGGTGCAGCGGCGGCTCGCAGGAGACCTGCCGGATTGTTTTGCAAAATATTCATCATGTTGAAAACGACCAATCCTTCTAAAGGTTCAGCTCTCTTCCGCTCATCACCGCTCAGTGACTGCTCAACTCCCGGAAAGGTTGCCCGTCGAGGAGAGACTAATCCTCCCGTTCCTGCCATTTCTCGATGGTGGAGAGCTGCGAGGCAACCCCATAGAGGTCAATGCTGTTGGCATCGAACTGGGTACGGAAATACGCCAGGGAGGGCAGGGAAAACAGCCACACCCCCAACGCCAATTCCTGCTCCTGATCCGCCACAAAACCGGCATACACCTGTTTATCCCCCAGGTAATTGGAATACATGAAAGCATAAATATACTGCATGAATTTCACCACATCTTCGTCACCGGATGTGGCATCCAACCGACAGAAGTTATTTTTCCCGTTCCAGGTGGCGGGAGATATCACCTTATTCCCCTTGTTATCCAATTCGGTTTTCAGGTTAATTCGGAAGACCGCCAGGTCCGGTTCCCGCATGAAGATGTTGTATAAATCAAACAGGAAAGTGCTTTTATACCCGTCGATGGCGATCAGCAGCCCGTCGTAATCACCTTTCTTGATTTCCTCATTGCTCACTGCCAGGGCTTTGATTCGATTTTTGGTGAGGGAACCGTCATTGAGGATTTCAATCAACTCGGCATACTCTTCCCGATGCCCGTAATTCAGACAGGCTACAATTTTCAGGCTATCGGGCAGAATGGAGAGGTCCGGGGGAGTGTTATCTTTCACCGGCACCACAATCTCCTCATCCACATAATAGCTGGAACTTGGGAAGACGGAATAATTCAGGTAGTCGTCATAATTATCCCGATTCCCTTTGTAATCCACGATATGCCGCTGCTGGGGAGAGTTCACTTTAAAAAAGCGGTTTACAATGGTTTTATTGTTGATTAAGCGGCGCACCTCCCGACGCTGGTCACGATTCAAACGCTGGGTATTGAGGAGAATGGCAAAAAACGTGGTACTGATGTTGGATTTATAGAAGAAATCGCTGCTGTCCTGCAGGATGGGAGAGAGGCTTCCAAACGGGGTGCTGAGGAGCACATTGATGTTCCCGTTTTTTAACTCGGTGGTAAAGGTGCTGTTATCGATAAACGGTTTGAGGATGACATGATGCAAATTGGCTTCTCCGGCAGGATTCTTATAAAAATGGGTGACGGTGCCGGTGCGGGTTGCAGCCAGATAAGGTCCGGTGCCGATGTAATAATTTTCCGCTTCCATCGGGGAATTTTGGGGAATGATCTTGAACGACAGCACCTCTTTCACATCGTCTTCGGTCCAGATGCGGTCGCCTTTAAAATGAAAGCGGATTTCGTTGTTATTATCCGGTCCGTCAAATTCCCAGGAAGCCAGCGCCTGCGATACCAGGATATAATCCGGGGAAAGGCTGCCCAGTTCCTGAATGCGCCGCAGGGTGAAACGCAAATCCTGGGCGGTGAAAAACACATCGGTTGCCGGGGTTACCTCCACATCATCTCCATCCAGTTTGACATTAAAACTGCTATGCCACTTTTTTTTCGGATGCAGGCGGATGGTTACGATGTTGTCATCCGTATCGATATCGATCAATTCACCGAGGGCATCTTCATACACTACCCCGCTGGGATTGGCAGAGATATTGAACAAGCCGTCGAAGAGCACCTCATCCAGTTTATCCGAGAGCGCCACGGCATGGGGCAACTGAGGATCGATGCGGGGCTTCTGGTGCTCGATGTAGGGGATGATAATATGATCGGATAAATCTTTCCGCAATACGAACCACAACACACCTACCAACACCACAACGGCGGCAGCTCCGATAATGATATAACGTTTCATAGTACTTCCTTCCTTATTTGGATGAGAACAAAGTGATTCAGTAATCAAACCAATGTATTGATCAGTAACATGTAACGAGTGAAACGTGAGGCATTTGTCTTCTGATTGCCGTTTCTTTTTGTTTCAATCTTCTCGTTCCGTTTTTCCAACCGGGTAGTGGCGCCCACCGTACCGGCACAGGGGTGCTTCCATAAAGGAAGAGTAAAACGAGATACTTAAAGGAGTCGTTATCCTCTTTCCGCTCCCTCATCTCATCCCCCATATTCCCCTATACCTTATTTCCCCTTGCCCCCTAATCCCTCCGAATGATCGGACGCTGCGCCATCACGCTCACTTCCAACACTTTGAAGGCGGCATATTTGAAGCGCACTTCCAGAATATTGTCTCCGGTCTTGTTCACCTGCAAGGGGGTAATCAGGCAGATGAAATCGTTGTCTTTGGTCGGGGCGGTGATGGTAAACCGACCTTCGTTTTTTAACACCTTGCCATTCATGGTCATTTTATCGTACCACTGGCGGCTGCCGGCGGATTTGGCAACTTCCCGGGGCAGTTTGATGTTCACATCGTAAACCGGGAACTGGGCATCGGTGGGAATTTGCAAATTCAGACGAAACAGATACTCGTTTTGCGCCTGTTGTGTTTCATTCACCGGCACCACAAAAATTCGCCGGTAGTTTTTGGGTTCGTTCAGCAACTTGGGCTTTTCCGGGTCAATTTCAGCAATTAATTTTTTGATATGCTTGTTTTTCCCCTGGTAATGCCTGCCGTGAATAATAATTGCCCGGGCTTTTGCCACCCCTTCGTTGCGGAAATTTTGCACAAAATCTTTGTAAATTGTTTCAATTGCCAGGCGGGGAAATTTATCATTTTTCAAGGAATTCAGGTAGTCCTGCACCGCTTGTTTGCGTTGATTGAGTACATTCGCCCCGCCGGAGGAGAACGTCAGTTCATACACCGGGGAGAATGCCGGATCATTATACAACGCTTCCACATCATGGTAATTATCCTTGTTCAGTTCAATGAACTCATTGATCCGTTTTTTCGACTCCTGCTCCACCGCTTTGGCAAGCCGCTCTTCCAGGTTTTTCACCACACGCTTTTTCTTAATGGCAATCGATTTGTAGTTCAAAAAATTCCGATCCTCGAAAAGGGCTTTTAATAAGCGTTCCGCGGATCGCCATTGTTTTCGGCTCAGGGCATCGGTAATGGCGGCTTTCTGTTGGTTGAGTGAGCGCTCATCCAGGTCCGGGTATTGGGCAATCAGGAAATCCAGGTCTTTATTGGCAGCTAACAGATGAACAATGCTACTGTAATCGGAGCGGTTTCGGTAGCGATTGATCTCCGGTACGATACGGGCAGCGCGGGCAAATCCCCGGGATAGCCGGGAAACCCGCCGGGAAAGCGCCGAAACCGACTCGTTTAATTTTTTCACTGCCGTAGAACGGATATACTTGCCGTATTTTCGGGTGGATACCGTGGGAACGCTTTCCTTTATCCGGTTGACACGGGTTTTCATTTGCGGGTAGAAATTATTGTCGGGCCATTGGGAACTCTCCCGAATTTCGGTCATGAGATCATCCAATTCCGATTGAGCGGATTTCAACGCCCCTGCGGTTTTGTTATACGCTTCAATAAAATCGGTTACAGAAGTAAATTCGCTGCCCGGGGTAACATTGCAGGCTTCCATCAGTGCCCGGGTTTTTTCCACATCCATCGGGAAAGGCCCGGCATCCTGCTTATTGCGCACTGCCCGTTCCAGGTAAGGGGTAAGATTCTCAAGCCGCTTGCCAATCACTCGCTGCGCTTCCCGGATAAGATTTGCCGGGTAATTCTCTTTACCTTCAAGAACGGATAGCATCTCCGGTATTGCCTGCACAAAGGTCTGGTCATCGCCGCGGGATTCTCGCTCGGTTTTCATCACGCTTAAATAGCGGGCATAATTTTCCTGAAAGCGTAACTCATCTTCCACTTCTTTCTTCAGCGCCAGGTAATCCTGGTACGCCCGGTCATTGGAATTGACGATATCCGGCGGGAAAATTGCCTCGATCCCCAGTAACTCTCCCTGAATCCCTTTTAATTGCTCACTCTTCTGTTGGATGGAATTCAGTTCCCGGTCAAAATCCAGATCATCCAGCGAGCGGGTTTCACCAATGGAAGCGATATAATCTTTATCAACCGTATTGCGGGCTAAAATCAACTGGAATTCGGCATTGCGGGTCTCAAAGCGGAATCGCCAGATAGGCACATACCGATACTGCATTTCCAGCGGGATATCCCGGCGAACTTCATCAACAACCCAGTAAAAGGTGGGCACGGTCTGGTCTAACGCATACACACTCAGGTCATCATCCGGCTTACTTTCATCATTCATTTCAATCATGGTGCCCTTTGTGGTAAACTGGCGGGTCAAAAAGGAATGGATGGCATCCATGTTTTGAATACGAAGCACCAGGTAAAAGTTCGGCGCCGGGGCAGCAGGAATTTTCATGAAATACTTTTTGCCCTTCTTTAATTCGAACTTCTTGTCCTTATTCAATATTTCAATATACTCGCCCTCCCGGGGCTGCAATTCCGGTTTGGGCTTTAACTCCTTAAACGGATGACAGCTCATTAGTACCAATAAGCCGGTCAATATTAAAAATCGAAATGAACGTTTCATCATAGTTTCCTTTCTATACTGGTGATTTTATTGTTAAAGCCGCTTTTGAATACAAATGCCATACCAAACAAGTCTCTTCCCAACATATTCATTCACACTTTTCAAGAACATTCAGGAAGGGATTCGGATATCGGATTCAAAAGTTATCAGGTGATTCGGTAATGCTTTGAGTCTTTCCCGGGAATTTACTTGTGAGACCCCGTTATGATTCTCTGTGGTTGATAGTTTGAGAAAATACGCTTCTCCCATCCTGCTACCAAAGCAGGATGTCGGTTGTTCAGCCGCATAAATTAAATGGTTTTAGAGGTATAAGCAAAGCGGAATTAATAAAGGTGGATGTCGTAAAACAGCGGTAAGATATGACAGGATAGAGAAATTAACG
>CAYYGL010000013.1:0-44075 GCA_964471235.1 uncultured Calditrichaceae bacterium
ATTGTCAAAATCCCGAAGGGATGGCGTTGCCATGAATTTTGACGCTCCGACCGCTAACTGCCACTCTTTTTCCTTTGCATCTTTAAATCTTTAATCTTTAATCTTTAATCTTGTAAACGTTCTCCACTCCCGCCATAACAAAAGCCCCGGCACCATTGGCACCGGGGCTTTTGTGACTTCTGAAAAACAAATAACGAAAAACCGATTATTTCAGCAATACCATCTTCATGGTGCGGATAAAATCATTGGCTTGAATCCGGTAAATGTACACGCCGCTGGCAACCGGTACACCGTTGTTATCCCG
Organism: uncultured Calditrichaceae bacterium; assembly: GCA_964471235.1. Taxonomy (GTDB): domain Bacteria; phylum Calditrichota; class Calditrichia; order RBG-13-44-9; family J075; genus CAYYGL01. The sequence continues at coordinate 305 of CAYYGL010000013.1, forward strand.
ACCATCCCATACGACCTTTTGGAAACCAGCCGTCTGTTTTGCATTTACCAATGTGCGCACTTCCTGACCTAATACGTTGTAAACCTTCAACACCACATTTGCATTTTCCTTCAAGTCATACTTGATGGTGGTGCTGGGATTAAAGGGATTGGGAAAGTTTTGATACAGGGCAAATTCCGTTGGGAGTTGGTTCGGTTGATCGTCAATCCCTACCGGCGGCGTCCAGCCCATCAATCCGGATTTTACCGCTGCGTCATAAGCATGCTGGCGGATGTCGTTCAAATCGTCACCGGCGACCACGGCAAAGGTAAACCAGGCGGTATCACCGGGGGCGATGTTCACCGGTCCGGCGCCCTGCCAGCATCGGAAATCACCCGGCGCACCAATCGGGTTGGGGTCCGGGGTGGATATCCAGGTAAAAGAACCGGTTCGGGCATCCGGCAGGGGAGAATCCGAGGTGCTTTTATAACCTGCCAGACCATCTAACACGGCCACACCATAATAATAGGGTGTGCCGGAGGTGTCAAATTGATATACCAGATTCCGGTCTAAGGCATATCCTCCCTGGTTAGAGTTGAACGTGGCGGCATCGATATCCCAATCGATGAATATACCGGAATAGAAATCGTTCAAAGTGGCGCCGGTAGTATTCACAAACCCATAGCGGATGAACACGTATTCTTCCCCGGTGTTGCTGTAGGTGCGCTGCACAATCTCCACACCATAAGGAGAGGGAGCACCGGCATCGTTCAGAATGGCTTCGGTAACCTGGTCAAAATTGGGCGGTTCGCTGGTAAAGCCACTGGCAAAATCACTGGTGACATTTAAAATGTCGCCAAACACACCAAAGCTGCCAATTAAGCCGTTAACACTGGCAACTCCGGCGGTACCGAAAATGGGACCACCCACAAACAACCCATTCTGGCCCTTCCAGGTCACACCCGGTCCGGTAAAACTGACATTTTCCGCGCCGATAGACCCATCATTGAAAATACCGACATTCAAATCACCCGGGGTATGGGTCAGGCTCATCAACGGTTCCGGACCGCCAGCCTGCGGTGTTGCCACCGCCACATTGGAAGGCCCGCTTTCCCCGGCATCATACACCGCGGTCACGTAATAATAGTAAGTCGTGCCATTGATGACGGTATTATCGGTGTAAGCGTTCGTTAAGGTATCCACACTGGCTATCACGCTGAAATTCAGGCTGTCAGTAGAGCGCCAGATATTGTAGCTTTGCAAGCCGAGCAAGGGGCTGCTGTTCGGCGTTCCGGCGGGAGGAACTTCGGTTATCTGTTGTACGACCAATTCCGGAACCTTACCCAGGCTTCTCAGACGTTTGATTGCTTTGATATCCACCGGGCGATTCATTGGCACAGCCGTTTGGGGTGCCAACTCCACAATACGGGCATCTTTACCGGTGCCTACCTGCACCAGCGCCCGGATCATCAGGTTGTCGGGAAAACCAAAATCCTGAATTTTAAACCAGCTGGTGCCGCCATCCACACTAAGCCAGGACCGGGAGTAGTTGTAGCTGTTCCGGTCTAACCCAATACCGTAATTGATGGTATCCGGCTGCACCCAGGAGAAATAGAAATCTCCCTGGTTAATCACCACGTTCAAACCGGAGATATCCACCACCGAAAAATCTCCCCGGGTGGTAACTGTGTATGGGGTATTGGGAACCACCTGAGAAGCCGGGGGATTATCACCGCCGGCGGTGTTCACCCAGACCGAGTATTCCACGTTATCCAGCGGATTGGTGATATTCGCCCAGTAGGTTTTAATACCAATCAGGGTAACCGGGTATGTCAGCGGGGTAAACCGAACGGCGAATTCCCCGGTAGCCGAAAACCCGAACCCGGTTTCGGAGGTGCCGTCATCGTATCCGATTTCATTCGGGGGCAGGGGCGGCAGCCAGGTGAGGTCCACCATACCGTCGCCACCCAATGCCTGGAGGTTTAACGGCGGGTTTAAGGGAGGAGGCGGCGGCAGAATAATGTCAGCAGATGACCGGGGCACAATTTCGTACCCCTCGGTACGGGGATCCGAGGTATCAAACTGGCTGGCGATACCAATGACATCGATGGGATAAGCGGGCTCCGACATTTCATCCACATCGGTGTCTTTGTCGATGAACATCGCCACACTATCCACATCATTAGAGGTTAAATAGACGGTGCCATTGCTGCCCGGGTTGGGCCAGGTTCCCGATTTTTTGTGAACGTTCTCCAATTTGATCAACAATCCCTCATGTGCCTCATCCACCTCGGTAACAGCCACTATCACCGGATCAGGCAGGGGATTACCGCTGCTAACCACCGAATAACTCAGGCTGGGATCGGTCAACTCCAGTTTCCCATTGAACTGGCTTAAAGTGCCTTCTGCCACCACGCTGTCTGCCAGGTTGACATCGGGATTATCCGTTGTGCCGAATTCAAAAATATCAATTCCGGCGGTGGTATCCTGCTGGATGAAGAAATCCCGGTTGGAGGTTTGGAACACCCCGGTGGCAACGGTGGCAATGCCGGTGAGGCGAACCGCATAACCGTTATAAATATTGATGCCGTTGACGTCGTTTACCCGAACGGTTTGAATGTCCGTTACCCCGGCAAAATAGCCTTCCGAAGGGGAGGTGGTCACGGCACCGGAATCATCCACTGCCCGGATAAAATAATCGATTCGGTTGTTATTCTGGTTCACGCTGGCAGGGATGTTGGCAGAGAATGTATCGCCGGAGACCACGGTCATGGCAACCGAGTCCAGGTTAGCGCCGTCAACTGTCCAGAGCAGGCGGGCGGCGGTCACGGTATGGTCATCGGTAATAACGGCAGACACGGGTTCATCGGTATTGGCATCCGGTACGAAATAAGTTCGGGTGACATCACTGATAACCGGCGGCTGGTTGGGCTGGGGCGGAATGGGCGTCACCAGCACCCGCAGACCATTCAGAATCAAGGGGTCGGTCACCACCAGCATATTGGTAGTATCCATGGACATCTGGAAAAGCTGCCCGTTGATGTCATCGGTGATGATGAACGTTCCCAGGGAAGGAATGAGGGTGTTATCCCAGGTGAGGACAATCGGTTCCTGCCCGGTTTCCGGTTGATACTGCACCCGAAATGTCTTCTGGGTGATGGAGTTGTCGCGGATGTCGCAGAAGAGATTATCCACCCCATTGGGAGCTACCAACCAGGCGCCGAAAGCACCCAATGGCGGTGGAGGCGGGGCATAGCAATCCAACCCGGTGTCAAATCCGTCGGTACCATTGGGATCTACCCCGATAATCAAATCCTGGGAATTTTGATTATCAGACGCCAGGATATGAAAATCAAAATCCTGGGCAAATCCCACCGACAAAAACGCCAACATAAAAAAGGCAAAAAGGAATGTAACTTTACCCATGATGACCTCCTTACGGTTTTGGTAAACAATCCGACCTAAACAAGGGAGATGTCCCCGGGAAATCTTTTGAGGAAAGAGTGGAGTCCCGGAGTCATTCTGAAACAAATAATGAGGAAAACTTTTAACCACCCAAAAGGATTCCCCTGATTCATTCAAATACCCGGGATGTTGAACCGCTTATTTACCAATTTGTTGCGATTCGTATCTCCATCGTTTAAGTGAGAATAAAACGAAATGCATTAAAAACTATTTAATGTGAGATAAGATTGCAAGCAACTTTTAATTAAATAATGAGTATCGGGAAACAATGCTTTATCCCTTTTCGGTAAGCGTTAGAACCGGATTTAAACAACCGTACGTTGCCCCATGAATCCGGTATGTTTTCCAAATGATAGAATGGGAATCATGAGATGCAGTGGGAGCGATGCCCCGTAGACACGCATTCGATGGAAACCGGGGGGGGAATGTCACAGGCAGGCAGTCCGTCCGCCGTCCACCGGCAGGTTTATTCCGGTGATATAGCTGGCAGCCGGGGAGGCTAAAAAAACCACCGCGGCAGCAATTTCGGAAGCTTCGGCAAATCTGCCCAACGGAATCCGGGAGAGCATATTTCGCTCAATCTCCGGGATGGAAAGACCGGCTTTCTGCGCCTTTGCCTGAATGATCGTTTGCAGCCGGGCGGTTTCCGTGGCGCCGGGTAACACGTTATTCACCGTAATCCCAAAAGGCGCCAGTTCCCCCGCCAAGGTCTTTGCCCAGTTGGCAACCGCCCCGCGAACGGTATTGGAGACCCCCAGCCCGGGAATGGGCTGTTTCACCGAGGTAGAAATAATATTAATGATGCGCCCGTATCCGGCTTGCTTCATCCCCGGGGTAACCGCCTGCACCAGAAGATGATTGGCAATCAGGTGCTGTCGAAATGCCGTTTCATATTCGTTCACATCCGCCTCAAGCGCCAAACCGCCCGGTGGACCGCCGGTATTGTTCACCAGAATGTGAACCGTCCCAACTTCTGTTCGAACATCCGCAACTTTCTTCTGCAACTGTTCCGTCTCTTTAAAATCCACACTGATTCTATGATGCTCCTGTCCATGTTGCCGGGAAAGCCCATCGCATACGGTTTGCAGGGCGGTTTCATCGCGGGCAACCAACACGACCCTTGCACCGGCATTTGCCAGGGCTTCCGCCGTTGCCCGTCCAATTCCACGAGTACTGCCGCATACCATTGCCGTTTTATCAATTAAGGATAGATTCATCCGGGGCACCTGCGTTATGAATGGGATTGAGAAAAATAAAATCCTAATTGTTTTTGGAGGTCTCCGGGCAACTCCGGCAACAGGGAACGGGGAATTAAAAAAGTGGACAGGTTAAATAAATCGGGGAACACCCGGTGAGATTCCGCAGTGGATTTCAGATAGCTGTATCCCGCCGAACCGCCGGTGCCCACCTTCTTCCCGATCATCCGCAGCACCATCAATGCATGGCGGTAGCGCCAGGCGGAGAGCAATTCATCCACATCTACAATTGCTGACAACAATTTATAAGGGAGATGCAAAATAGGCTGATCCCGATAAAGATGGATAAAGAGGGCGGCTATCATAGCCGGATAAGACAATCGACGTCGTTCCTCCGCTCGCAACCGCTCATGGGCTTCTTTATCAAAAATTGTTTGAAAGTGCTTCTCAGTTGCCCGCATCAATTGCAGCCGCTGTTTTTTCTCGGCTTCTGATAAAGCCCCATTGCTGCGAATCATTTCCTTTTCCCCGGCTAACATTTTCTCCACTGCCTGGCGGTATTGGTGCAGAAAGTTAAACTCTCCCAACTCCAGAAACGGGGTTCGTTCCAGCCAGTTTTCCAGTAAATCGAATAATGTGGGTTCCTTTTGCATCTGCAACAACTTTTCCCGCTGTTCTTCGGGAAACAGGACATGATATGCCTGTTGACTATATTTGATCCGCTTTTGCTCGGGAAGTCCCAGCTTAATTTCCAGGGCACGGAACTGGAAGCTCTGGAAGCCGGATGCCGGGGTCAAAAATCCCCGGAAATCCAGGAAATCCAATGGGGTCATGGTTTCCAGAATCCGGATCTGATCGATCAGCAATTTTTGAATTTCGATGACCCGGTGCAGTCGGGAAACCGCGGTACCGATGTTCACCTCATCCACGTAATCACTGCGAAACATCTCCATCACCGAATCCAATTCGTGGAGAATTTGCTTGAACCATAGCTCATACACCTGGTGAATGATGATGAACAACATCTCATCGTGAGCCGGTTCCCCGTAGGCATCGCTTTTGGGAAATTGGCTGTTCAACACCCGGTCCAATTGCAGGTAGCCGGCATAATCCACCGGGGGGTAAGGTTTCTTCATGGGTCACCTCTTCATATAGTGGCACGAGGAAAATCCATTCCGTAATACCGTTCAATCGTGCGGCTAATTTAAGAACGGAAAAAGTCTGAGCCAACAAAAACAAGGTTGGATAAAAAGAACCGCCACAGCTAAGTGCGGAAAGGGGCATTTCATATTCTTCATCATCCCACTGGTTTGCCGGGCTACGACGCCAGCATTTCTTCGATTTCTGCCTTCAGTTCCATTAATTGAAAGGGTTTATAGACAAATTTGTTGGGAGTTTCCCGGAGCAAACGAGTCAGTTCCTCATCCGGATCGGCACCGGACATAAACAAAAAGCGGTTTGATAAGTCCGGATAACGGGAAACTATCTTTTGATATAATTGCACCCCGGTCATATCCGGCAAACTAATGTCAACCATCAAAAAGTTAATGGGATGTTCTTCTAAAAATGCCAGCGCCTCGCTGCCCTGGCTGGCAACCAGCGCCTCATAATTCATCAGTCGGAGTAGGTCATGGATGATTCCGGAAATATGGGCTTCGTCTTCGACAATCAGTATCTTATTTTCTGCCATAAAAATCTCTCCCGCCTTGGTATAACCCCGGATTCTAATTGGGTGAATCATCTCATAGGAACAGCCCTTTTACGTAGGTATGATTGCCGGGTAATCGTCCAGGGTTGCTTATTTTTTCCAAAAAAATTTATCGATTTATCCGCAACGGTTTTTTCCCTGCTCCCGCAACTGACCGCGCTCGTTTTCTCCCGGCAGTCTTTTATGTTGAAAACGGATGACGGTTTTGTTCCTCTCGGTGTCACTCAAATTTGCATGTTGAAGGCGTCTGCCAGCAGGAGGGTTTCCATGTGATTGCAAATGATGATTGGGCTGAGTTTCCCTTACCTCCCCGGCAATTCCATCTTCGGTAAAAGATGACTCTCCTTTAACAAATTCCAGTTCTGTGCCTTTTCCAATTCATAATTCCTGCCGGCGCTCCCGGGAAAGGCGCTGCCATGCTTGCTGGAGAGGAAACCGGCACCGTTCTCGAACTCCCGAATGGAAATCCGGTGCCGGTTTGCCCGGTTTACCCACTTTTTCCGGATGTTGTTCACCCCCCAATTTTCTCCCGCAGCATCTTGTTCACCATGCCCGGGTTGGCTTTGCCTTTGGTGGCTTTCATTACCTGCCCCACCAGGTAACCAAAGACCTTTTGTTTACCGGCGCGGAACTCTTCCACCTGACCGGGATTCTCCATCAGCACCCGGTCAACAATTGCTTCCAATTCCCCGGCATCGCTAATTTGCGCCAGTCCCTTCTCCGCAACAATTTTTGCCGGAGAGATACCGCTTTGCAGCATCTCCTCAAAAACCGTTTTGGCTATTTTCTGGCTAATGGTGTTATCAACTATCAAATTCAACAAAGCTGCCAACTCTTCAGCGGGAATCGGAAAATCTCCGATATCAATTTTGCGCTCGTTTAACACCCGGTTCACGTCGCTCATCACCCAATTGCTGATCAGCTTGTAATCATGGCAGCGGTCTGCTACGGCTTCGTAATAATCCGCCATTTCTTTGCTGGCGGTTAACAGCGCGGCATCATATTCGGGAAGATGGTATTGGGCAATAAAGCGTTCTTTCCTTGCCCGCGGCAGTTCCGGTAATTCCCGGCGAATTTCTTCGATCCACGCTTCGGTAATGGTCAGGGGGAGTAAATCCGGCTCCGGAAAATAACGGTAATCGTGCGCTTCCTCTTTGCTGCGCATGGTGCGCGCCACCCCGGCATCAGCATCCCACAACAGGGTCTCCTGTACCACCGGTTTGCCCTGCGCCAGCAGCTTCTTCTGCCGTTCAATTTCAAATGTTAATGCCCGTTCCACATTGCGGAAGGAGTTCATGTTCTTCACCTCGGTTTTGACACCGAATGCCGTTGTTCCGGCTTCCCGTACGGAAATATTGGCGTCACAACGCAGGCTGCCCTCTTCCATGTTGCCGTCGCAAATGTCCAGGTAAGTGACCAGTTGTTTCAATCGCACCAGGTAGGCATGGGCTTCCCGGGGGGTGCGGATGTCCGGCTCACTGACGATCTCAATCAACGGCACCCCGCTGCGATTTAAATCCACCAGGGTATCCTCCCCGGCAATTGCCGGATCGTGGATGGATTTGCCGGCATCTTCCTCCAGGTGAATCCGAATGATGCCAATGCGCTTGCTCTCCCCGTTTTCCAGATCGATATCCACATACCCGTTGCGGCAAAGGGGGAGTTCATACTGGGAGATTTGATATCCCTTGGGCAAATCGGGATAAAAATAATGTTTACGGGCAAAACGACTGTACGGGGCAATCTGGCAATGGGTTGCCAGCCCCATGCGGATGGCAAACTCGACTGCCCGGCGATTCAGTACCGGCAAAACTCCCGGCAATCCCAGCACCACCGGATCCGTGCGGGAATTGGGCTCTCCTCCGTAAGCGGCACTGGATGGCGAAAAAATTTTGGATTCGGTCAATAACTGGGCATGGACCTCTAAACCGATAATTGCTTCGTATTCCATCGTTAATTTACTCCGAACCATAAGAAGAATGATAAAGGGAGAAGAAAATATTGCGTGTTGCGGGCTCCGTAATTTCGTCCAACTTACCGGATACCAACATTCTGGCTATTCTTCCACTGAAAACCGATTCACTGAATGCTGTTCCATCCTCCCTCGCTTACGTTCTCGACTAACGCTCCCAGGCGAATCAGCAAATCTTCCCGGAAGGTATTGGCAAGCAGTTGCACACCCACCGGAAAACCGGAGCCGGTAATTCCGCAAGGGATGCTAATGGCACAAATACCGGCAAGGTTGGCGGTCACAGTGTAAATATCGGAAAGATACATTTGCAGCGGATCATCCAATTTCTCGCCCAATTTAAACGGGGGCGTCGGGGTAGTGGGTGTTAGCAGTATGTCCACCTCCTTAAACGCCCGGGTGTATTCGTCTTTAATCAATCGGCGCACTTTTTGGGCTTTCCGGTAATAGGCATCATAATAGCCGGCGGAAAGCACATAAGTGCCCAGCATCATGCGGCGTTTCACCTCGTTGCCGAACCCCTCGCTGCGGGTGTTGATATACATGGATTCCAGATCTTCTCCCCGGGGAGAACGGTAACCGTACCGAACCCCGTCGTAGCGGGCTAAATTGGAGGAGGCTTCTGCGGTGGCAATGATGTAATAGGCGGCGATGGCGTATTCGGTCAGGGGAAGATCAATTTCCTGCACGTTGATGCCCTGCTCTGTTAATGTTTCCGTGAGGATGGAGAGTTGCCCGGCAATTTCTTCATCCAATCCCTGCTGAAAGAATTGCCGGGGAACACCCACCTTCAGAGAAGCGACCTCTCCGTTCATTTCTTCGGTGTAATTTTTTACCGGAGCCGGGCTGCTGGTGGAATCCAGGGGATCAACCCCGGAGATAACCGACAACAGCATTGCTGCATCGCCCACGGTGCGAGCAAAAGGACCGATTTGGTCCAGCGAAGAGGCATAGGCAACCAGCCCATAGCGGGAGACCCTGCCGTAAGTGGGTTTTAAGCCCACCACCCCGCAGAACGCTGCCGGCTGGCGGATCGACCCGCCGGTGTCGCTGCCCAATGCCAGGTCTGCCATACCGGTTGCCACCGCAATAGCGGAGCCGCCGCTGGAGCCGCCGGCAACGTGGTTCGGGTCATGTGGGTTTGCAGAAGCTCCGTAGAAGGAACTTTCCGTGGAAGACCCCATGGCAAATTCATCCAGGTTGGTTTTCCCGATGATGAGACCATCCTCAGCCAAAATTTTCCGAATCACCGTGGCGTCATAAGGAGAGACAAAATTATCCAGCATCCGGGATGCGCAGGTCACCCGTTTACCTGCCATGCAGATGTTATCCTTCACGGCAATGACCGTTCCTGCCAGGCTGCCCAGGGACTTCCCCGCCGAACGTTTGGTATCCAATGCCTTCGCATACTGGCGGGCTTCCTCACCATAGACCTGGATGAAGGCATTCAACGAAGTTAGGGATTCGATCTTACCCAGGTATTCTTCAACCGAATCCTGTAAATCAAAATCACCGGCGAGGTAACGCCGGTGTTTTTCCCGTGCGGTTTGCATAAAGGATTCCTTTTCAACCGTTAGGATAATTTAGATGGTCAGGGAACGGACACTCGCATGATGCGTCTGAACCACGTATCCGTGCATAACTCCTGATGGGAGAAGACTCGAGTACCGATCGGTGCTCAATCGAACTCCTTCCGAAGGCACCGGGTATTACAACACCTCCAAAACAACGAATCCAGCCGGATGTAATTTTCGGCAGTTAACTTTTCTGCTCCGACTGCTGGGAAGAAGATGCCTGGTTTTGGGTATTCGCCGGTGCATTCCCCGCCGGTTGTTGTTGGGGCTGCGGGGGCTGCTGAGCCGGCTGGGGCGGTTGTTGGGGCTGCGTCGGTTGATCAATTTTATCCAGGTTAAACTCATCGGTTAACCCCTGGGTGGCATTCTTGAATTCTTTAATGGAACGTCCCAGGGATCGCGCCAATTCCGGCAGCCGTTTCGCACCGAATAACAAAATAATCAACAAAAAAACTATCATTAATTCCCAGGGTGATAATCCAAACATGTTTTACCTCCTCGAGTGATATGGGAAAATTCAGGGTATCGGCAACATCGGGAAACAGGTAGCGATTTCCTGAAGCGTGAAACGTCATCCGTAACAATTTTAATACTGTTACCCTTCCCTTTTCCCTTTTACTTTTTCCTTCTAACTTACCGTTACCTTCCTTACACCCTATTAGCCGGTAAGATGTTTCATTTTTTTAAAAGTTCCAAACTTTTTTTATAAAACAACACTTTCCCCGGGAAGAGTTCTTAATCCATCCAGCGCAAAAAGTATGAAATCAGAAAAATGCCCACCACTCCCATCACATTAATGCGGATACCCATTCCGAACGTAAAATCCAGGATTCCCAGGTCTATTTTAGTGGGTTGAATGCTAAACCCATGGGTCTGTAATAAGAAGCTGCGGACAACCCCAGGGGGTAAAAAATGCCCCAGGGCATTTCCCAACACACTACCGACCAATCCTCCCAAAATGATGATAAATATATAATAACCAAGGCTGCGTTTTTTTTGCATGGAGAACTCCTGGTAAGTTCACGCTGTTGATGGTTGTGGAATATTTGATTTGAGAGAACTCATGATGGAACGAAAAATGAAACGCCCGTCTTCCGAACCCAACAATTGTTCCATGGCGCGTTCCGGATGGGGCATCATCCCCAGCACGTTGCCCTGCTCATTGATGATTCCGGCGATGTTTTCCACCGAGCCATTGGGGTTGGCTTCCGGCAGCACCTCGTTCTCCGGAGTGGCATAGCGGAAGACCACCTGCCCCCTCTCAAACAACCTGCGGGCACCTTGCGGATCAATAAAATACCGCCCCTCGCCGTGGGCAATGGGAATCTTTAGCGCTTTCCCGGGGGGAATGTCAGTGGTAAAGCGGGTATGGGGGTTCTCCGTTTTCAGATAGACATAGCGGCAGACGAAGCGCAATCTCTCATTTCGCAGCAATGCCCCGGGCAATAGACCAGCTTCCACCAATACCTGGAATCCGTTGCAAATGCCGATCACCAATCCACCCTGCTGGGCAAAGTGTACCACGTATTTCATGATGGGAGAGAACCGGGCGATAGCGCCGGCGCGCAGGTAGTCGCCATAGGAGAATCCTCCGGGCAGCACTACCAGGTCGTATGAATTCAAGGCATCCGTTTTATGCCACACAAAATCCACTTCCGATCCCATCTGTTTCAGAGCATCATATACATCAACATCACAATTGGAACCGGGAAATACAACGACTGCGCTTTTCACCGTTATGCCTCTTCAATTTCGATTTCAAAATCTTCAATCACCGGGTTGGATAACAAGCTGCGACTGGCTTCTTCCACCATCTTCAAAGCTTGCGCCCGTTCCACCACCGGATCAATTTCCATTTCAATTAATTTGCCGATGCGCACGGCACGGATGGCATCAAACCCCAGGTGCTGCAAAGCGTTGTGAACGGTTTTCCCCTGCGGGTCGAGAATGCTCTTTTTTAAACGAACTTTCACGGCTACTTTCATGGTTCATTTTCCTCATGTTCGCCGAAGGATTCATGGTTAGGATTCAGAAGACGCCATAGAACTTGTACAGGACCGGAGAAAACATAGATAATTACCAGCGGGAACAGGGCTTCCTGGGGGAAAAGGATGATCAACAGAACACCGGCAATCAATGACAAAATTTTCATGCGATGAGAGCGGTCTCCTTGCAGGGTAAAGTTCGGCATCTTTTCATAGCGGATGGAACTGATCATCAGCAATGAGACAAACAGCATCAGGGTCAGGAAAACTTTGGTCCAGCGCAGATAGTTCCAGAATTCGAAGTTGAAGATCACGAAGGTTGCCAGGGTAACGGCGGCGGCGGGAATGGGCAGTCCTTCGAAGTATTCCTTATCAAACCCTTTCAGGCGGATGTTAAAGCGTGCCAGGCGCACCGAACCGAAAACCAATGGAGTGAAGCTCAGGAAAAGCCCCAATGCCCCCCATTGGTGAAAAAACACAAAATACGCCAGGGCAGACGGCGCCATCCCGAAGGAGACCACATCTGCCAACGAGTCGTATTGGACACCAAAATTGGATGAGCTGCCGGTGAGACGCGCCAATTTCCCGTCCAGGGTATCCAAAATGGCAGCAGCAAATATCAACCAGGCTGCCGGAATAAAATTGCCCCGGGCTGCCTGGAGCGCAGAATAATACCCACAGAACATGTTTGCCATGGTAAAGAAACCCGGAACAATACCCGCTTTTACCCGCACAAGCCTTTTCCTCTCGTAAATATCCAACCGATTAAATTTTGCAACCGCCCAATGATGTTAATCGGATAACTCCGTTTTCGGGGTTTCCACAATTGTCTGTTTAGCTTCCCGGTCCGGACCCGGCTCCGGGAAAGTGGCAAGCACACTCTCACCCCCTTTTACCACCTGCCCGATTTTCACCTGCACTTTCGCTTCGAAGGGCAGAAAGACATCCACCCGGCTGCCGTAACGGATCATCCCCATGCGCTCCCCGGCAGTACGAATTTGACCTTCCCGAAGATGGCAGATGATTCGGCGGGCAATGATCCCGGCAATTTGTTTAAAAAATACCCGGTGCCCCTGGTCGTTCACCATCCCAATGGCGGTCTGCTCATTTTCCAGCGATGCTTTTTCCTTAAACGCCGCTAAAAACCGGCCGGGGTGGTAGGCAAAATAATCCACCCGCCCGGAAATCGGCACCCGGTTGACATGCACATTAAACACCGACAGGAAAATACTGATCCGCTGCACCTTTCCATGGAAATATTCGGTGTCTTCCACATTTTTTATCTGCACCACCTTGCCGTCTGCCGGGGACAGCACTGCCCGGGGATTGTTGGGAATGGTTCGGGTCGGATCCCGGAAAAAATACAAATTAAACACACTCAGAACACCCAGGATGATGGTAATGACCAGCAATACCGGATGCTGAATCCAACGCCAGGCAGCAAAACTGACGATGAAAAACACAAACGTGCCAATGACTATGCTTAATCCGTCTTTTGCGATCATGATGCCTCTATGATATTAGCGTTTCTCGTTTGAAAATCGAGCTGCCGGGTAATTCAACACTCCCCGGGATACCGGCATCATTACCGGAGGATCCATCGGAGGTACCGGGCAAGCCCGAGGGATACCCACGGAACCATCTTCCCCAGCGTATCCGTTACCGTTTCCCAGGGGTTCGGCTTCCTCACCTCAAATAAGATGGTACGCAACAACCCGTTGCGAAAGACAATCGACCCCGAATATCCTGAAGTACGGAACCATCAATATACCGGCAGAACATTTCAAACATCGAAAAAAACGTTACTGCCCGAGAATATGGGCTTTCATGGTTTTGTAAAAATTGATGTCTTTCTTTTTGGATGCCGGCAGTTTTTCCAACTGCCCGGTCTCATTTACTGCCCACAGGGTGAAGGTATCCAGGGAGACTTCATCTCCTAACATAATTTGACTCTGAAACCGCCCGAATTCCATCTGGAAGCGAACCAGTTTTAATTTTTTTCGGTCAAAAAATGATTTCAGCACTGCGTTTACCTTGGTCGCAATGCGCGAGATGTTGGTCATCTCTTTTCGATCGCACAATCCCAGGGCGTAGGCATGGTATTCATTGATCATGGGAAGGGTGCGTTTTTTGTCTTTGTAGTACATCTCCACCACCGGGAAATCGAGAACGGTTCCTTCCTCAATTCCTAATCTTTCCGCCAGTTCCAGGGAAGCCACATCGTGCACCACAATCAAAATGGGAATCATTTCCAGCCGGCGCGCCAGAAAGCTTTTATCATCCAGGGTTTTGATAAAGTGCGAGGGCACATTGTAACTCTCCAGGTATTCAAACAAAAAAGCCGAAACGGCATTGTTGATGGCTCCCTTGCCGGTCACGGTCGATTTCTTTTTGCCCGGTTCCGGGGGTAACGTATCCAAAAATTCTACAACAACTTGATCACTTTGATTGGTAGCATAAACTTTTTTAGTGCCGCCTTCTGCAATTACTTCTTTAATTTCCACAATCTCGTTCCTCCATTAGTTTACATCAGTCCTAATCGTTTAAATGGGATATCTATATGTTTAAGTCGATTTGATAAATTGCAAATGGCTTCCAGTTCCTCACGGTTTAGATAGCGCAATACTTCTTCATCTGTACGAATTGTGTCCAACAAATTGGCTTCCGGAGTTTCCCACACCTTCATGGCATTTCGCTGCACCATCCGATACGCCTCCTCCCGTTTCACCCCTTTATCAATTAAATGCAGCAAAATCGATTGGGAGAAATATAACCCGCGGCTGGATTCCAGGTTGGCGCGCATCCGGTCTTCATGCACCACCATTCCTTCCAGTACCTGACGGGTTTTTTCCAGCATATAATAGACGGTACTCGTGGCATCGGGCAAAATGACCCGTTCCACCGAGGAATGGGAGATGTCCCGTTCGTGCCATAATGCCACATTTTCCAGGGCGGCAATCAGGTTGGCACGCAGCAATCGCGCCATGCCACAAATCCGTTCCGAGATTATCGGATTTTTCTTATGGGGCATAGCAGAGGAGCCTTTTTGTTTGGATCCAAACGGTTCCTCCACTTCCAGCACCTCGGTGCGCTGAAGATGACGGATTTCCAGGGCAATTTTTTCCAGCGTGGCGGCAATTAATGCCAGGACGGATAAGAACGCCGCATGACGGTCCCTTTGCAATACCTGGGTGGAAATGGCTGCCGGCTGTAAGCCCAATTTCCGGCAGACATATTCTTCCACAAATGGTTCAATATGGGCAAAGGTGCCTACGGCCCCGGAAATTTTTCCCACCGCAATTGTCTCAATTGCCTGCTGTAACCGTTCCTGCTGCCGCAGCATCTCGCTATACCAGACCAACAGTTTAAAGCCGTAAGTGAGGGGTTCGGCATGAACCCCGTGGGAACGCCCGATCATCACGGTATCTTTATAGCGCAGGGCTTTCGCTTTCAGCACCTTGATTAAAGCATCGACCTTTTGCAAAACCAATTCCCCGGCTTGTTTCATTTGCACTGCCAGGGCGGTATCCAGCACATCGGAGGAGGTCATGCCGTAATGAACGAAGCGGGACGCAGGACCCACGTGCTCCGCCACGTTGGTTAAAAAAGCAATCACATCGTGGTGTACCTGGGACTCGATTTCCAAAATCCGTTCTACGGAAAAATCGGCTTTTTTCCGGATTTCCTCGACCGCCTCCCGGGGAATCTGTCCCAGCTCTGCCTGAGCTTCGCATGCCAGAATCTCGATTTCCAGCCAGATTTGATATTTGTTGCGGTCTTCCCAGATAGCGCCGATTTCCGGCAATGTATAGCGTTCAATCATCGTCTTTCCGGTGCACTTTCTAAAGTGATGTCCGCGGTCATTTTCTGCGACCCGCGATAAAAAAGAATCCGAACCCGGTCTCCCACCCGCAAATCCATTTCTCCGAAAACCTGGATATAATCTTCCCGGCTGGACACCTCGGTATTGCCAATGGCCACAATCACATCCTCTTCCCGTAAACCGGCTTTATATGCCGGACCCCGGGAGTCTATCCGGGTAATGATGGCACCTTTATTCACTGCCACGCCCAACAGGTTGGCGATCCGGGGAGTGAGAGTTTGCACATCAAGGATGCCCACCCAGAAATTCCGGTTGATGCTGCCATGGGCTTTCAATTCGGCAACAATGTCTTTGATTTTATCTATCGGGATGGCAAAGCCAATGCCGATGAACCCCTGTTGGTACTGACTGCCGGTAAAGATAAAGGTGTTCATCCCGATCACCTGCCCCAGGGCGTTTACCAGTGGACCACCGCTGTTGCCATGATTGATTGCCGCATCGGTTTGAATCATATCCATGTACAGACGCCCGTCATCCGTGCGTCCCCAGTCCCGATCGATTGCACTCACCACCCCCACGGTTACGGTGGGTTTGTCGTTCAGGGCAAACAAACCGAAGGGATTCCCCAGGGCAATCACCCATTCGCCTACCAGCAAATCTGCGGAGTTTCCCATTTCGATATAAGGGAAATTTTTTCCTTTGATTTTTAGCAGGGCAATGTCGGTTAAGGGGTCGCTGCCCACTAATTCCGCTTCATATTGATCGCCGCTGGTGGTGGTAATTAAGATTTCTGTGGCATTCCCTACCACGTGGTCATTGGTTACAATATAGCCGTCCGGTGAGATGATAAATCCGGAGCCCAGGGATTCCACCTTGCGCTCCTGAACCCGGTCCCGGTACAATTCCGGAAAAAGATTTCGCCACAGCGGGTCATCGAAAAACGGGTTGACCCGCACAAATCGCTGTACCTGAATGACCGTAATGCCCACAACCCCGGGGCTGACCCGCGCCACTGCCCGGGTAATCGCGTTTTGCCGGGAAGCGGCGACTTCATCGTTCCCGCCGGATTGTTCCCCGGTCTGGGCATAAGCCGTTTTGATAAGCGAAGAATCCCCGGCGCTGCCCTCCGGCTGTCTCTCCTTTTGGCAGCCGGTGAATAGTAACACCGTGAGGACAACTACCGGAAAGGTACGCCGTAAAGCAGTTTTTATCCTATATACTTGTTTTCTCTCATTAACACCGGGTTTAAACCCGGCGTTAATGAAAAGATGTCTGCCGGAAAGAACCGTTTCAACGGTTTCGCGGCGAACAAAAAACAGCCTGACCAGGGGAAAGTTCAAGATTTTTAATCGAAAAGAAGTTGTCATGTTTGTTTTTCCATCAATTTCTGCCAGTCGCTGATAAATTTTTCCAACCCGACATCCGTAAGGGGATGCTTGAACATCTGATTGATCACTTTAAACGGGATGGTACAAACATCCGCGCCCATCAAAGCGGCTTCTACCACATGCATGGGATTGCGAACGCTGGCAACCAGGATTTCGGTATCGAAGCCGTAATTGGCGTAAATTTGTGCTATCTGGGAAATCAACCCCATTCCATCGGAGCTGATGTCATCCAACCGCCCCACAAAGGGACTGCAAAAGGTAGCGCCGGCTTTGGCAACCAGTAAAGCCTGCAACGGCGAGAACACCAGGGTCATATTGACCTGGATTCCACCGGATGTCAATTCCTTGCACGCCTTTACCCCTTCCGGTGTTGTGGGCAGTTTGATGACAATATTATCGGCAATCTTTGCCAGATTCGTTGCCTCACGAACCATGCCCTCCTTCTCGGTAGAAATCACTTCCGCACTGACCGGACCATCTACCACCTGGCAAATCTCTTTCAAAATTTCAAAGGGGTCCCCCCCTTCTTTGGAAAGCAGAGAGGGATTGGTGGTTACCCCATCCAGAATACCCATCTCCGCCGCTTCCCGAATTTCCCCGACATTTCCGGTGTCAATAAAAAACTTCATGATCGACTCTCCTTAATCATGTGTGAATTTGATTCCTGCCCATAACGGGTCAAAAATATTGGTTAAAACCGTGTCAGTGATGTCCTTCATAATCGATTTTTCCTTCCCACCGTAAAGGGATAACCGGAGAAAACACCCTGAAGTCGGTCGATATCTTCAAGTTTTTATAGTGCTCATCCACAACGGATGTCACCTTCCCGGGGTTCATCAATACACCACCTTTTCCAGCACCAGCCCCTTTGCCGGAGCAGCCGGACCGGCAAGGGTGCGGTCCCGAGATGCCATAATGGCAGCGAACGCTTCCCGGGTCAGTTTCCCCCGCGCCACATCCATCATGGTGCCGACCAGGGTGCGCACCATCCCGTGCAAAAACCGGTTGGCAGCAATACGGTAAATCCACATTGCCCCCTCATTCCGCCAGAAGGATTCATACACAATGCATCGTTTGTGCTCACTTTGCACCTCCACCCGGGAAAATGCGCCAAAATCGTGGTCACCGATGACCATCTCCGCCAGGTGGTGCAATTCGGATTCATCAAACTGAGAAAAGAACTGCCAGCAGAAGTTGCGCTGTAATGCGGTTCGTTCCGTGGATATATAATACTGATACACCCGCTGCTTCGCTGTGAAGCGGGCATTGAAATCCGCCGGTACCGTTTCCGCACTTTTCACTGCGATATCGGCGGGTAAATGAGCATTTAAACCCATTTCAATCTTATGTAAAGGCAATTCTTTTTTTATTTTGAAGTTGACAACCTGCCCACGGGCATGAACCCCGGCATCGGTTCGCCCGGCGGCTGTCACCCGAACCTGCTCACCGGTTAACCCGAAGATAGCTGCTTCTACTTTTTCCTGAACACTGATTGCGTTTTCCTGCGCCTGCCAACCGTGATATGCCGTCCCTTCGTATTCCACGATAATTTTAATATTCCTCTCCATCTCCTTAACGGATTGCCATAAATAGTCCATGCCCACCAATAATTAACACTGAAGTAATTAATGTGGGCGTATTGAGTATTGGAACCGGTTGAATCGGTTCGTTGAACTGCCGGGTTAAAAACGCCGCATACTCATCCACGCTAATCTGTAATATCCGAATGATAAAATTGTAAATGTGATTTAAAACGGTTCTGAGTTTGGTTCCGGTATTCCCATCGTTATCTTGTATTTGTTGCCGAACTTGTTGGGAAATTTGTTGTTGAACCCCCAGGGTAATGGGAATCAAATAAAACACATACAGGGTAATTCTTGCCAGACGTTGAAAAATCTGCAACCACTTCCGCTGTGAGGAATGAAGACGCTGGAAATAAAACCGAATTTCCGGTTCCGGCGTGGTGGATATGACCAGTGAGAGCAGAATAAAAATCAAAACAATCTGGGAAACAAAAGTGATTGCAGAGAACAATCCACCATCAGTAATGACGATATTTCCGGGCAATTGTAGCAGAACTTTCCCGTATCCGGAAAATGCCCGAAAGATAAAGAGCAGCAATAGGAAGAACGAAAAAAAATAGCCCTGACGGTTAAACCGAAACAGGGTTACCTTTTCCAGCCATAAAAAAAGCATGAGGATGAGAATCGCACCAAAATTATACAAGGCATGTTGATACCAGGCGGAAAATGCCAATATCAAGAGTGCCAGTAAAATTTTAACAACCAAATGAACTCTATTTAGAAACAAATTACTTTCCTAATTTTTCAGATGTAAAATATAATAAGATTTGGCGGTAAATCAAAATGAATAAGGCTTTTCACAGCGGCGATGAACATCCTGTCGGTACGGGGCAGGGGCATTGGTTCGCTGCCGGCGGATAAATTAAGGTATGTGCTTCACCTTGCGTAAACATTTTCCCTTCCGGCAAACCAGGGGAGGCATTTTACCAGCACAAATTGCATCCTTCATCCGAGGTTTGCGCACGCCGGTCAGTAAAAGAGGCCGCTTGATAGTTTCCCGGAATTATACCGATCATTTATTTACAACAGGAAGGAACATGAGACTCAAAATCGGTTCGTTCGACGATTGTTTTGTTGTCGTGTTTCTCATGAGGTGCCGGACGGTTTCGGTAAGAGTGGAAATCGTCCGCATCAAGCATCCCATATCCGGTGACTCCCGGAATTGGACACTTCCTCCGCTAACATTTTAACAAAATTCCCGGTTGGGGAAAGGATGTCTATCTTTTCCCTTGCCATATCCATCATTTTGCTTATCTTTTATCCGGTTTTTACGGTAATTGTTTGGTAAGGTTGGGGGAAGGGATTTTGAGTTTTTTGATCTTGTGTATACCAACTTCGGATTCCCCGGGAATTTGCCCATGAAGAAAACGGTTTCCAGCCGCCGGCGATTTTTGAAATGGATCGCCAGTGGTTTGTTCGCTCTGCCGGTTTACTTTTTTTATGAGATGATCGTCTCCCGAATCGCTTTTTTATACCGTCGCCACAGACTTATAAAGGTGCCTTTGGACCTGCCCTGCGGGGTCTCATTTCTTGATGATGTGATCATCATTCACGAGGGAGAAGAATACCGGGTGTTATCGGCACGCTGCACCCACCTGGGCTGCCGGATTAACCATCGCGAGGGTGACACCCTTATCTGCCCCTGCCACGGCTCCCGTTTTTCGCTGAGCGGCAAGGTGGAGGCAGGTCCGGCACTTAAGCCCCTGAAGACACTATCATTCACCATCCATAGCAAGGAGAACAAACTCATCATTGAGCGCTACTCCTGAACATCCCATTCCACTGTTAAGTGTGTTTTTCAAACGCTGGAACCGATTTTTCCCCACCGGCGGCATGTTATCTCTTTCGGCGCTGTTTATCGCCATTCTTTCGGGAATTGCAATGGCACTGGTGTATGATGTGAACAATCCGTATGATTCCCTGCAAATCGTATTGCTAAACAATCCCGGGGGTGCTTTCTTTCGCGGGATTCATTACTGGAGCGCCCAACTGTTCTTGATCTTCGCCATCTGGCATATCATTGAACACCTGACCCTGGCAACCGAACGTCGGTTATCACCCGGTATTTGGCTTAGAGTAATTCTTTCCATCCCCTTTATCATTTATGTGATGCTCTCCGGTTTCATTTTGAAAGGGGACAGCGAAGGCTTACTGGCACGGGAAATTCTGGCAGGATTACTGAACACCCTGCCGCTTTTGGGAAATGCCGCCCGATTTACCATTTTAGGTGAATCGGGCGATTTTCAGATCATCTATCTCCACCATCTTGCCACTACCACCCTGATTATTCTGCTGTTCAGCATTGAACACGCCCGTCGCTTCTGGCCGGACTGGCGCTCTGTCATCTACATTTTTTCGTTTTCCATTGTGCTCAGCTATGCGGCCATGCCTTCCCTCCACAATGGGTTGAATCCGGTTGTTAAAGGACCCTGGTATTTCCTGGGGCTTCAGGAAGTTTTGCACTGGACAAGTCACCCGATCTGGATACCGATTCTAACAGTGCTGCTGCTGGTGTTACTTTATTTACTACCCCGATTGCCCCGGCGATGGTCACGCCGGATTAAAATCGGTTTTCTGGCGGTATTAGTAGGTTATGCGCTGCTGACCATCATCGGCTGGCTGTTCCGGGGCGCCAACTGGCAGTGGCTGGGGTGGGGGTAAATGGAGAAATTGTCGAGTCAGCCGCAATGCAGTCTTGTTGGGATATGCGGCAATCAGTAGGTCGGGGAGCAGGGAGGCAGTCATCAGAAAGGTAGTAGGAAGTGGGACGGGAAGACAGTGGGGCAGTGAGACAGTGGGGGCAGTAAGAGAGTGAGACAGTGGTTGATAATAAATTTTATTCGTTACTTATTACACAATATTTTTTCCCTTATGCCTGTAACCAAACGATATCGTCTAAAATTTATCCTGCCGGTGATAAGCGGTGGAATTGCCCTCCTGCTGCTGATTGTCTGGATTCTCCGGGATGGCACCCCGGAAGCAAGCGATGTGCCGCAGGTATTGGGGCACCGGGAGGGGTGTTTGAACTGCCACCAAGCCATGAGCGGTTTCTCACCGGCGCATGATCCCACGGCAATCGGTTGCACCGCCTGCCACCTGGGAGATCCCTTTAGCCTGGAAAAAAAACAAGCCCACCGGGATATGGTGTTGATTCCCGGTAATCTAAACAACGCCGGCCGCACCTGCGGGGCAGCCGGGTGCCATCCCCTGCTGAATGCCAACCTGCACCTCTCGCTGATGGCAACCGGGCGCGGCATTGTAGCCGTTAACCGGTATGTATTCGGTGAGAGCAATTCTCCGAACGGCGAAGGCAGCCTCTCCGAGTTGGGAGATTCCCCGGCAGAAAGCCACCTGAGAAAATTATGCGCCTCCTGTCACCTGGGAAAATCCAAAACCATCCCAGAGCCTATTGATGAATTATCCCGCGGGGGTGGATGCACCGCTTGCCATCTGCAATACAGTGATTCCGCCCGGCAGGCGCTGCAAATATACCAGCAGAGCCAACAATTACCCACTGTTCACCCGGCATTGACGATTCAAGTCAGTGATGCCCACTGTTTCGGCTGCCACAGCCGCTCCGGGCGAATTTCCACCAATTACCAGGGCTGGCACGAAACCCAGTTATCCTCCGATCAGGCGCATGACAGCGCTCGTTTCCGGGTGCTCCAGGACGGGCGGGTGTTCGTACACCAAACCGCCGATGTGCACTTCCAACGGGGTATGGCATGTATTGACTGCCACACCTGGCGGGAAACCATGGGGGATGGGAGAAAACACCTGCACCAGGAGGATCAGGTGGAAATTAGCTGCCAGGATTGCCATCGCAACGCCCCGCCGAAGACAGCACCGGATGAGACGCTGGGAGAAATCGAGCTTAAAATTCTCAAACTACGGAATATCAAACGATCCCAACATCGCTTCATTCTCACCTCGAAATCCGGGAACCCCCTGCTAAACGTTTTGCTGGAAAACGGTCACGTGGTGGTACAGGGTAAAAATTCCGGAAAAGAATATCACCCCAAAGCACCTCAGCCGGTTTGCACTTCCGCCATCTCCGGGCATGAACGGCTGACCTGCCAGGGGTGCCATACTGCCTGGGCACCGCAATGCATTAGCTGTCACACCGAATTCGAACCGGGGCAGATGGGAGTTGACCATCTGAGCGGGAAAAGAACTCCCGGCAGATGGGTGGAATACAGCGGGGAGTTTCTGGCAGAGCCCCCGGCGCTGGGCATCCGCCGGGAAAACGGCCGGGAGGTGGTGGATACCTTTATCCCGGGAATGATTTTGACCATCAATCCGGAGCGGCAGCCGGGGCAGGTTGCAGGAAAGGAGTACCGAATTTTCCGGCGGCTGTATGCACCCACGGCGGCCCATACCACGGTGAGCAAAGGGCGGGATTGCAACTCCTGCCATGCCAATCCGGTGGCGTTGGGCTATGGGCGCGGGAAATTGACGTTTCGAAAAATCAATAAACGACAGGGGCGCTGGGAGTTTGAACCGCTTTACGCTCCGCATCCGGCAGACGGGTTGCCGGATGACGCCTGGATCAGCTTTCTACAGACGCGCAGCGATATGGTCTCCACCCGCAGCGGCGCCCGACCGTTCAACCGTTCCGAGCAGGAGGAGATTTTACAGGTGGGCGCCTGTTTAACCTGCCACTCCCCCACCCCGCAGAATATTTCACGCATCTATTCGCATTTTGCGGCAGCGTTGAGAAACCTGTCTCCGCAATGTCTCCGGGTGGAATGGCAATAAGCCCGGATCGACAAAACTTGTTTTGTCGTTAACATATCAGCACAATGAAAAAACAATGCGTACAGCATTCTAACTACAAAAGTCAAACACCTCCGATGTTGACTACAGAAACAATGCCTGGCATGCCATTTAGTGCATGTCGTAGGCAAAAAATGCCAAATGATGGCTTGAAAAAACGCCCTTCAATTATTATTTTAAACGAAAAGAACCGCAAAGCTTGTGGTTAAAAAACTACGCTCATACTGAGAACAGTGTAATGAGACTCCTGCATTCCGAGCGACGCCCCTCGTCGGGGCAGGAGTGACAACTTCTACCGCTATTTTGTCATACCCGCCCCGAAAGGGAGCTCCACTCCAACTGCGGGCATCTCTCCAAATGCATTCGCGTTTGTTTACACATTCCTCAGTAAGAGCGAAAAACGAATGATAAAACTATGAATCGAGACACTACCTGTATACGAATGCATCAGTGGGTCAACCATTCTATCGCAGTATTTTTATGGATGGTATCATTTTATCCCGGGAATTCATCCCCTGGCGTCAGGAGTGTCGCTAAAACCGAACCGGCAGAATAGATAATTTAACGTAAGTCCGACGCAACTTAAATTTGAACCCAGATGAGACCGAGAACGCTGATTTACACGGGGGATGGGCCATGATATTAAAAAAATCTGTGAAGATCCGGGGTATCCGGGTCCATCCGCATTCTATTTTTCTTATGTCGAACGGACGTTAATTTAAATTTGTCGTACCAAAATATCACCGCATGACTTATGATCAAAATTCTAATCAATGACAATTTTAAAAAATTTCTTCTTCAACAATCGCCGGATTTTCGCCGGAAAGTCCATCAAAAATTCGAATACCTGGAAATCGGTTATTGGGATGGGGGGCTGAAGGTAAAAAAAATTAAAAGTATCGGTGGGAACCGGGCACTTTTTGAAGCACGATTGGACCGCTCTAACCGCATTTTGTTTACTCTCGGTCAGGAAAACCATGGGAATCACAGTGATCATCATTTGCTCATCTATGTTTGGGGGGTGGTTTCCCACGATGATGTCTCTCACCATAGTAAACATATCCCCAAAAATGTCCCATTTCTACACTTCAAAGCATACCGAGAGGAGACACTAACCGATTTTTCGCTGGAAAATTTAGAATCCGCTTACCATACCCAGGAGAGTATTACCCAGAAACCGAAAGACGATTCTCCTACCCAGCAATGGCATTTTCTGGATGAGGAAAGTTGGCAACGTATTACTGATTACCGGGAAGAAGATTTTGAACTGGCATTGTATTTAACCCCCCGACAGCAAGAAATTTTACAAAAACCACTGCCGTTATTGATATCGGGAACTGCTGGCAGTGGTAAAACCACCCTGAGTATATACTACCTGTTGAAGTTATCCCTCGCAAAGGAGAAAAAATTATTTATAACCTATAATCAATTTTTAAGAAACTCTGCATACCAGCTGTATGGAGCTCTGCTAAACGCTTCCCCCTATCGGGAAGAGTTTGTCTTTCCCGATTTTTACACGTTTAAAGAGTATTGTTTAACGGTTGCGGAAGCTTACGGCAAAAAATTTCCCATTGAGAATGAGATCAATTTCGAACGGTTTAACAAATTGATACGGACGAACAATCAGGCTCGGAAGTTTGATGCACCATTAACCTGGGAAGAAATTCGTTCCATCATAAAAGGCGCCCTTCCACAACTGGATCTGCAAATTTTACAAAAAGCATTGGTAGCTGTGGAGAAGAAGCAACTTTCCCCGACACTGTTGAACTCACTGCAACAGCAACTGTTAACAATTTCCCAATTGAAATCCCTGTCCCATCTCAACAAATTTACTCACAAATATTTGAATACCGATTTGGTAACGCTGTCTAAAGAAATTCAACATTTTATTAAAAACCAACCGGATCGTTTTTTATCTTCCCTGGAGCACATTATTCATGCCCTGCAAAAGAAACGAGACGTCACCGGGAAAAAGTATCTCTCCTATATGGATTACGAAGCACTCAGCCTCAAAAAAGCCCCTAATTTTCCGGTAGACCGCAAAGCAATTTACGGGATATTCGAATGGTACCAGAATCTCCTGGAGCAAGAGAAACGTTGGGATGAGTTGGACCTGACACGGGAAGTGCTAAAACTCTTGATGAGAAGAGATTCTGATTTACACCGTTACGACCTGGTAGCTTGCGATGAGATACAGGATTTAACCGACGTTCAACATCAGTTATTGTTTTTCATTACCCGAAACCCACTGCATCTCCTTTTGAGCGGCGATACGAAACAGATCATCAATCCCAGTGGGTTTCGTTGGGAAGAACTAAAGCGGCATTTCTACGAAAGGGAGATGAAAATCCCGGAGATTCATTTTTTAAATTTAAATTTTCGCAGTTCCGGCAGTATTGTGGAATTGTCGAACCTGCTGCTGGATTTAAAATCCAGGTTATTAGGTACACGTTCAGAAGAATTAATCGAAGATTGGAAGTATAAAGGACGGCCACCGGTCGTAATAAAAAATTTAAGTGAGCCGGAGGTGTTAAAAAGTGTGCAATACACCGGGGCACGGAAAACCATTTTGGTCCGTAGCGATACCGAGAAAGAGCAGCTAAAAGAAATTTTGGGAACGGAATTGATTTTCACCATCAACGAGGCGAAAGGGTTGGAATTTGATACGGTTTTGCTATGGAAATTTGCCGCTGATATGACCTGCCAGGATATCTGGAAACATATCCTGGAATATACGGACCGGGAAGTGCATATCGCTCATATTCGAAATGAAATAAATTTACTTTATGTTGCCCTTACCCGGGCTCGTAAAGAGTTATTAATCTACGATGGCAAACACCCGTCCTTAATTTGGTCCAGCGAGGAGATCAAAGACAAACTTTATCTTACGGATGATCTGGAGTATATCGAACATGTCTGGGATGTTCCCTCCACCCCGAAGGAATGGAAAGAACAGGGTGATTATTTTTTTGAACGTGAATTTTATAAAGCTGCCCGGGAATGTTATAAGAATGCCGGGGAAAATGGACTGGCAAAAAAAGCCGAAGCCTTCCAGGCGGAAAAAAGCGGTGATTTTGCTGTTGCAGCGCCGCTTTTCGAGCAAATCGGTGAATTGGAAAAAGCAGCTCGGTATTATGAACAAAGTGGTAAATACGAGCAAGCATGCCAAACCTGGACCACCCTGAAGCAAAAGGATGAGGCGCAACGATGCTATCTTTTATTCCTGGAAAAAGAGAAGCGCTATCAGGAAGCCGGCGAGCTGTATCTTTCCGGAAAAGCATACGCAAAAGCGGTGGAGTTTTTCGCCCGGAGTGGGGATTATGAACAAGCTGCCCGGATCACCTTAAAACACTTGCAGGATAAAGAACGCGCTGCCTGTTATTTTGAAGAAGCCGGTCAATTTGACAATGCCGCTCGGTTATTTCAAAAATTGAATCGATTGGAAAAAGCCGCTGACCTGTACGAAAGAGCCAGGAACTACAAAGCGGCAAGCCGGCTGTGGAAGAAGTTGAAACGGGAAGACCGTTTGATACGACTTTATCAACGGACCAATAACTACCCCGCCCTTTTAACTCTCTACGAAAAAATGAAGGATTTTGATCGTGCCGTGAAGACATTGAAGAAATTCGGTAATAAAAAAGAACTGGCGGATGAAGCCCAACACCTATTGCACAACCGAAAATACTTCCCGGCATTAATTCGTTTTAGTATTTTACAGGATCACCCGAATATTGCCCTGTGTTTTCATCGTCTGAAAGATTTTGCCCGGGCAGGACGACATTATGAGCTTGCAGGACTTTATTATCATGCCGGATTGGCATACCGGAAAGCAAAGCAATACAAAGAGGCTTTTATCAACTTTCTGCTCTCTCCCGAAGATGAACAGAAACAATTTGCCAATGCGAAACGACTCCACATACACCTCGATATGGACCAATTGGAAGACTTTGCCCAGGAGCTGGTGGATAAACAGGAATTCGCCAAAGCAGCTATCTGCTTTTATTGGATTCCGGACTTTCTCCATGCCGGTATTTACGCACTGGAATCGGGACAGGAGGAACAAGCACTTGTTTATTGGAAGAAAGGAATAAATACCTTTGATATATTTGTTGAATTAGTTGCAAAGCATTGCCTTGCCAAAAACCAACTCACAGTTGGCGCAAAGTTTATCCTGAATATTCCTTCTTCATATTTTGAGTCAAATTTTTACCGTTTTAAAATCCAAACCGGACGCTACGAAAACATCCTGGCGTTAATGGATGCCTATTTTGAATCCCATCCGAACCGCAACGAGATGCTGACCTGGGTGGATTTATTGGATTTTTTCCCCATCTATGATGACAGAGTGATTTCTACACGGTTAAAATACCTGGAAGAGGCAGAAGATTTTAACCGTTATTTTGAAGTTGTTAAATGGGTTAGCACCTATTCAGATGCTCCTGTACTGGATGAGCTAAGCGAAGAATATGAGAAATCATACGAGCAACTGCGTACCGAAGTTAGCGAAGTTGCTGCAATTAAATTATACATGATCGAAAAGTATGATGATTTCTTTCGCATTGTCCAACAATTGCCGTTAAAAGAGAACAATTGTGAACTTTTCATCGGTACGGAACGTGAGAATGAAGCTATGGAGTTGATGGTACAAGCTGGTAAGATTAATCAAGTACAGCAGATATTGATCAACAAAAAGGAGTATATAAAATTAGCAAAGATGCTGGAATCAAATGATGATCTGCCCGGCGCGGCACGTTATTACCGGGTTGGCAAAGACTATGAAAAAGCCGGTAAGCTGTTCGAAAAGTTGGGGAAATATTCGAAAGCCGGGGATGTTTATTTTGAGGCAAAAGAATACCGCAAAGCATTGGCAATGTATCAAAAGAGCGGGAAGGGAAAGGTAAAAATCGCCAAGACGTTTGAGCAGTTGGGGGAGTATGCCAATGCGGCAAAAATATGGCAGGAATTGGGGAAAAAGAAAAAAGCTCAACAATGTCTTCAAATGCTTCAAGAGCCGAGTTTTCTGCCGTAAAACCATCCGATTGGGATAAAGGGCAGAAAGTTACCGATCGCCCTTCCGAAAAAGAGAAAAATTATCCTACCAGTTTACGGATTTTGGGCAGCGCCTGCCGGGCGGCTTTTATCCCCGCTTCGATGCACAACTCCGCCTTGGAGGTGTCAAACGTCACAATGGTCTCACCAAAATCCGGTTTGATCACCAAATCCGCCTGACGCAAAAAATGGCGTTTGTTATACTCCCCGCTTAATTCCACCGCCCGCAAAAAAGCTTCCAGACCATTGTTGATTTCCTCGCGGGGACCGGTCTGCCCCACATCTACCCCCAGAACGATATCACTGCCCATATCCCGGGCAACATCTGCCGGAACAACATCTACAATAGCCCCATCTACCAGCAGCATATTTTTGTAAGGCACCGGGGGGAAAAAAGCCGGAATGGCGGAACTGGCTTGCAGGGCAATCGCCGCCGGTCCTTCCCGGAAAACTACCTTCTCACCGCTTAACAGATCCACCGTCACAATCGCAATTGGAATTGATGCTTCCTCGATTCGCTTATCCATGGTAAGCCGTTCCAGTGCTTCCTTTGCCATATCCTCCGGCAAAACGCTCCACCCGGAGATGGTATCCAGAATAAACCGCTCTATATTGATAAATTGACGCAGTTTACTTAAAAAAGAGGAAGGCTCGGCAGAAGATTCTTTCAAATGTGCCGGGATGGCCTCGTCAAACTCCCGCAGCAATTGGATCATTCGATTGCCGCTGTATTCCGGGTTGAGCGTATAAGCAGCCGCGACAATGGCACCCATGCTGCTGCCGGCAAGATAGTCAATCGGGATTTTCTCCTGCTCCAAAACCGATAACACCCCCACATGCGCCAACCCGCGTACCCCCCCGCCGCCCAGGGCGATTCCCACTTTGCGAGATCGCTTAAGAATACGGTTCCTCCAAACTCGCCGCATATTGTTGAACATTCCCATCTGATTCCGTCCCCCTTCGATTAAAGTGAGTCATCACTTGTTTTCCGCCATCTACTATTTACAATTCCCCTCTTCCCGGTCACCTGGAGCGGTCTTCCTCCCCGCGGATGATCGCCTTAATCCGCATCAGACGGCTGACATCCGCCCGTTCGTTTTCATCCAGCTTCATCTGAATAAACCGCACTTGCTCTTCGATACGGGGAATCAGCACATATTCCAGGGCATTTACCCGCCGTCGGGTAATGGTAATTTCCCGAATAATCAACTCAATCCGTTTTTGCACCTCTGCCAGACGCAGCAATTCCGGCAGAAGTTCTTTTAATCGCCGAATGCTGGTATCCAGGTCCGCATTGCTGTCCATAAAGCCATAGGGCGGCGATTCCATCTCGATTTCCGTTCGGATGCGGGGCACTTTCAGGTTGAGCAGGGGCTGACGTTCAATGGTTATCCGGGTGCGGAGCAACGGGGCAGACAGCAGTGTCTCCACCGAAGCCGAGCGCAGCATACCACTGCCCAGCACAAAGCGATGATACACCGTTTCCAGCTCTTGCTCCACCTCTTGCCGCAGCTTTATTAATTGATCAATTTCCTGACGAAAGGCATGCATCAGTTCATCCAACTTATGCTTCATCAGGGTATGCCCACGCTGCGCCATCGCCAGCCGCTTACGCAGCTTCATCAAGGTCATTCGATTTGCCTGCACACCATATTGCATACTCTTTTCCCGGGTGTATGGTTTGTCCTGCGTAATGGGTGTTATAGAGAACGCACCCCAAATTACACATCAGAGATTCATGAATTCCAGCCTCACCACCTCCCTGTCCCACTGCCTCACTGTCTCACTGCCTCACTGTCTCACTGCCTTACTGTCCCACTGTCTCACTGCTCCCCTCTCCCCGGTAGTACTTCTCAATATATTCATCCCGGATACGTTTCAGCATGGCTTTGGGCAGTTTTGAAAGAAGTTCCCAACCGATATTAAGTGTGGTTTCGATATCCCGCTCACTTCCTTCGCCCTGGTGGATGTATTGTCGTTCAAAGTCATCGGCAAAGTCATAGAACATGCGGTCTTCATCGGAGAGGGCTTCTTCCCCCAGGATCACGGTTAGTTCCCGGGCTTCCAACCCCCGGGCATAAGCGGCAAACAATTGGTTGGCTAAATCGGCATGGTCTTCCCGGGTTTTCCCGGTGCCAATCCCTTTATCTTTCAAACGGGAAAGAGACGCCTGCACATCCACCGGCGGGTAAACCGCTTTTTTATGCAGGGAGCGGGAAAGAATCACCTGTCCCTCGGTAATATAGCCGGTTAAATCCGGGATGGGATGGGTTTTGTCATCTTCCGGCATGGTAAGAATGGGGAACATGGTGATGGATCCGGTTAATCCCTGGATGCGCCCGGCGCGTTCGTAAAGGGTGGAGAGGTCGGTGTACATATAACCGGGATAGCCGCGCCTGCCGGGCACCTCCTTCCGGGCGGCGGACACTTCCCGCAGCGCCTCGCAATAGTTGGTCATATCGGTGAGGATGACCAGCACGTGCATGCCCAGGTCAAATGCCAGGTATTCGGCAGCCGTGAGAGCCATGCGGGGGGTTGCCAGCCGCTCGATTGCCGGGTCGCTGGCAAGATTGAGAAACAGCACCGAGCGTTCCAGCGCCCCGGACTCCCGAAAACTGTCCACAAAAAATTGCGATTCCTCAAAGGTAATCCCCATGGCGCCGAAGACCACGGCAAACTTTTCTTCTTTTCCCAGCACTTTTGCCTGGCGGGCAATCTGGGCGGCAATTTCATTATGCGGCAGTCCGGCACCGGAAAAAATCGGCAGTTTCTGCCCCCGCACCAGGGTATTCAATCCGTCAATAGAGGAGATGCCGGTCTGGATGAACTCCGAAGGGTAATCCCGGGCGTAGGGATTGATGGGGCTGCCGTTGATATCGCGCGCCACATCGGCAATTAATGGCGGGGCATCGTCAATCGGCCGCCCCTGACCATCGAACACCCTGCCCAGGATGTCCGGCGCCAGCGCCAGGGTCATTCCCCTGCCCAGAAAGTGAAACCGCGCGTCCCCCAGGTTAATCCCTTCCCCGCCCTCGAACAACTGGATCAACACCAGGTTGCCGTTTACCTCCAACACATTGCCGTGGCGAATTGCTCCGCTCACTTCGATCTCCACCAATTCCTGATATTTCACATACTCCGCAACTTCAACAATCACCAGCGGTCCCTGGATATCCGTTGCCGTACGATATTGTTTCTTCATGTTTGTTTTCCCTTACTTGAATTTCAACCGCTACCTTCCGGTTTTAAAATGCGATGCCCATGCTGTCCCTGATTGCCGGTCCCTTGTTCCATGGGGCGTATCCAACTTCGCCCTCTGCCGCTGCCTTAACCTCCGCCTTTTCCTTCGTCTTGTTCTTCAGCCACTTCACTTTCTTTCAATGCGTCAATTTCCTTGCTAATTTGTGCAATCAATTTATCATACGTTTCCAGTTCCTCCTCGGGAATAAATTTTGCCCGGGCAATTTCCTCCCAGACCGGCAGTTTTACCAACTCCTCCAACTCCACCCCGCTTTTTAACGCCCGCAGCGCCTCCCGGTAAAAGTGGATGACCACTTTCAACAATAAGAATTGTTTTTTTAAAGAGGTGTAGGTATCCACCTCATGGAAAGCATTCTGATGGAGGAGGTCTTCCCGGATGGATTGGGCGGAGCGCATTAGCAGCCGCTGTTCGGCGGAGAGCGATTCCAGCCCCACCAGCCGGGCGATTTCCCGCAGTTCGTCTTCTTCTTCCAAAAGGCGCATGGCTAATTTCCGGTCTTCGATGGGCTGCTCCCCGAATTTTTCCTTCAGGTATCCCTCCAGACCGCTTTCGTACAGGGAGTAGCTGGTCAACCAGTTGATCGCCGGGAAATGGCGTTCGTACGCCAGGCGGGAATCCAGGCTCCAGAAAACCTTGACCACCCGGAGAGTAGCCTGCACCACCGGGTCGGAAAGGTCGCCGCCGGGGGGAGATACTGCCCCGATGATCGAGACCGAGCCGAGTCGTTCGCTGCTGCCCAGGCATTTCACCTTGCCGGAGCGCTCGTAAAATTCCGCCAGCCGGGAACCGAGGTATGCCGGGTATCCCTCCTCGCCGGGCATTTCCTCCAGCCGGCCGCCGATTTCCCGCAACGCTTCTGCCCAGCGGGAAGTGGAATCCGCCATTATCGCCACATTGTAGCCCATATCACGGTAATATTCCGCCAGGGTGATGCCAGTATAAATGGAAGCTTCCCGGGCAGCCACCGGCATGTTGGAAGTATTGGCGATCAGGATGGTGCGCTCCATAAGCGGCTTACCGGAATTGGGGTCCAGCAATTTGGGGAACTCCTGGAGCACGTCGGTCATCTCGTTGCCCCGTTCCCCGCAGCCGATGTAAACAATCACCTGGGCATCCGCCCATTTGGCAATCTGATGCTGCACCACCGTTTTGCCGCTGCCAAACGGACCGGGAACACAGGCAGTGCCGCCTTTGGCAAGGGGAAAAAACGTGTCAATAACCCGCTGCCCGGTTACCAGTGGTTCCCCGGGCGCCAGGCGAAGCCGATAGGGGCGCGGCTTGCGTACCGGCCAGTCGTGCACCATCGTCAGCCGGGCAATTCCATCGGAATGACGCACCTCTGCGATTACCTCATCGATGGTATACTCACCCTCGCGAATTGTTTCGATGGTACCCTCAGCGATGTGATGAGGCACTAAAATCCGATGCCGGATTAGTTCTGTCTCCTGAACTTCACCTAACACATCCCCGGCATGCACGATATCGCCTTTTTTTACTGTGGGTTGAAAATGCCATTTCTTCTGATGGTCTAAACGCGGGGCGGTGGTACCCCGGGCGATAAAGTTGCCCACTTTTTCCATGATCAAATTCAGCGGACGCTGGATGCCGTCGTAGATGGCACCGATTAAGCCGGGACCGAGGGTGACGCTGAGGGGCTGCCCCAGGCTGACCACCGGTTCACCGGGACCTACCCCGGCAGTCTCTTCATACACCTGGATAAATGCCCGCTCCCCATGCAATTCAATAATTTCACCAATCAGCTTCAATTCGCCCACCCGCACCACATCATTCATGCGGGCATCCTTCATTTTATCCGCCACCACCAACGGACCGGAAACTTTTACAATCGTGCCTGTTATCATCTGTTTTGCCATCCTCTTTGTTTGAGATGTCTTGATTGGTGACCTCCTGACAATCACCCGCTAACCACGTTACGCTTCCGTCACTGATTCCTGTTTTACTGAATCGTTACTATTGTTTTTTGTAACCGATGCTTTCTCTGCGCCTCTTCGCGAAGCAAGCACTTCGGTGGTAGTGAATAACATAGACTACACCCCGATGACCGATTTTTTTAACCGCATCACCAGTTGTTCACCCAGTTTACGGGAACCTTCCACGCCGGGGATCACCGTAATCACCGCTGGATATTTTAGCTGCATCTCCAGAATTTGCTCCTGAATCGGTTCTGCCAGCACTTCGGTGATAAAGATCAAAGGGATTTCCTCCCGGATGGCTTGACGCAGCTCGGCCTCGATGTCTTCGGCGGTTTCCGGAATGCGCACTTCAAAATCCGTGCTCAGGAACACCTCTGCCGTGGGTAAATCCGCGATCATCCGCACCTTAGTCATAAGTCCTCCGTAGCCGTTGTTTCACTTCCTCCGCCGGCAGTCGTAAATATTTGGCTCGCAGAATCAACTGGATGTTGCGCATTTCCTGAAGCAGCACCCACAAGTAGGCAATCAACGGTTCCACCCCAAAGGCTGTATAACGGGTGCGGGCGCAAAAGGCGGTCAGGAAGTCATCGCTTAATTTTTCCAACAGCCACAGTTCTCCTGTTTGCAGATAAAACGTCATTGCCCGGTTAAAAAAGTCTCCGTAGATAGTAAAAGCAAGCACTGATGCTAATTTTTCGTTATCACTTTTTTGCAGCAGCTCCAGCTTCTCCCGGGGCAGCACTCCGCCGGCAGGAAATAACTGCCAGTCTACCTTCGGGGCGGCATCCCAGTGCCGCCAGCGAAGCATGTGACGGATATTGAGCAGGTCGATCCGGTAGTCGATAAAGCGGTGCAAAAACGGAATGCTGCTCCGGTAAAACGCCTGCCGAACCCATTCCAGGTATGCCTTATCAATTAAGATTTCCACCCGGGAGAGGGAATGGTTTTTCCGGAAATCCTGCTCCACGGTCTCCAGGGTGGTTTGCAGTGCCCGCGGCAGGGGCTGGTGTTTTGCCAGGCGGGCCTTTAATTCCTCGGACGAGATATTCCCCAGTGGTGACAGGGCACCTTCCCGGGAATGATCACCCCATTCTTTTTTAAGTAAAATTTTCAAATTGGTAAAATCGTGCCAGCTCAGGATTGCCCTTACCAGGTGGGATTCGATGGGCAGTTCCCGTACAATGCGATGGCGCTGCAGGGTGGTGTTTACCAGGGCCGCTTCCAGTTCTTTCGCCGAATCCACTTGCGCCAGGGGCTCGGCATAATCGGTGCCGCGGAGTTCATCCAATACCCCCTGCCAATCCTCCCGTTCCGCCATCCGCAAAAACTTACGCGCCGGCAGCAGGCGAGTCTCCAACACCCGTATTCTTGCTACCGCCTCGGCATAACGGGTATCATTGCTGAATTGATTGATATCAAATGTTTCCATCGGATTTTTACACCGTTCTCTCGCTATGAAAGACTGTCAAAATAAATTTTGACGCTCCTTACTGCTAACTATTTCTCATCCTTTCACCTGCTCCCCGAACAGAACCCGGGCAATCTTTCCCTGGATGACGCTTTTTTCACTGCGAAGAATTTCCTCGAAAGTGGCAACTACCTCGTATTGGGGATGCTGCAAAATGAACCCACCGGAGAAATCCTTTCCGGTGAATTGAAGCTTCACTTCTCCTTTCAGCCCCTTTTTTCGGAGTTCGCCATTGAGGGATTTCAACCAGCCATCCGTCAGTCGCTCCCGGTCGTTGCTGCTCACGATTACGGTTTCATCACCACTCCGGCAGGCTTCAAGCAACTGCCTCCTCATCCATTCCCGGTATTGGTTTTCATCAACCTGGGTAAGTACGGTTGCCACCTCCTGAAGCATCCCATCCAGGATTTGCTGGCGGGCTTTCAGCACCTGTTTGCGGGCATCCAGGCGCGCTTGGGATATTTCCTGGCTGGTCTGGCGGCGGCACTGCCCCAATTGATGAGCATGATACTCCCGGGCTGTTTTTCGGGCGGATTGTTGGGCGGCTTCTGTTCGTCTGGCAGCTTCCTGCTCCGCCTGTTCAATAATTTGCGCTGCCTGTTCTTCTGCCTGCCGGCGAATCCCTGCTAACAATTTTTCCAATGGCATCAGAGCTTTACCCCGAATAAAATGAAGATTGAGGTTAATAATCCCAGAACAGCATAAAACTCCACAAATACCGCCATCACCAATGACTTCCCGGATTCCTCGGGACGTTTGGCAGTTAACCCGACCCCGGCAGTGCACACTTTTCCCTGGGCAATAGCGGTCATTCCGCCGATGCCCACCGGGATGCCTACCAGCAACAGACTTAACCCCTGCGCCGGGGTTAACGGGGCGATGTTCCCGGTAACAATGCCAATTTTCTGCAAAATCAGAAATCCGATCACAAACCCATAAATCCCCTGGGTGCCGGGCAGTGCCAGCAGCACCAGAAATCTACCGAAGTTTTTGGGATTTTCCGCCATGGCGCCGGAGCTTGCCTGTCCCACATACCCAATTCCAATCGCAGAGGATATTCCCGGTAACGCCACGGCAAATGCCGCTCCGATTAATGCGTAAACCAATCCGTAATCCATCTTTCGCTCCTAATTTTCCTTCCGTTCTGTCTACAGAAAAAACATTGAATGACGTATGATAAATCGTGCGTTTTCCGTAATGGGTATTGCATAAGTTTTCTTCACACATTTCCTCATTGACTTACCGAATATCCAACGCACCCATATAGTACATGACTACTGAACACCACTTTACTCTTTAATCTTTTTAATCTTTTATTCTTTAATCTTTAATCTTTATTCCCCCCCTCGCTTTCCTCCCGAAATGCACTGTATTTTAAATTCAACTGGAACGGGGTAAACGGTTCGCCGCCGCCTTCATAGAATTTTCCGAAGAACTCGACAAACTGAAGCCGGGTGGTATGGATAAATCCGCCCAGGGCATTGATCAGAATGTTCATCAGGTGCCCGGCGATGAGCACCAGGGGCATCAACACATAGCCCAGGTAGGGAATGCCCAGGGTAAGCTGCGCCAGAAAATTCACCACCCCGGCGATTACACCGGTTGCCAGTCCCAGGGCAAACAACCGGGCGTAAGAGAGGATATCGCCCAACAGTCCCGAGACCTGGTAGAGGGAGAAAATTCCCCTGGCAAAACGCACCAACGGATTTTTGGACGTGCGCCCGGCAAACAGTAAAATAACCACCGCGGCTACCCCCAGCAGCACATACCCGGTGGTCGACAGCCATCCCGCGCTCAACCAACCGGCTACTGACAGCGCCACCACCCCCAGCAGAATCATCAGCCAGGGCGCCTGATCCAGCCAGGCTTCCGCAGTTTCTCCCTGCTTCAGGCTCCAGCGAAACTTGAGGAAAATGCCAAAACTGACATGGAGTATCCCTAACGCCAGGGCAAAAATCAAAAACCCCATCTGGTTGGTTAACGGGTTAAGCAGCACCACGTGTTGCAGGGCGCTCAATCCGTCTGGCAACTGATCAAAGGTAAGGCCGAAAAAGCCCCCGGTAAAAAAGCCCACCCCGGTGGTAAGAATGCCGGAATAAAACAGAATGCGCACCAGCTTGCGGCTGTTTTCCGTCAACCCTTTTAATTTTTTTAACGCCAGCAGGGTCACGGCAATTAACACCAGCCCGTAACCGGCATCGGTGAGGCAAATGCCAAAGAACAGGGCAAAAAAAGCACTGAGAAACGGGGTGGGATCAATTTCGCCATAACGGGGTCGGCTGTATAGATCGGTAACATACTCAAACGGCTTCACCAGGGGTGGATTTTCGTATACGACCGGTGGATTGTCGCCGGGGGCAGCATCCAGGTAAAGCGCATCCGCCGGAAAACCGGTTTGGGACAGGTGGGCTTCTAACTTGCTGACATCTTCCCCGGTAATCCACCCGCTTACCAGGGCGGTGTATTGACTATGGCGCAGTTGCCCGGCTGCCCGAAGCCGTTCCAATTCATTCGCCCAGTAATCATATACCTTGTGAAGCATGGGCAGGTGAACCACATGTTTTTCCAACTGTTTTTCCATTTCCCCAATATGGGCTTCCGCCTGCCGGATTTCCGATTCCAATCGATGGATATTATCCGCCGGGGTGCCGCTCATCCCATCAAACCGCAGTTCCTTCAGAGATTGATCCTCCAGCCATTTCCGGTATTCCGCTTCTTTCTCCCGCCGGCCGATGACCAGCCAGTAACCCTGATCCTTGTTTTTGAGAAACAGGCGTACCTCGCTCTCTTCGCCCAACAGCGTTTCCAATGGGGCAGAAAGGTCCCCGTCCCGGGCTTCGGTGATAATCAAACTAAAAAAAGTGGATTGGGTGCCGGCGAATGCCTCCAACGGCATGGGATGGAATGCCAATGGTGTTAGCTGCCGGACGCGGAGACGATTATGCCGAATTAACTTCTCCAACTCGTGAATGTGATTTTCAACCTCGCGAAATTCTTTTAGCAGGGGCGTTTCATCGTATTGATGGAGGGTTTCAAAATCCTCCGGGGTGGTAAGTTCCTTCATTTTCATGAACCGTTCCAATAAGCTCCCCGGCTGTTCCCGCTTTTCCGCTTCATCGATCAGCCATTGCAGGCTGCTTAACCGCTTTTCGGTTTGGCGGATTTGGGTCTCGATCTCTTTGCTGACGGTGGGGGAAAAGAACGCTGTTGCTTCTTCCGGCAACACCGCTTCTGCACTGGCTAAATGGATGAGCCCGCTGCGCTGCAATGCTTTCAGCAGTTCATCCCGGTGTTCGGGATAGGTGAAGACAAATGCTTTTTTTATCGGTTTAACTGCCATGGATATTCCGGGATTCGATTTGTTTCTTACCGGTTCAACATATTTCTCAACCTCTAACGTTCGTTGCCACCGCCGGTTAAAATATGCGCCACTGCCTGTCGGATGGCGGCTTGTTGATGCTGTTTCGCCGCTTTCTTTAGACGATCAATTTGCTGCTGCACCCTTGTGTGAATTTTATGGATCTCCTCCTGTGCCGTTTTCCGAATTTGTTCACATTCCTGTTCGACTTTCTGCCGGGAGAGTGCCATCTCTTTCTGTTGCAACTGTTCTCCCGCAGCCCGGGCATCTTCCAGAATCTGTGCTGCCTGTTTTTTTGCGTTTGTGATGATGGATCGGGCTTCTTCCTCTGCCTGGCGAATTTTTTCGATGGGGAAATCGATCTGCACTACTACTCCTCCCGAGGGTTAAATGATAGTTTTCATCAAATGCCTGATCATTGCCTTGTCTAATAGATACAAAGTTATCAAATATTTTGCGATTAAGACAAAAACATTTTTTTTTAACCCTGCCTTCCCGGGAAAATACCTGCCATGACGCACCTTCCGACAAAGTTAAGCGCAAGAGAAAATGACCTCCGGACTTGAAAATTGCCAAAAGAAGACTTTTCCGGGGAGGAGGAAGTTGAAAAACTGAATCCTCCTCCATCCCCACTATTCAAAAAACGGTTTCGGAAAGCCAATGCTCAATGGGTTCCAATTCCCAAAGAACTACTCCCTGCCGGCACAATCAATGCATACCATCTTGCCGTCTTTGATGCGCCCGTACTCTTCCACCACCATCTCACCACACTCCTGGCAGACAAAGCTATTAAAGCTATGCGGCGCTTCATGATAATCATATTCAAACACCTCGGAAATATCCAGAAGCATTTCATCCGGGGCATTCATTACTTTTTGTACCAGCGGTTCCACTACCTCATCGGGTACCTGGGTGGGCGGCACCCCTTTTTCCCGATATTCTTTAAAGAACGGGGTTTGCTTGTTGGCTAACATGCCTTCGGCTTTAGGGGAAACCCGCACGGCACGCCCGGTCTTTTTATCCACCAGGGTCAGCGCCCATTTGCCCTTGTGGGTTTTCTTGATATTGCCTTTGCCGAAGGTGGCGCCGGTGATCACCTGGATGCCGTCTCCATAACAGGTAGCGCAGTGATCATCGCCAAGGTCAACATAGGCGATTAGCGCACTGTCCCCGGTGCGTTCCACCCCCAGGGCGTTCAATGCTGCTGCCCCGGCACGTAAACCCAGGGGCATTGCCGGGCATTTGTGCCCGTGAAATTTTTGCCCGAATTCCAGCCATTCTTTTGGATCCATCATGATAAGTACTCCTTCCGGTTTGGTGATAAGAGGATGCCTTCCAGCATCAGTTAAAGAATAATTGTAATTGCAGGCTGGTCAGGTAATGCGTTTGCCGATCGGCAAACTGCACCCGCTGATCCAGCATTAATTTGGCGCGATCCCCGGCAAACCGGTGATTCAGCCCGATGATAAACCAGGGATGGTCATCGGTTGCCGGATTGAGATCGCGGTATTTATCCAGTGAAAAAACAGCCCGGTTTTTGCCGGGCAACAGAAGGTCTGCCAGCAGGTAATAGCCCCATGCCCGCCGGTTTTCCAGGTGAGTTTCGAGGTATTCTCCCTGTAGCTGCCATTGTTTTCCGCGGAACCGTGCTTCCAGACCCCAGCGGAAATCATCCCCGGTAAACGGGTGATTCCCAAGAATCTTTTTAAACTTCAGTCCCACGGTGCGACGATACGCCAGGGAATACCCAAAGGCGGCAGAGAATTGCCCGGTGTTCAACCGATATACCAGCCGATGGGTGAATAGAAAATCCCGGTCTTCGTTCCCCGATTGATTGCCGCCGTTGCCATTAAAGATACCGAGGCTGACGTGACCCCGGTTCTCCGGCAGGTTAACCAACGCCCGGGCACCAATATCCCGGGCGCCGGTTTCCGCCGCCGGAATCAGGGCATCGATTACCCTGCCCCGCTCGATTACCGGAATGGCATAATCGGGCTGACTGCGCTGTAAACTAAAATCCGGCACTTGCTGCCCCAGGCGTATGGACCATTCATGGCGACGGTACTCGGCATACACATCCTGCAGGCTATAAGCACCGCCGGTTTGATACCGAAAAAGCCCCTGCACTTTGTAAAACCAGTTTCCGGGAAGCGGTGCTTTGCCTTTCACCCACAATTTGGCGCGGCGAATGGAAAAACCGGTCAGGTCGCGGTAATCATCGGCGAAACGGGTTTGCATGTACCCGTTCCATTTGGGCGGTCTTGCTGTAGCAGCATCCCGGGCAAACAAACCGGGAAAAATCATCACTGCTCCCAGGAGAATTGCCGACCAGAATAAATGGTTCGTTTCGGTTATCTTTCGTCTCAACTTCATCCTGCAATATCTCCGTATCTGTGCATGAAAAACTCACTTAATGGTGAATGGTTAACAGTTTCAATCTACCCCAGAACCCCCAGGACCAACTTTACCGTGATGGCTAACAGCACAATGGCATAGAGCTGTTTAACCCACCGGGGTTTGGCTTTGGTGGACATAAAGGAGCCGCCCAACTGGGAACCGATAATCACCGCGATAATAACAATGATGGTCAAGGTCCAGTTAAAATGCCCCTCGGCTACATGACCGAAGAAGCCCGAAAAGGAAGAGAAAGTGACCACAAAAGCGGTGGTGGCAGCCGCCTGCTTGGTTTTATAGCCCATCCACATCAGGATGGGAGCGATGATGAAGCCGCCGCCCAACCCCAGCCCCCCCCCCATAAACCCGGCAAAAGCGCCCACACCACCGCCAATAAGGGAGCGTTTTTTGAGGGACATCACCTCCTCCGGTTCCGGCTGACGGGCAAATACCAGCATGCGCAAAGCGGCGACCAACACTGCGGCGGCAAACAGAATCAGCAGGGTTTTTACCGGCACAAATTGTGCGGTATACGCACCGATGGGGGCGAAAATAAAGGCGGCCGCCGCCATTGCCATTCCGCCCTTCCAATCCACTA
Organism: uncultured Calditrichaceae bacterium; assembly: GCA_964471235.1. GTDB lineage: Bacteria > Calditrichota > Calditrichia > RBG-13-44-9 > J075 > CAYYGL01. Next base: position 41,814 of record CAYYGL010000013.1, read on the forward strand.
ACTTTTTGCGGGCATAGGGGATTAACGCTAACAGGGTATTCAATCCGTTGAGCAGCAAGCCCAGGGGAATGGCAATTTCTTTTACCGGGAAGCCAGCCCACTTGAGCACCGGCACATAAACCATCCCGCCGCCCAGGCCTAACATGGCAAACAGGAAAGAGGCGGCAAAGATAATTACGAAGACAATTGTGTAGAGCATGGGTAACTCCTTTTCTGTTTCAATAAGCAAGTGATTACTTATTTTGATGCATAAAAAATTTTTCGGGTTACGGGAATAAAATCCGACGAAACAAATTTTGAATCACCTGGCACTGAATCCCCTGAATAACAAGGAGCAATGAGTTTTTCCAGTCAATTTCTTCTCCGTCGTCAGTTGACATTATCATCTACCCTATTTTTATAAGTAATCGCTCACTCACTAAATTAATCAAAAAAATTTAAGAGGCAAGAAGAAAAATTTTTTTAGGAGTCTTACAGCGTTTTCACCTGCTACATCTCAGGCACGAATTTCCCATACCCCGTAAAGGGCTTCTGCAACTTCCAGGGCATCTATATGGGCTAATTCCGGGTCCGGGGCAAAATAAGCAAGGGGATTTTCTTTGACATTCTCCGGTAAATCCAATCGATAGTTCAGGATGGGCAGTTCTTCCAGCAGAGAGAACAGCTCCCGGGAGGCGTTTTTATCGATTCCGAAATGCGCTTCCAGGAAGTTGCGAATATCATCCCTGCCGATATGATATTCTTCCTTCAACTCATGCCCGAAGCGGTCCACCAATGCCTGTGCAACCTGGGCAATGGAATGCCCGCCGCTCAAATCCCGGCACATTTGTTCGTTCAAATCATCAATCAACAACCGGGTTTTTGCCATTATCTCCAACAGACGATGGAGGTGACTTTCCAGACGGTTTTTTTCGGTGAGCACCCGCGGAAGTTCGGTTTCAATAAATTCTCTATCCGCCTCACTTCGCTCTTCAACTTTCTTTTCCCAAATGGCTTTGAACTGGTCTTCCGTCAGGAACAGCCATTTGTCAAAATCTTCCGGTTTCTCAATAGGCTTTTCCGGTGGTGCGGCTTTCTTTCCGGTAATTTGTTCCTCTTTTTCAATAATTTTTTCCAGTCGATACAAATATTGACTGAGCTGCCGGCGCTCTTCTTCCATCTCTGCCAGCGCCTTCTGCAATGCTTCTTTATCTTTCTTTACATGTGATTCCATAATCTCATGATCACGTTTCTGAAACCAATCGGAAAATTTTTCCAAAATACTCATTACCATCTCCTTCAGGTAAAAATTAGCTATTTGACGCCTATTCCCTATCTTGACTTATCTTGGAACGGAAGAAATGGGATGCGTGATAAGGGACGAGCCGGGAGTGATGAGCATCCGGTACCTCCCTTCGCCCCATCAACTCATCTACTCTTCTACGGCTTCACCACTTCTCTGTTAACGATTGCCATACTGAGACGGCGGCTCTCCCCCTATTTTATATTTTCTCAATTCCGTCTGCCGAAAAATCGGAGCAGCATCAGGAAGAGGTTGACAAAATCCAGGTAAAGCGACAGGGCACCCAGAATTGCCAGTCTACCGAAACTGTCGCTATCCGCTCCGGTCATCTCCTCTCCCATCTGGCGGATTTTCTGGGTATCGTAAGCGGTCAACCCCACAAAGATGAGCACCCCCACGGCGGACAGAAGCAGGTCGAACAAGGTATTCTGCCAGAAGATATTTACCACAAATGCGATAATCAGCCCCAGTAATCCCATGAACAAAAAATTACCCCAGGAAGTGAGGTCTTTTTTGGTGACGTAGCCATAAAAGCTGGTGGCGCCAAAGGTTGCCCCGGCAATAAAAAAGGTGGTGGCAACGGAACGAGCGGTATAAATCAACAGGATTGAGGAAAGGGTAAGCCCATTCAGCACAGAAAAGAGCATAAATAACATGCCGGCAGTGGAAGCAGACAGTCGCTTTACCGCCCCGGACAGGGCAATCACCAGCCCGATTTCACCGATAAACAGCACCCAGATCATGTAGCCATTGCCAAAAATCAGGTTCAGCATGGCATCGCTATTCACGGTTAAATATGCGGTCAAACCGGATAAGCCCAATCCCACCATCATCCAGTTATAAACGGAACGGAGCAGGGCATTTACCTGCGTCACTGCCATTCGGGTTTGGGGAAAACTTTCTTCTCTCATTATGATCCTCCTTAATAGTTTTTTATAACGGATTACAAAGATTACTTAAACCCTTTGTTATGGTTTTGG
>CAYYGL010000014.1:0-43496 GCA_964471235.1 uncultured Calditrichaceae bacterium
TTTCACTACCTCTCTGAAATTATGGCTTTACAAACAACCTGAGTAGTTACAAAAATTTTACTCCTCTTCCTCTCGTTTCACGTCAAATTTGACCCGATATTGGTATTGGTTCTTCATCCCAAAGGATGCCGGAACGGTAAAGACCATTCCAATCTCATCCAGTGACCTCTTCCGGTGTTTTTGTATTCCGGTGGCATTCTTGCTACAAATGTTAAAGCCCTCCGGGATTGCTGAGAACGTTGCTGCGTCCCAGGAAGACCCGGCGAGGGGCAACATGGGAAGCAATCCGGTTGTGTCTGCGTATTTATTGAAAAGGGAGTGCTGAATATCGTAAAGGCCTGTCATTTCGGGTGCATTCCGCCACCGCGAGATGATTTGCGGTAACAAACCTCCTCAGAGCAATGGCAATCATTTAAGCTGTATTTCTCATGTTCTCTTTTGGTTGTGTCCGTAATTTTGCGTAAAATGGTGTTGGTTTTTAACCATTGGCAACGCCAGCTCTGTTTCTGCACAATCATTGCCGACGGCATCCCTTATGGGAAACGCTTGTTCCAGGGGCACGCCTTTCGGCGCGGCTACCAGTATTTTTTCCCGTATATAAATTCCCCCATAATTCCGGACTCAAACTCTTTTTTTACTGTTATTAATTATAAAACAAGAAATTCCCAACAGCAAACAAAAAAGGATAGAGAACATTGATCAATCCGTACAACAAAAAAAATAACAGGGGATATGTGCATCATAACACAAGCAACTTTTAAACGTGAAATATATAGTCTCTATAAAGTTTTTGAATAGGATGACGTAGATTAAAATTACAACTTTAAGTAAAAAAAAACGTAGCCATCACCATTAGATTGGACACTATCTATCATAAACATTGTTTTCGGGGAGAGGGATGTGTCAATACCAATGGGAACATGGCTTTCACTGCTCGCCAGTATACTGGCAGTGGGAGTCGGTCTAATTCGTTTAAAAAAATTGCCTTTAGCATTAAGGTTATTGGTACTGTTTTTGGCGGTTGTTTTAGTTAACAACATCATCGTGCTATACTGGGCATTTCTCAACATAAACAATATGTGGCTGTTCCATTTTTTTACTTTAGTAGAATACACTTCTCTGAGCTGGATACTTTCATATTGGCAACCCAGATCATTTTTTCAAAAAGGAATTAGATGGAGCATTCTGATTTTTGCTTGCATTTGGTTGCTTGCCAAGTTCACATTTGAAAATATGGATTCGTACGATTCCGTTACGGCGACCATTTCGCATCTTCTGCTTATCGGTTATGCCGCATTGACCTTATTTGAACTGGGGCAGACCGCCGGAGAAAAGTTTATTTTTGATGCCCGTTTTTGGGTGAGCGGAGCCGTGCTAATCTACAGTACCGGAAGCATCCTCTGGTTAGCATTAGGAAATGTTATTATTACCTGGCCGGAACCGCAAATGATGATTGCCTGGACCATTCATTGGATACTGGACATTTTCACCAATATATTGTATATGGGAGGATTTTTGTGCTCCTACAGAACGTAAACCTTTATGTAGTATTCCTTATTGCCAGCATTGTTCTGTTTATTTTTGCCTGGGCGATAATTGCCACGATAATTTTGTTCCAGCGGCGTCGATATGTCGTAGAACAGGAAAAATTAGAAGTTATCAAAGAAAGCGAAGAGCGCTATCGTCGGTTTTTTGAAGAAGATTTAACCGGTGATTTTATCATGTCGCCGGAAGGTACCATTCATTATTGCAATCCCGCTTTTGCTTCTATCTTTGGTTTTGAATCGGTGGAGGAAGTTTTACGGGAGAATTATGCTTCCTTCTTTCCCCAACCGGAACAATTTAAGGCATTTTTAAAATTGGTAAAAACGCAACGGCAATTGGAATATCATGAGATTGAATTAAAACGCAGGGATGGCGGCCCCCTTTATATTATTGAAAATATCATCGGTGCTTTTGATGAAACCGGTAATTTAACAGAGATCCGGGGGTATCTTTTTGACAACACGGATAGAAAGCTGTTGGAAAAACAGTTACTGCATGCTCAAAAGATGCAGAGTATCGGGAATTTAGCTGGCGGAATTGCCCATGATTTTAACAATATCCTCAGCATTATCATGGGGCATACTTCCTTGTTGCAACAAGACACTCGCGAACTCCCCCATCTCTACGAAAGTGTAAAAGCCATTTCACAAGCTACCGAACGAGGTGCCCATTTAGTTGATCAGATTTTAACTTTTGCCCGCAAAGCCGATGTGGTCTTCGAAGCGGTGAATATTAACAAAATCATTGAAGAGTTGTACCAATTGTTATCCGGCACTTTTCCAAAAACAATTATTATCTCCTTACAATTAAGCCCACAACTTCCCACTGTGCGTGCAGACCAGAATCAGTTACATCAGGCTTTTTTAAACATCTGCATGAACGCCCGGGATGCCATGCCCCAGGGCGGCACCCTCACTCTTACCACCCGTACCATTTCTTCGGAGCGCATTAAAGCCCGCTTTCCCAAAGCAAAGGATATCGACTATGTGTGGGTATCGATTGCTGATACCGGAATCGGTATCGACGAAGAAATTCGGAAAAATTTATTTGAACCTTTTTTTACCACCAAGGTCCGGGGGCGCGGTACCGGGCTGGGGTTAGCCGTGGTGTATGGAATTGTCACCAGCCATTACGGTTTCGTGGATGTGGAATCGGAGTTAGGCAAAGGAAGCACTTTCCATTTCTTTTTTCCAACCACCACCGAGCAACATCCCCTGAGCAAAAGTGTTGCTCCACCGACAACGAGCAGTGGCACTGAAACCATCTTGATTGTCGAAGATGAAGAAATGTTAGTGGATTTATTAAAAACCATTTTTACAGCCAATGGATATCGTACCCTGATTGCCCATGACGGGGAAGAAGCTGTTCGAATATATAAAGAGCACTATCGGGAAATAGACCTGGTGTTCACCGATGCCGGATTGCCCAAAATGAGCGGTTGGGAGGCATTTCAGGAAATGGAAAAAATCAACCCGGAAATAAAAGCGGTTTTTGCCAGTGGTTTTTTTGAACCGGACTTAAAAAAAGTTCTCACCGAACACGGCGTTATTGATTTCATTAACAAACCCTATTCTCCCCAAAAGGTGGTTATGAAAGTTCGGAAAATTTTGGACCAAATCGCCAGCCCTGCAAAAGTATAACCCGTTCGATTTAACAATTTGTTTTTATTTTTTCTAACCTGACGCACAATTCCCACTTTGCGAATCTTTATCTTAACATAACAGAAATGACGGTAGGCATGTTCAGAATGTATTTAAAATCTCTGTCATGGAAGACGGGGAACATACAGATAAATTTGATGGATCAATGTTAGTTTGGTATGATGAAGAAAAGGAATTTTAACCGACCCGCTTCCACCACTCCTCCCGAAGCGGCAAAAAAAATTCAGAAGAAACCGCGTACGAAACCAAAAGTTGCCGAAGAGAATCTCTCCGAAAGTGAAACAAAATACCGTTTGTTATTTAACAGTGGCAACGACGCTATTTTTGTTTTTCATCCCGAGAAAGAGATGGAAAAAACCTTTTTTATTGAGGTAAATGACGTTGCTTGCCGCAAATTGGGATACACCCGGGAGGAATTGCTAAAAATGACCCCGGGTTCCATTTGTGACCAATCCCAACAACACCTTTTCCCGGAGAGATTGAAGAAGCTGCTAACGGATAAACATATTCTTTATGAAGACGAATTAAGCACCAAAACCGGTACCGCCATTCCGGTAGAGATCAGCGCCCATTTATTTGAATTCAACCGGAAAGCGACGGTTATGGCGATTGCCCGGGATATCACGTCTCGTCGTCGGGCGGAATCGCAACTCCGGGATCAGGCGGCTCTTCTGGATAAAGCCCAGGATGCAATTCTCGTTTGTGATTTAAACAACTACATCATCTACTGGAACAAGAGTGCCGAGCGACTTTATGGCTGGAAAACCCAGGAAGCAATTGGCACCAATGTCTTCGACTTGCTATTTCGGAATAATTCCAACCAATTCGGCAGTTCCCGGCGGGCAATTTTGAACCGGGGAGAATGGCAGGGAGAATTACACCAGGTCACCCGGGAAGGAAAAGATGTGATTGTGGAGAGCCGTTGGACGTTGGTGCATGATCACCAGGGAGAAGCTAAGTCAATATTGATGGTGAATACCGACATCACTGAAAAAAAACGGATTGAGAACCAATTCCTGCAAGCCCAACGGATGGAAAGTATTGGTGCGCTTGCCGGCGGCATTGCTCATGATTTAAACAACATCCTGGCACCCATGCTAACTGCTGTGCAAATATTACAGCTTCGAATGAAAGATAAGAAAAGCCTTCACATTTTAGAGACAATTGAAAAAAATGTGAAACGGGGAGCGGAGATGGTGAAACAAATTCTCGCCTTTGCCCGTGGGGTAGAAGGCGAACGAATTCCATTACAATTAGACCATCTCCTTCATGAAGTTCAGTCCATTCTGCATGAGACCTTCCCGAAAAGTATCGAAATAGAGATGGATGTTGCCCCCTGCTTATGGACCGTTTCCGGCGATGCCACTCAACTTCAACAGGTCCTATTAAATTTATGTGTCAATGCTCGTGATGCCATGCCGGATGGGGGGAAATTATCCATCAAGGTTTCCAATAAATTTGTGGATGAAAATTATGCTCGAATGCATTTATCCGCCTCGGTCGGTCATTTTGTTCTCATCAGCGTCACCGATACCGGGGTTGGAATTCCACCGGAAATTAAAAACAAAATTTTCGAACCTTTTTTTACCACCAAGGAGGTCGGTAAGGGTACCGGGTTAGGGCTTTCCACTGTAGTGGGGATTGTAAATAGTCATGGGGGATTTTTGAATGTAGTCAGTACTCCCGGGGAGGGCAGCCGGTTCGAGGTCTATCTTCCGGCATCGGAAGACGCCGTAACGGTTGAAAACTCAAGCAAACAAGACTCTCTTCCCCGGGGTGATGGAGAATTAATTCTGGTAGTGGATGATGAAATCTCCGTATTGGATATAACCCGAGAAACGTTATTAACCTACGGCTACCGGGTGATGGTGGCAAAAGATGGCGCCGAAGCAATCGGGCTGTTTGCTGCCCATCGTTCGGAGATAAAGGTTGTCATTACGGATATGATCATGCCAATCATGGATGGTGCCGCCACTGTACGAGCACTGCGAACGATTGACCGGGATATTAAGATAATTGTTTCCAGTGGTTTCCTGGATGATTCTCGAAAACTTCTTCAGTTACAAAACGGGGTGGATGGTTTTTTACAAAAGCCCTACACCGCAAGGAAACTGTTATCAATTCTTCATGAGGTATTGAACACCTCATAGCCGCATTGTCACCAGGGATAAAAAATTTTGAGATGAGGGATTCGGGATAGTCACGACTCAGGTAGTAGCTATTTAGGGCGTAGAGAAGAAAGAGTTCCTGTAGAAATCTGTTTTTGTCATCAAAACTTTTTCTTTACCGCAATGATCGCAGCAGATACGCGACGGCTGCAACGTGAAAGAGATAAACAGCTGCTTGTTGCGAACGTTGCGTTCGTTGCGGTAAACAACCTGAGTAGTTACACGGGATATAAGTAAGGCTAATGATGAGCCGACCGTTCATCCTGAAGAGGTTTTCGGCTCCTGGCGGAAGAAGAGAAGGAAACCGCCGAGATCAGGGCATCGGCAATATGATGTAATGGCAGTACTGCATCCGCTAATTGAGCTTCCGCAATGACCCGGGGCATACCGTAGACCACACAGGAGGCTTCGTCCTGGGCAATCACTTTCCCCCCGGCTTGTTTTACCAATCGGGCACCTTCCAATCCATCCTTGCCCATTCCGGTCATAATCACCACCAGAAGCTTTCCCCCTATTACCTCAAGGGCGGAGCGGATGGTCACATCAATGGAAGGACGAAAGAGGGTTTGTGGTTGTTTGGAGACATGCAGGAGAACGTTCGGCGGTTGGGAGTGGAAATGGAGATGAAACCCGCCGGGAGCAATATAGATTGTCCCGTTTTTTAGTTCCATCCGTTCCCTGGCCTCCACCACAGTTACCTGGCTTAATTCATCTAACCGTTGTGCCAATGAGGTCGTAAAAACCGGCGGCATGTGTTGAACCACCACGACGGGTTTGGGGAAATCGACAGGCAGCAATGGAATTACCTTCTGCAACGAGAATGGTCCGCCAGTGGAAATGCCAATAACCACCATTTGACAGGAAGGGCAATGGATTCGGTGTTTTAGATGACGAAGCTGGAAATCGGTGGTACGAGAAGGGGTCCCCCGGCTTTTGGAAACGCGGGGAAATGTTTGAGCAACTTCTTTTACCTTGGCGATCAATTGTTCCTTAATTTTAATGATATTAAATGAATTTACAGACCGGGGTTTGGAAATGAAATCCACCGCACCGTTTTCCATTGCCCGAATGGTTTCCGCTGAACCTTTTTTCGTAACGCCGCTTACTATCAACACCGGAAGCGGATTTTCTTGCATAATGGTTTTGATAGCCTGGATACCGTCAAATGGGGGCATGTGAACATCGATGGTTAACACATCCGGTTTTAGTTGTTTTACCTTCTCCACTGCTTCCGTACCATTTCGGGCAAATCCAATCACCCGAATGGCCGGATCAGTTTCTAATATCATTTTCAATGCCTGCCGCACTAAAACAGATTCATCCGTCACTAAAACCCGAATCGCCATGATGTCCCGTCGACGAAATTTTATTGTTCAACAGTTTTAAAATCTCACCAATGTCTAAAATCATAATTACCCTGCCATCCCCCAGAATAGTTGACCCGGCAATCCCGGGGACATGCTTTAAATATGCCCCCAGGGGCTTAATCACAATTTCCTTCTGTCCGATTAAGCGCTGCACCTTTAATCCGAAAAAACGCTCCCCAATCCCCAGCACCACCACATAACATCTTTCCCGGGGCGCCGGTGCCGCGATGCCTTCAATCACATCACTTAATTCAATTAATGGTAAAATCCGTTCCCGCAAGCGAATCACTTCTCGTCCCTGAAGTTGATTGATATCCATGGGGGTTATCCGAACCACTTCACTAACTGCCGAGAGTGGAATTGCAAATGTCTCCGTACCGATTCTTACCAAAAGCCCCTGGATAATTGCCAGCGTAAGGGGGAGTTTTAAGAAAAATTTGGTACCCTTCCCCGGGGTAGATTGAACACTAACCATGCCATTTAAACGGGTAATGTTGGTTTTTACCACATCCATCCCCACTCCCCGGCCGGAGATTGAGGTCACTTTTGCGGAGGTGCTGAATCCCGGGGCAAAAATTAAATTATACACCTCCGCTTCATTCATTTCTGCTGCGGCTTCCGGGGTAAGAAATCCTTTTTTTATTGCCGACTCTTTAATTTTTTCCGGGTCTATCCCCCTGCCGTCATCTTCCACCACCACCACAATGTGATTTCCTTCATGTTCGGCGGATAAACGAATGACACCACGGGGCGGCTTGCCGGCTTTCCGCCGCTCTTCCGGGCTTTCGATCCCGTGATCCGCTGAATTACGCACCAGGTGTAAAAGGGGATCGCCAATCTCCTCGATCACCGATTTATCCATTTCGGTATTGGCCCCTTCAATAACCAGCTCTATTTCTTTGGAAAACTCCCGGGCAATATCCCGCACCAGACGCGGGAAACGGTTAAACACCCGACCGACAGGCACCATCCGGGTCTTCATGATCGCATTCTGTAATTCCGTGGTGATAAAATCGATCTGGGAACCCGCCTCAACAAAATCCGTCACTAACTCATTCCGGGTGACTTCAAATCTCATGTTTTCAATCAACTGGGATAACCGGTTCCGGGCTAAGACCAATTCTCCCACCAAATTCATTAAGGAATCCAGGCGTCGGACACTTACCCGGATCGTTGTATCTGCCATATTTAAGGATAACTTTGGAGCAGATTGAGAATGTTTCTGTTGTCTGGCTGGGGCCGTTGGGCTGGCTTTCATGGAACTATCGGAAGAAGCAACTTGAGAAGATTTCCGTCGGGAGTGTTGTTTTCGGGAAGCACCTTTAATATTCCCACCGCTCAGATTTTGTAATTGCTGGATGATATGGGTTAGCTCTATCGGTTTTAATTGCCGGTCAATGACTTGCTGTAACAATGCCTTCATCGCATCAAAAGCGCTGATGAGTATGTCCAGCATCTCCGGTTGGAAATCCAACTCGTGTTTTCGCAGTTTGTTCAGCACATCCTCAAAATGATGGGCTAAGCGACTCATCGGTTCAAAATTTAAAAAACCGGATGTCCCTTTAACCGTATGGATTGCCCGGAAAATGCGATTCAGCAGTTCATCGTCAGTGAAGTTCTTTTCTAATTCCAGTAAATCCTGGTCCAAATGTTCAAAAATTTCTTGCGTCTCGACGATAAAACTGGCAAGAATCTCAGACATTTCGTCACTGAACATCACGGTGGTGTTGGGTTCCGATTCGGTGGGAGCACTTTGGGAAGTCATCTTTCGCTTCGTTTTCTTGCTTCGACGGGCACTACCGGCAGCACTCTTTTTGCCGGAAGTAGGAACTTTTTCCCCGGGTGTATGAAGTGCCTGCAATTGCTTCAGAATGTCCTGTAAATCGATGGGCTGGATGTTCCGGGTTTCCACCTGTCGAAAAAGCTGTTTCAGATACTCGTAAGCGTCAAATATCACATCCAGCAAGGTGGTGCTGATTGACAACTCATTGTGTCGCAATTTGTTTAAGACGTTCTCGATTTCGTGGGCAAGTTCGGCAAGCTGCTCAAGTTCCAGAAAACCGGAAGTGCCTTTAATCGTGTGAATGGTGCGGAAGACTTTGTTAATGAGGTCCGAGTCCGTTTCATTTGTTTCCAACTTCAGGAGATCCTGTTCCAAATCCTCTAACAATTCCCGGGTCTCGGTAACAAAACTCTCCACTATTTCCTGCATCTCTTCCGTAAAGATGTCGTTGTTCTTATCCATCATTGCGCTCGAAGAGTTTGTCAATTTCTTCCTGGGTAGTGCTATCGGATTCCTGAGTTTTGTTATTTTCCGATGGCTCGGCTTGAGAGGGATGGTTTTTATGACCGGAAATACTGCCCCCCGGATCAACAGGTTCAACCGTAGCGGTGGTATCCTTCTCTTCGGATTTCTGAAGGGCATTCACAATTGCATCCACCCGGTGCTGATGACGAGAATCCGTATAGCTGGCTTCCGGATTAAAGGATTGGGGGTACAAATTCGGTGCACCTTCCCCGGCATTAAGTGGATATTCGTTCAAATTACCGAGCAATGTTGTTAAGCGATTCTCCATAGAATGAATCATGTGTGTTACAGCGGCAATTTGTTGAGCGGTTATATCCTGCACCTGAAGAGAAATCATGATATTATTGGCGTTTTGATGTATTTTTTCGAGAGAACGTTCCAAACCATCTACCCGCTTATTGAGCCGGGTGCCCAGGGAACGTTTCTCCCGATACATCCACTTCAGTTTATCCATCAACTCCGGATGGGAATCGGATATTTCTTTCTTAATTAAGCGAGCCATACTGTCATCCAGTTGAATCATTTTTCCCAATTCTTCTTTCATCTGGCGGTATTCAGCCCGGACGCCGCCTAATTCCATCAATAAAAAATCAATAATATCCAGGATTTCCGTGGTCGCTAACTCGGTAGCCCGGGTAACATCACTCAATTTTGACGATGCATGAGGTATCTGGGAAGTGCTTTCCCGGATAGACGTATTCATCTCTTCCAGGATGGGGATAACTTCCTGAACAAACTGAAACAAATCTTCCAAAAAAGGAATGACGCGTTGTCCAAAAATAAAAAGTGCCTTCAACTCGTGAATTTTGGACAGGAGGACATTATGCTTGCGGTTGTTCATCTTGCTCTCCGGATTGATGCTTGAGTATCGCTTCAATTTTATTGCGAATTACCTGGGGCATAAAGGGTTTTACAATGTAGCCATTGACCCGGGCTTTAATCGCGTTCATCACATCCTTCTGGGTATCCCTGCCGGTAACCATCAATATTGGTAAATCCTTCAATTGCTCTTTTTCACGAATAGCCTGCACCAACTGCAAGCCGTTCATCCGCGGCATATTCCAATCCGTGATAATAAAATCCACCTGTTCCGTTTTTAAAATTTGCAGAGCCTCTTCCCCATGTTGGGCCTCAATTATGTCATCATAGCCAGCTTTGCGAAGGCTGTTGACTAAAATCCTCCGGGACATCAGGGCATCGTCAATAATTAAAAATTTCATTTCATACACCAAAATTGGAGTTCACTGGGTTCATTTTAATCTTCCCTTTCACATTAAGCCAGGTAAAGGGGGTGGCAAACCGAACTTATGCCAATTTTAATACCTGGTCGATTTTTTCTTTCAACACCTCCGGAGTAAAGGGTTTGGTGATATAGTTATTTACCCGTGCCTGAAGCGCCTGCAGAACATCTTCCTTCATACTCCGGGTGGTTACCATCAAAATCGGAATGGAACCAAACGCGGGGCTGCTACGAACCGCCCGGGTAAATTCCAACCCGGTCATGTTGGGCATATTCCAATCGGTGATTATAAAATCCACAACTTCGACATTCAATTTTGCTAATGCATCTTTCCCGTCTACTGCTTCGATAATATCTGTATATCCCAGCCGCAGTAAGGCATTTTTCAATATCCTTCTCATCGTGAGGGAGTCATCAACTACCAGGAATTTCATGATTTCCTCCAACTAATTAATAAATTTAGAGACCTCATACTGAATCCGTTTCTGATCGAAAGGTTTAATCAAATAAGCATTGGCACCCAGTTCTTTGCCTAATTTTTTCTCACCTTCGCTATCCAATGAAGAAAGAATAATAATTGGCAACGCTTTCAATTCCTGATCGTCCCGAATTGCCCGGACCAGTTCGAACCCATCCAGATTCGGCATGTTGAGATCGGTAATGATCAGGTCAACTTTTTTGTGGGCTAACAACTCCAGAGCATGCATACCGTCTTTGGCGGCGATAACCTGACATCCACGGGAACGCAGGGCAAACATCACAAATTTTCGAACCGATTCGGAGTCATCGACTATCATCACTACCTTCTTCATCCAACTACTCCTTTTTGTAAACAATCGTCCGGGGAAAATGAACCGGCTTAAACGCCTGGCTCAACCCATAAAGAGCTTCGGAATATCCTAACAGTAAGTAGCCACCCCGGTTTAAGGCATCGTATAATGAAGTAATCACCTGAATTTTGGCATCCTTATCAAAATAGATCAACACATTCTCACAAAAAATTATGTCAAAATTGCGCATGGAATTCATTCGAGATTTATCAAAAAGATTGAGATGTTTAAAAATGACCATCTCTTTAATAGGGGATTGAAGCCGATACCGATCACCTTCTTTCGAAAAATACTTCCGCATGTATACAGAAGGTACCTTGCGGATGGAATATTGTCGAAATTCCCCCTGTTTTGCTTTGTGAAGTACATTGGTATTAATATCTGTTCCCCATATTTCAAATTGGATCCCCGGAAATCGGGGCTGAATTTTTTCATGAATGATCATCGCAAAGGTATAAGGTTCTTCACCGGAGGAACATCCGGCGCTCCATATTTTTACTTTGGGATGGTTCATTTTTAACTTTACAGAGACCACAGCAGGCAGCAATTCTTTTTCCAACACTTCAAGTTGGGGCTCATTACGAAAAAAATATGTTTCGTTAATGGTGATCGAGTTTATTAATACCGGAAACTCTTTATGCATCGCCCCGTTTTTAAGCAACTCGATATACTCAGTATAATTCTTAAGTTGTAAAGCGGAAATCCGCTGTCCTAACCGGGTTTCTAACAAATACTTCTTGTTTTCCGGGAAAAACAGCCCGGTATTTTTATAAATAATTTCTCGTAAATCCTCAAAAGCATCCCGGCTTAGCCGCTCAGTCTGTTGAGAGGTTAGAGATATTTGGCTAAAAAAATCCATCGATAAATCCTGACCATCACAGGTGTAGACACCAACATCCCGAGTATGGGATTTCAATTATCACCTTTCTAATACCGCTACCTTCACACGCCTGAATCCATTTCAATTCACTTCTTTTGCCAGCAATCCCATTACCTGATCTCGAATGAATTCGTCTTCGTCATTTTTTAATGTTTGTAAAAGACCGATGTATTGTTTAACGCCTTTTGCCGCCACAACCTCTAAAGCCTGGGAACGAACAATCACTTCCATGTCTTCTAATGCATGAACAATTATATCGTTAAGATGGGGGAGTGAGAATCCGGCAAATACCCGGAGCGCCCCTATTTTGGTTTCGATATCGAGATAATGAAAGTTGGCATTGACAAATTTACATGCCCGGCGTACGGCGGAGTTTTGATCCAGATATTCATCGGTTTTTGCATACTCTGCCATCAGGGCAATTAAAAAACGCGCTGTTTTCGGTACCGTAATACGGTTTTCTTCGGCTGCTTTTAATAAAAACGATAAGGTTTGAATACCCGAGTTTTTTAACAATTGAAAAATATGCTCATCCGTTTCCGGTGATATCCCAATTTTGTCTATCAATTTTTCAACATGTTCCTTGCCATTTAGTAAACTTAGTCCCTTAAGAGCAGCAACCAGGTAAACAGGATCCACATCATCCAGCATTTCCCAAAAGAACTTTTTGAAATGTGGCGGTAACGGTTGCCGGGTCTCCGGGGGGAGTTCCATTAATCGAGTTACAATGGAATGCAACAGTACCGACCGGGCAGCCGCATTGACCACATCCACCCGAGAAATTAACAGGGGCAACACTTCTGGATGATTGGTTCTGACAAGCGCTTCCGCGGCTGCCAATTGCACCACCGGGTCCTCATCATCCAACGCTTTTTTGAATAAGGGCAAAAAACGGTCTTCTCCGAATCCGGATAGAGTGGATAAGATATTATACCGCAAATACGGGGCGTTATCATAGCAAGCGAGCAGTTCATCCGCATACGCCCTGCCATTCAACATACCCAGAGCATCTACTACCGCGGTTACCACATTGGGATCGGGATCATTTAAATGAGAAGCAATGGCATCAATGGCTTCTTGAGCGGGAAGCTGCGCCAGCACATCAACAGCGAATTTCCGCACATTTTTATCTTCTGAGTCCAAATACGGCAGTAACGGACGTACCGCCGGAGCACCAATTTTTACCAGGGTGTTTCCGGCTAAATTTCGAATCGTTATATCGTCACTGGTGATGAAATGTACGATCTCCCGGGCGGCACTTTCGCTGCCTTGCAAAATTAAAAACTGGGCAGCGGCATCCCGAACCCCACGGTCTTTGTCCCCCAACAATTGAGCCGCCACATTCAAATATTCACCGGCACAATCGCTCACTGCCAGATTTTCCAGCGTCTGTCTCTTTTCAAATGGAGCAGCATCGTTTAATTGTTGTAAGATTTCGGTTTTCATCATTTTCTATTCCGTCTCATCATTATTGACACACGGGGACTCGAAAAACACCACCGAACAGGAAAATTCACCAAAGGCATCTTTTCCCCCGGGGTATGGTAAACCATACCGGATTGCGGTATTTGCCGAGTGAAAAACACTTTGCTGGGGAAGTACAAAACAGAAGTGCACGTCGTTTTGTAACGATTGAGCAGAAACGGCGCTGTAAATTAATAAATACTCTGTTGACATCCCGGTTGTCATCTTTAGACTTTCCCTGTCTGGAACAATTCAGCTCTATGAAAAAATGGTATTATAATAAACTTTTTTCGAACTCTCTCCCCTGGCAAAGCCATCCCTTTCGGACACTCCCACTCTTTTGAAAAGAAAGGGGGAAATTAGGAGGCGAGTTCTATCATCAAACGAAGCAACAATTCTAATTTTTTCGATGCATTAAAGTGTTACTCCTGTCTTAATTACACTAAACCGATTTAAATATTCGTCATCAACGGTGTATTCTTGAATAACCGGGGGCAACGGCACCCAAGCCGAGGCGGCTCCTTGCCCAGTCAGCCGTCAGGCAGTCTGCTGGTTGAAGATGCACATTCCAGGGAAAATCTGTGGTGGGCTAAGCTTCAGAGAACAAATCCGTCAATGGATGAGAGACGCTCAGGGGAGGATATACACGGGAAAAATGTTCTCTTTTGGAGAAGTAGTCATAGCCATTGCCAATCTTTTTAAACTTTTCCCAGAGCTCCAGTTGGGACGCATGGCAATGGATAGCATTCAATTTGTAAGGGAAATACGTACTGGCATCAATGATATGGGTAATCTCCTCTTCAGCAAACGGGATTACCTGGCGGTAAGGTTTAATCTTTTCCGCCTGCTCCGGGGAGATGCCGTAATAGAAAAAATGTGGGGGATCTGCTATTTGTTGAATCGCATTTCGGCACCAATTACTGACAGCAATGTGATCGGGATGGCCGGAAATACCCCGGGGATGGAAGGTGATTACCACGTGAGGTTTCAGTGATTCGATCTCCTGTGTCACAATCTCAATTCCTCTTTCAGCCGGATAGTTCTCTAAAGCTTTGTCAGGAAGGTCATAAATATTGAGATAGCTGAGTTGTAACGCTTTTGCAGCGCATTTTAACTCCCGGGTTCGCATTTCTGCAACTGCTTCCGGGGGAAGTGTTTTGCAGATTCCCATGGAGCCGGCTTCTCCTCGGGTCAGAGTAACCAATGCCACTTCATGACCGGTAAGTGCATAGCGGGCCAGGGTGGCACCGGGACCGTACGCTTCATCATCAGGGTGAGCGAAAATTGCCAGCAGTTTCATATTTACCTTCCTGTTAGTATGGTATTCAAATGCACCATAAAATAGGATCATATCTGTCATGAGGCAACTGACGATCGTAAAAAATTAAATATCTTGAAAATTTAGCCTTTCTATCATACATTCTCCCGTTTATTGAAGAAGAGGTTCTGTGTGTATGATAAAAGCTGTAGAATGGATAGACGACCACCTGCGATTGTTGGATCAAACTCTGATTCCTACCCAAACTGTTTACAAAGAAATTCAGACCATCGAAGAGATTTATGAAGCCATCCGGAAGCTGAGGGTACGGGGGGCGCCGGCAATTGGGATTACCGCCGCTTATGGGTTATACCTGGGAATGCGCACTGAAAATCCCTCATCCCGGACAGAGTTTTTTCAATTGTTGGAGGGATACATTCAATATCTGGCAGGAGCGCGGCCGACCGCGGTGAACCTGTTCTGGGCAATGGAAGCCTTAAAACAGCGTCTACAAAAAACCTCCGGGAATGATGTGAAGGCTTTGACGAAAAAATTACTGGAACTTGCCCGTGAAGTTCATGAGGATGATCGCCAGCGCTGTGATGCCATGGCAGACCATGGTCAGGATGTGGTGCCGGTAGGTGCCCGCATTCTTACCCATTGCAACACCGGCGCCCTGGCAACCGGGGGGATCGGAACTGCGTTTGGGGTCATTTACCGCGCTCATCAATTAGGCAAAAACGTTTCGGTATTTGCCGATGAAACCCGCCCGTTGTTACAGGGCTCCCGCTTAACCGTCTGGGAATTGATGATGGCGAAGATTCCGGTGACCCTGATTTGTGACAACATGGCGGCAGCCCTGATGCAGCAAGGCAAGGTAGACCTGGCAATTGTGGGAGCAGACCGCATTGCAGCCGACGGATCAGTTGCCAATAAAATCGGAACATACAATGTTGCCCTGCTGGCAAAACATCATGGCATCCCCTTTTATGTTGCCGCCCCTCTCTCCACTTTTGACCGTAGCATTTCATCCGGTAAAGACATTCCAATCGAAACCAGACCGGAAGATGAGGTCCGAAAAGTGTTCAATCAGTGTCAGATTACTGTTCCGGATGTTCCCTGCTGGAATCCGGCATTTGACGTCACTCCCCCGGAACTGGTATCCGGCATCATCACCGAAAAAGGAATTGTGTATCCACCATTTACCGAGTCCATTAAACGCATCTTTGCTACCTAATTTTTACATCTAACCTGAAAGGAGTCACGTATGAAGAAAGTTTCACTAATTTTATTAGCGGTGTTGGTTGTGGGTATCATGTTAATTTCCGGCTGTCGTCCGCCGGAAGTAGAAGGTACCGTCATCAACATCCAAAAAAATCTATATGATGAGGCATTGGTTTCCGCCCAGAAAGCGGTGGAAAAATACCCCGAAAATGCCGAAGCATGGTTTTACTGGGGCTGGCTGTATGGTGATCAGAAGAAAGACTATGAAAAAATGAACGAGGGGTTTGATAAAGCATTGAAATTAAACCCGCAGCAAAAAGTAACGATAGCCGGGCGGAGTATGACTGTTAAAGAAGCGGTCGAGATGTACCGCACTGGCAAGTTTGCCGACAACTACAATTCCGCTGTCAAAATGATTTCCCAGGCCCAGCAAATGGATGACCAGGAGAAGCAGAAAAAATTATTTACCGCCGCCCAGAAGAAATTGCTGCTCGCCACCCAAATCGACCCCACTCGCGGGGAACCTTATCATCCCCTGGCATTAACATACCTGGTGCTTGGCGATACAACCGCAGCCCTGGAAACGGTTCAAAAGGGCCTGGAAAAGAACCCCACCAACGAAACATTGTTAATTGGTTCCGGTGAAATTTATTTACTGACCAAAAATTATGACAAAGCCAGTGAGTCCTTTAAAAAAGCATTGGAAGTAAATCCCAACAATGCTCTGGTCTATCAAAAACTGGGAAACCTGGAAGCGGAGCGGGGCGACTGGGAAAAGGCAAATACCTATTACCAGAAAGCGATTGAAATGGAGCCGGATAATACCGACCTGCTTTACAACATCGGTGTCGGATATTATAAACAAGAGAAATATGACGAGGCAATTCCCTACTTCCAGAAGGCTGTGGAGGCAGACCCCAATGATTTATTGACCACACGCATTCTGGGGATTTGCTATGTGCAGGCAGAGAAAAACGATGAAGGGATTGCTTTTCTGGAAGATGCCGTACAACGGTTTCCGGACGAAGCCTCCCTGTGGGAATACCTGGCAATTCTTTATGGTCGGAAAGGGATGACCGAAAAGGCCGATGAAGCCTTTAAGAAATCCAAGGAATTGAAAGGGGAAGAAGGAAAGTAACTGTTTGGTATCATTAACGCCGGGTTCCAAACCCGGTGTTAATGATACCGCTTTTGCAGAAGAAGGTGTAAACAGACACCACATTGGGGAAGATAGTTACATTCGGAGCAACGCGGTCCTGTCACAACGTGCTCTCCCGGGAGCGACGTTGTGCAAACGTAGCTCCGTTGCAGACGGGTTCACGTTGTAATGAATTCAGCAGGCTATATCTCACCTGAAAAACACTCAATAGCACTGTTCATCAATTATCGAACGCACTTTTTGAGCAAGTTCAAAGATAGTGAATGGTTTGGGAAGGAAGTGCATATTCTCCCGGCAGCTATCTTCTTTAAAAAGTAAGTCTTCACTATACCCGGAAATGAAAAGGATTTTGCACTCAGGCACAGCCTGTTTTGCTTTTTCTGCCAGTTCCTTGCCCCCCATTTCCGGCATAATCAGATCGGTGATAACCAAATCGATTTGCTCCTTTTGCGTTTCGAGCTGTTTTAATCCGTCCGGGCTGTTCAAAGCCTCTATCACAGAATAGCCAAATCGTTTTAATGCTCCGGAAACAAATTCTCTTACACTTTCATCATCTTCTACCAACAGGATCGTTTCCCTACCCCTCAATTGGTCCAACTTCAAGCTGTCGGAAGCATCTTCTCTAATTTTCTCCAGGGTGACCGGGAAAAAGATTTTAAAATTTGTGCCCTTGCCCGGCTCACTTTGCACGGTAATAAACCCGCCATTTTGTTTTACAATCCCAAAGACCAGCGCCAGACCCAGGCCAGTTCCCTGCCCTACCGCTTTCGTTGTAAAATAAGGGTCGAAAATTCTGTGCATTGTCTCTTCATCCATCCCCACGCCATTATCCTGAACAGCAAGAAAAATATAGACACCGGGCTGTCTGTCCGGATAACGGAGGCTGTCTTCCTCCTCCAGGTAGATACGTCCGGTTTCAATGTTAATCACTTTTCGGGGTAACTCCTCGATGGATTCAGCAATGGCATCCCGGGCGTTTATAACCAGATTCATCAAAATCTGTTCAATTTGAACCGGGTCCGCTTTTATGGCAGGCAGCTCAGGGACTAACTTCACTTCGATCTCAATATCTTCACTAATTAACCGCCGGAGCATCTCTACCGCGCGGCTTACAACAGGATTCAAGTCGATAATCCGGGGATTGGCAATCTGTTGGCGGCTAAATGCTAATATACGGGAAGTCAAATTCGCCGCCCTTTCACCGGCAATTGAAATTTGTTTTAGATACTCCTCCAGAGGATCATCATCCTGAACATGAATCAATGCCATTTCCGTATACCCACGGATGACGGTCAGAATATTATTAAAATCGTGGGCAATTCCCCCGGCAAGATACCCGATGGATTCCATTTTCTGGGACTGACGCAATTGCTGTTCCAATTCCCGCTCCCGGGTAATATCCCGCCCAATTTTACAATAATTTTTAATGACTCCCGATTCATCTTTTATCGGAAAAATAATTTCATTCTCATAAAACAAACTGCCATCTTTTTTCTTGTTGATTATCACCCCAGCCCAGGTTTCCCCCCTGGTGATTGTCTCCCATAATTCCCGGTAGAATTGCTCATCATGTTTCCCGCTTTTGAAAAAATTATGAGTTTTTCCCAGCACTTCTTCCCGCCGATAACCACTTGTTTTTTCGAACGCTGAATTCACATACACAATCACTCCCCTGTCGTCGGTAAGGGAAATGCTTTCGCTGGATTGCTCGATGATAGCTGCCAGCTCCCTTAATTCACGCACATGTTTCTTCTCTTCTTCCACATAATGCATCTTCATTAATGCCATTCCCACCAGCCCGGTTAAGGCTTCAATAAAAGTGAACTCTTCCGGCTGCCAGTGATGCAGGGATTGTACATGGTTGAAAACCAATAAGTAGAATCCATGCGATTGAAAGGCGAAGGGATACCACAACAGGCTTTTGATTCCCATCTGCTCATGCAAAATGTCTGCTGATTGTTCCCTTACCAGAAGCGGGTTGGGCTTATGAACATGACTTTCCAGCCAACTGTGATTTGTTGTAAGATACCTTGAACTCTCCCGAAATTGGGTAAGAGGATAATTTGCCCGGGTGGGGGCAATGCCCGGCGCTTCCGGATTCAGCCATTCACAAAGTGCCACGGCTTCCCCCTCCTCCAGGTCGATGCGGTAAATTAAACAGCGATCCAATTTTAAAGATTCCCCAATCATGCGGGCTGTAGAATCCAATAGTAGCCGGGGATCGTCTTCCCGGATGATGGTTTGAGCAATTTCGTTTAGCCCCCTGGAAAAGGTTAACTGCTTTACTAAACTTTGTTCTACTTTTTTTAGCTTGCTAATATCCGTTAAAGTGCCTTCGTAATAAAGAATTTTGCCAGTGCTATCCGTAACCGCCCGATCATTCATTAACACATAGAGCAAACTGCCATCCTTCCGTTTCATTTTCACTTCTTCATTCACCAACACCCTTTTTTCCTGCACCAGTTGTTTCAAACGATTCCGTTCCCGGGCATCCCAGTATAAATTTTCCGTATTTTCGATTGTCAACATCTCTTCTGCGGAATCATAACCAAACATTTCTACCAATGCCGGATTAACCGTCAGGAATTTGCCATCGACAGTACTCTGATAAATACCGTCCCCCACATGATCGAAAATCGAACGATATTTTAATCCGATTTGGCGAAGCTCCTCGATGGCATTCAACCGGCTAATGGCTGCCGAAAGATTCTCGGATATCACCTGGGCATATTGCATCTCTTCCCGAGAAAAGACATGCGGTTGATTATAATAAACCATAAACTTTCCCAACAACCGGCGACTTCCCACAATCGGGACAAATGCCAATGCCCGGATCCCTTCCTTAAGAATTATCTCTTTGAGTTCCTGCTTCAGGGAAGATGTTGTTACATCTTTGATGTGTATCGGCAGGGCATCTGTTTCATGAATATTCCAGGGGCAATGACCATCTACAGCTTTCCGATAATCGGACGATAAATTTTCCCAGGCTTTAAAATGGGCGCGCTGGTCTTGACCGAAAATTAACACGGCCGAACGATCCGCATCCAGGATATTGATGATACCGCGCGTGGCAACCCGGTAAATCGCTTCCAGAGTATCAGAACGATTGATGTTTTCAATGGTCTGATGTAAGATATCGAGACGATGATAATGCTCCCGAATTTCCTCTTCGGTTCTCTTCTGCTTACTGATATCGACCACATACCCGATATAATGGGTGATGTCATTCTGCTCATTCAACTGGAAGATCATATAAGAGAACAACCAGACAAGGGAGCCATCTTTATGAATGACTCGATAGGGAGGATGAGTACAGCCATCCAAGCGATTCCGGATGGCAGTCTCGATACAGTGGTGAAAGCGGGGGGCATCCTCCGGGTGCAAAATTTCACCATAATCTATTTTGCCCTGTTGAAAATCTTCACTCGTATAACCAAAGACATCCGTGACATTAGGAGAAACGCATTCCACGGACATTTCCGGTGTGTTCCGCCATTTGAAAAAAACGACTGGTCCTCCGGTAAAGATTTGGGAGATACCATCAACCTTCATTTCCCCGGTGAACGAAGAACGAATACAATCGTCCATTGGCACATCCCCTAATATGTTTGGTAAAAAAGAATCCCCCTGGCTTCTTTAAACGGATAGATTCATCATGCAGTATCTGTGGTTCGCTCATTTTCCCGACAATTCGAACGTTCTTTCCATCAATTCCGCCCTGGCAACCATTGTCAATAGGAGGCGAACATGGAGTCTAAAATTGTGGATAAATGGCTGCATTGTGGAATGTTTTGGTTTTGCCATACCTCCGCAAAAGAAGAGCACTACGAATATCTAAAAATGAAGGTGTCGGATGTATATACGTTTTATAAACAGTCCGAGCATTTCATCGGTTGATAAGATGGTCAAAATATCGACGAGGTGCCGAAAATCTTTAGACTTTCTGTAACTATTCAGCTACATGCCCGTTTGTGTCATTCCGGGTTCCGACGGTCAACTTTCGTTAGACCGTCGGAATGCCGGTTATAGACGTCTTCGGTGAATCTCATTTTCGGCATTCTTCCGTGGCAGGAGATTCTGCAAAGGAGTCTATGACCGGTATCTTTCAGCGTATTGCCGGGATCATCTGAAACGCACCTCACCCATCCCCACCCCCGTTTTTTGGGCGGGAGGGGTTGGGGAGGTGCAAGAACAACCACTGAACCATGAATAAGAACGAATGACATATAAAACATCAAATTTGCAGGTAAGCTGAATCGTTACGACTTTCTTCCATGATAGTTTACCATCGGGTGAACTCAATTCATCGGCACATGAACACATATCATTGGTTGGAATTCAATGAAGCGGATACGGGGAGGTCCCCCCTGCATCACCCTCCGAAGGCGGTAGATAAACAGTTGGGCTTACGTGTTCGGAAACAAACGGTTGATGATACTGCTGGTTTTTTCCGGCTGGAGAACCCGATGTTTCCCCCAGGTGACTCCCTGGCGCGCCACCTGATCCAAACAGTTGCGCAAAGTAGGCTGAAACACTTCTGCCCCCAATTCCTGATGACAGGCTACCAGGTTTGCCAGCACTTTGTCGACCCTTTCAGAACGTCCCTGATCATCAAAGTAAAGCAGGATTTCAATTTGCCGGAGAATTGCCCGGGTATGTTCGCCCTGCTCAAATTCAATAGCGCTGATATTGCCGATGGTCTGGGCAATGCCGGACAGATCCCCGATTTTTTCATAAAGGGGGTAAGCATTTTGATAAGACTCTAATGCTTCCTTCCACTCCCCTTTATCATGATGTACGGTTCCAATGAGATAGTTTACTTCCGCCAGTCCCCGCAAATCACCATTTTCCTGAAACACCTCTTTTGCCTGCATATACTGTTTTAAACACTCTTCCCATTCCTGTTTCTTCTGATAAACGCTCCCCAGGGATTGCAAGGTTCTCCCGACTCCCCGGAGATTATGAACCTGCTCAAAAAGGGTCAGTGCATTTTTAAATTGTTCGATCGCCTGCTCGAAACGGTCTTCATCTTTGCTGATGACTCCCATGTTATAAAAAATCTGGGCTGCTCCGGCAATATCCCCCAACTCTTCCTTCATATTGATGCAACGTTCATACACCGAGATCGCATATTCTGTTTCTCCGCGGGAATAGTAGGTATCCCCGATGTGAGCATAAATATCCGCTGCCCCGACGGTATCCTGAATTTTTTCCCGAAGCTGCAGGGCTTTTTCGAACATGTCCAGAGCGCGCTCCCAATCTTTCTGTGCTCGGAAAATCAACCCCATATCTTCATACGTGGTGGCAATACCGTCAACATCCTCTATGCGCTCATAAATTTCCTGTGACTTCTGATAAAAGCCCATGGCTAAATCCTGCTCATCACGACTCCGGTATATTTCTCCCAACTGCATGTAAATTTCTGCCAGCCCCCGGGGATCGTTGTGAGTTTCATACAATTCCTGGGCTTCCTGATAAAAATCAACCGCCAATTCCCACTGTCCTTTTTTATAATACAATTTCCCGATTCGCTCGTAGGACTGTGCCAGCCCCTTCCAGTCATTCTGCTTTTCCTTTAATTGAAGACTCTCATAATACTGCTCGATGGCGGCATCCCATTCCCCTCGTTGCTCGTGGATCAAACCAATCTTATCCAGAATATCCACCATGCTCTTTTCACTGTGGGATGTCTGGCGGAGCTGGAGCAGCTTCTCGTAATAACTCAGGGCATTGTCCCATTCACTTTTTTGCAGGTAAATGGCACCCAGTTCGCTGTACATCCGTTCGATGCAGTCTTTATCACCCACTTTTTCGCAAATCGGCACCATCTGCAACAATAGTTCCAGCGCCTCCTGTGTCTGCCGTATCTCAATTAACAAGTCTGCCAGTTCAATAGCGGTTCGTACAGCGCCCGGGGCGTCTTTCACTTCGAAGAACAATTTGTAAGCCCCCCTCAGAAAACGAACCGCCATGTCCTTTTCATTGCGGATTCGGGCTATCTTGCCATAAGTAAAAAGCAGGGCACCTCGCATCTTCCGGGGGGGCTTCAACGCCTCACACAACTGCAAATCCCGCTCTGCCAAGTCCAATTCACCCATCTGGTAAAACAACTGACTGCGGTTAAACAATATATGCATTTTCAGCTGTTCATCCTGCAAGTTCTCCAACTGAAAATTCTTTAAAATATTAAATATCTGTCCGGTTAAACTACCGTTTACATTGCCGGATTGCAGTACCCGCCCCACCTGGTCTGCGGCTTCTTCTTCTTTACCCGCCCGGGAAAAATGGTGGGCACTTTCCAGCCAATCTCGAACCGATACATTCACAGCAGCCCTATCCCGATATAATTCCGCTGCAATCCCATGCATGATCCGACGAAGTTCCGGAGTACAGATATGATAGTAAAATGATTTGAGCGGCAACACCACTTCATATCGATTCAGATGATCATCAAATGTCAATAAATGGTACTGCTCTACCAGCATCTCGATTACCTGTTGAAAATCTCCCCCACCAATCCGGTTGTACATTCTCTCATAAAAAGGCTCCGTTTCCGGATTGCGAAAAATACTGGCTGTCGTCAACATGCTGTTTATCCGGGGATCCACCCTTTCAAAAATCTCGTAGAGATGCTGCCCCATATACCCGTAAAGAGAGCGTTCTTCAGAAGGGAGTTTCTCCACCAGGCGTTCTAATTGGGTATCCGTATGATTTTCACACATCCACCAGTTTTTGAACATCCACAACAGGGGGGGAATCCCTTTTAATTTTGCTACCAGGGCCCGTCGGAGGAACACCGGTATCTCCAGTGCCCATTTATCCCCCACCAGGGCATTACCTTCTGCCAGGGAAAGCCCGGTGTAAATATATAGCTGGTCGTCAGTTGGATTTAGTTCGTCGCTCATCTCCTGGCTAATCACCAGCAGTTTGGCGTGTGCTGTCTCTTGCGGATTCAGCACATTCCACAATCGTTGAATCAGTTCCGTGCATTCTGTCTCTTCTGCTGCTTGAAGGTCATCGATGACAAAAATTGCCCGGCACTGCGGCAGATTCTCCCAGGATTCCGCCGCAGCAACGGCACAACGATTTTGAAGAAACCTCTCCAGGCTGGTGCGAAAGGCTTTTCCATCCGATAAACCGGTGACAAAGCGATAATAAAACACATTCTCCGGTTTCATTTGCCCCTGGGCAATAAGGTTATGAAGATAGGCAGAGATAAGGGTGGTTTTGCCACAACCGGCTTGCCCGACCATAAAAAGGGTAGATTGAGTTTGGAAATGTTCTTCAATTTTACGCATGCCGCGCAGTGGTAGGGCATATACCGATTCATCCCACTCCGGCAATTGCCCGGAGTTCGGATTTTCCGTATACAACCGTGGAGAGGGTTGTTCAGGCGATTCATTTATTGACGACACCGGGGGAGGATAAAAATCCTCCTCTGTCTCCGGAGCGCCATTGAACAACACCGGTTGATAGTAATCCATGATTTTTTGCATTAGTTCCGGTTGGGCAAAAAACTGCTGACGAACTTGCTCGATAAACGCTGGAACAATGCGGGAAGCATTTTTCAAACTAATCACTTTTGAAAATGCATCGATAAAATATCCTTCGGGCAATTTGGAACTTTGCATTCGGACAGATGCGAGGGTGTCCTGAAGGGATTTCTTTTGTAAGGCTTTCAGTAATCGCGTTCGGGTTTTTTCACTCCGCAAAATGTTTTGGGATGCCGCTTCCAAACTTTCATGAAATATTCGGGAAACAACCGTTTCATTAAATGGGTGGGTTGCCGAATTTGCAATATCATACCACAACAAAGCAATGATCGGCTGCATTTCCGTCTCAAGCGATGGAGACACATGCAATTTGGCAAAGCTCATGGGACCGCCCTTTACTTAATTTGATAACAAACTGTTTATCACAGCCAATGTAATTTGCAGTTTTAGAAATAACTTGAGAAGATGGATTTCACAAATTGAAAAATATTTTATTAAAAAATATCCCTCCCGGTTACCGGCAATTCGGAAGGTTGTTCGATGAGAGAGAAGGTATTATCGACCAAAAAGCCGGGGAAATAACCCTTTCGGAGAATAAACCCGGAGGGAAATGTGCAACAGGAATGGGGTAAACGAAACGCTGCCCCAGCCGGAAATGGGAACAAAATTGGTAATTGAACGTGTTTAGTTTCATTCGCTTGCGTTCATAAGGGGTGACATTTAGCATTGACATCTTTCGGAAAATTGCTTACACTTATTATAAATAATTCAAGGAGTTATCCCATGCAAAAGATTCATATAGCCATTATTTTGATGTCGTTTTTGGTAATGTCTGTTTTTGGCGGTGCACTGTCTCCGGGGGATCGGGTAAACGATTTCCGTCTAAAAGATTACAACGGCAAAGTTCATGCGCTATCCGCCTATAAAGACAAAGCGGCAATCGTGATTATTTTTGTTTCCACCCGCTGCCCGGTCTCCAACGCTTATAATAAACGGATGGAAGCCTTGTATGAGGAATATTCTGCCAAAAATGTGGCATTTCTGGGTATCAATTCCAACCGCAAGGAACCCCCGGCAGAAATTCGTCAACATGCTCAGAAACACGGTTTAAAATTCACCATTCTGAAGGATGACAACAACGTCATTGCAGACCAATTCGGTGCCACAGTAACCCCCGAAGTGTTTGTTCTGAGTAAAGACCTGACCGTATTGTACCATGGGCGGATTGACGATTCTCAGCGACCGGCAAATGTTAAACGGCGTGATTTACGAAAGACCCTCGATGAGATTCTATCGGGCAAAGAACTAACCCACCCGGAAACCAAAGCCTTTGGATGCAGCATTAAACGGATTCGCCGGTGAGAAAGCAAATTCTATTGTTCCCGATGATGTTTCTTCTTTTAATCGGATGCCGGACCCCCTCCCCTCTCGTTGTTAAACCGATTGATGAGCAACAATTTCAGCAATTGGTTCAACAGCGGGCGGGGAAAATTTTAGTAGTGAACATCTGGGCAACCTGGTGTGCCCCGTGCCGGGAAGAATTTCCGGAGCTGGTGCGGTTAGCCGATTTTTATCACTCGAAAAGCGTGGAGTTTGTAGGTATCAGTGTGGATTTCCCTGATGAAATCAGTGCAAAGATTCTCCCCTTTCTTAAAGCCAATCATGCGAATTTTGCCAATTATGTGAAAGCCGTTTCTGATGATGAGGAATTTATCAATATCATTAATCGGAAGTGGAGTGGAGCCTTGCCGGCAACCGCAGTTTATGATATGGAGGGCAAACAACGCTATTTTAAATTCGGGAAAATCAATCCTGCAGTTTTAAAAAAACAAATAGATGCTCTATTGTAATTTTCGTAACTACTCAGGTTGTTATACCGCAACGAACGCAACGTTCGCAACGAACAGATGTTTATTTCTTTCATGTTGCGGCTGCCGTCGCGTATCCGCCGGGATCATTGCGGTAAAGAAATAGTTTTGATGACAAAAACAGATTTCCACAGGAACCCTTGCTTATCTACGTCCGAAATAGCTATTACCCGAGTAGTTACCATTTTTCTTTTATCCAATAGATCCGATGAACAACTCCACTGGAATCCCCCCATTCTCCCAATGCAGCCGTTTTTGAAACCGAAATCCGGTTTGCTTTGCCAGCGCCCTGGAATGACATAACATGGCAATGTGCCAACCGGAGAAGCGTTCCCGAGCAACCTGTCCCAACCGGGCATAGAGATTGCGCAAATTCTTTTTCGACGCAGTTCGCAGGCCGTAGGGTGGATTGGTGACGATCCAACCGGTTCCGCCCGGTGCAGTAAGTTCCGAAACATTTCGGCAAAGAAATTGAATCCGCTCTGCCACCCCGGCTCGGTTGGCATTGGCAACAGCCGCCTCAATTGCTCCCG
Source organism: uncultured Calditrichaceae bacterium (assembly GCA_964471235.1). Classification (GTDB taxonomy): domain Bacteria; phylum Calditrichota; class Calditrichia; order RBG-13-44-9; family J075; genus CAYYGL01. The sequence continues at coordinate 26,999 of CAYYGL010000014.1, forward strand.
CATCTCGATCCGAACCGATGATGGTAGCCATTTCCGCTAACTCTTTCTTTTCCGCCTCCTGGCGCAACGCCTCCCAGGTCTCTTCCTCAAATATTCCCCACTTCATAAACGCAAAAGAACGCTTGATGCCCGGGGCAATTTGCCGCGTCATCAGGGCGGCTTCGATGGGAATGACGCCGGAACCACAAAAAGGGTCCACCAGGGGTGAAACTCCATCCCACCCGGACGCCAACATCATGGCAGCCGCCAACGATTCCCTCAAGGGCGCTTTCCCGATTGCCTGCCGATAGCCACGCCGGTAGAGCGCCGCCCCGGAGCTATCCACACTCACCGTGCACAAATTCCGCAAAATCCGAATCCCAATCAGTTGAGGTGGATTGGATTGCTCCAGCGTACGCTCCGGCAACAGCCGGGGTGTGGTTCCGAGGCAATCCCCGATACCGTTTACCACCCGCTCAGCCACGGCAGCGGAATGATAAAGGCGCGATTTATGACAGGAAACCCGCAGCACAACCGGGTCATCAGGTTGCAAAAAATTCTCCCAGGGAAGTTTCTTTATTTTCCGCCGCAATTCCGCAAAACCGACCGCATAAAATTGGCCCAGGCGAATTAGAACCCGGGTGGCTGTTCTCAGGTAGAGATTCGCGCGCATCATATCAATCAGATGCCCTTCAAATTCAATGCCGCCCCGTTCCAGACGAAATCTGTTTTCAGATAACAGATGCAGCGATTCTAATTCCTGCTTTAGAAACGGCTCTACTCCCGGGGCGCAAATTATAAATAAACGCTGTAATTTATGACCCATTTGTTTAACCACTCAGGCTGATGAGCACTCTGGAAGTCTTATAAAAAAACACCCGCGAAGAATAACTCTCCGCGGGTGAATGTATTGAAAGATATGCTATCAGGCAATGTCTAAAAACGCATTGTCTGACCTACTCCGGCTTAACCGCTTTCCGGCAGTTCCGTTTCCGGCCGAGGCATCTTGTCTAACACCACATCATCCGGTCGGTCGGTCGGCAATTGATCCAATCGATTGTAGCGCCGCATATCCACCCAGCGATGCCCTTCCATAAACAAAGAATAGCGTCGTTCATGGAGCAGTTGGTCTATAGCGCTTGCCTGGTCGGTTAAGGTGACACTTGCCAGACCGGCAGCATTGCGCACCACATTAATATCCGCTTCAGCAGTACTCAGGTTTCCGAGTTGAATATTGGCTTCCGCCCGCAGGAGGAGCAGTTCCTCGTTGCGGATAATCGGAAAGGGATCAGTAGACCCACCGGTGATGGTGACGCCCATGGTACTGGACAGGTTATCAAATTTCGTGGTATCCGGTACACCGTTCTCATCCAGATCCCGAACGACAACCTTTGTAGCAAACCGCATATCACCGGGTTCGGCATCGGTTTGAAAAGAGGGGTGAGCCATCAATTTGACGAACGGAGCTGAGGGATTCTCAAAAATTTCATTGGTTTGGTCACCCAGGCTGGTTCCATAGATATGATAAACGCCTTTATTCATGGGAGCGGTTGGATCGATAAACGAGCCGGCAAGGGCATCCAACACTCCCTGCCAGTCTTGCGTATAAGCCGCCACCCGGGCACGGAGAGCACGGTTAAACTGGGCAAATGTCGCCGGGGTGTTAAAGCCGTCGAAGCCGCTGGAGAGGGAAAAACTGAAACTTCCCCCCGCCTGAGCCAGGTCGGAATTGCCTTCATCCAACAGACGTATAATTTCATTAAATGATTCCGTCTTGGATGCAAAGGGAACCGTAATATCATCGGACTGAATAATCTTGATTCCGTTTGTATCCATATAGTTCAGATTCAGCAGCAACTGGTAGGCTTTAATGGTTTTGGCAAAACCGTTTAAACCAGCCGCATCAGCACCGGAACGGTTTGCGGCGCGTTTTAAAAGTTCATTACAAACTCGTACCACCGAATATCTCCCATTCCAGGGACGCTCAACTAAAAAGCCGCCCGGGTCCGGGGTGCCGCGTAATAAATTTCCGGTATAGCGGGGATCAGCCGGTTCAAAGTAATACACTTCTCGCCCCAGGGAACCGACCACCCGCAGGTAAATGGCATAATCCACCCGCATACCCGCCTCGGCGCCGGTTACCAATTGCTGATCCGGCACATCCTCCACCACGGGCGCATTGGGATTGGGAAAATCCAGATCATGACATCCGCTCAGTATGATGAATAGCAATATCACCATACCCGGGACGAATGTTCGATAAACGATTTGTTTCTTCATATTCAGGTTTCCTTTCTTCATGTTTACAGACCAAAGGATACATTAAAATAGAAACTACGAGAAGAGGGGTAGGGAATGGTATCTACCGAGCGACCAATCGGCACACTGCCGAACTGGCTCACTTCCGGGTCATAACCGGTATAATTGGTAATCATGAACAGATTGCGACCCGATACCCCGATCTTTAAATAATCCACCGTATTCCCAAAGAAGCTCTTTAGAGCATTACGATGAAACATGTAATAAATGTATGCTTCCCGCAGTTTCAAATAGGAGCCATCCTCAATGTACGGAGAAGTTTTGGTTCCCAACAGCCCCAACCGTTCTTGCGCAGCACCCGTATCATAATCTTCTGTGGTACCGCCAAGGTCGGTAATTAATTTCCCGAGGTTAATCACCTCTCCGCCATTCTTCCAATGGAGGTGAAACCCAAAGGAGAGGTTCCCAAATTTGAAGTGGTTGTTAAACCCCATTTCAAAATCAGGGGTTTCATCCCCCAATTTGACAAAGGAACCGTCCGGATTCCGTTCCGCTCCAACAATGGAAGTGGGTGACCAGCCGACCTGAATTCGATAGGTACCTAAGAAAGTGGCAAACCCACCGATATTGAAGGGATCGATTGCCAATTCCGTAATTTCGGAACTGGTTTTGTAAAAACTGACACGGGAGGTCCATTGCAGTTTTTTACGATGAATGGGGTTCACCCCTAATCCCACTTCAACGCCCTGGGTTCGCATTTTACCGCCGTTAATAAATTCTTCTGTGAACCCGGAAGATGGGGGCAGGGATGGAATTAAAATCAGGTCGCTGATATTTTGATGGTAATAGGTAAATTCCAAAGAAGCGCGACCATTATATAACATTGCATCAAACCCGGTTTCAATTTCTTTGGTGCGTTCCGGTTTGATGTTGGGATTTCCCCGTCGGCGGTCAAATAATACACCACTGGTTCCCCCGATATTGCGCGGTACTAGGGAAATGTATTTGGCATCCGGGGGCGGAGAATTACCGGTTTCTCCGTAAGCGACCCGCACTTTAAACTCATTGGCAAAGGATTTTAATCCTTCCCAGAAGTTAAACTGGGATAACCGCAAAGAGGCAGAAGCCTTGGGATAGAGAAAGAATTTATCGGTATTGCCATGAGCACTGCTGGCATCGCCACGAACGCCACCGGTAAGGAAGAGTTTTCCTTTCAAATCTATTTCTTCCTGGGCATAAAAACCGCGGTCATACTTTTTCTGTCGATCCTGAAACACATTGATAGAGCCAGCCTGATCCACATTGGTCTGGGTCACGGTCACTGCCCGGGCATCTACCAGGGTGTTATTCAGATTATGATTTTCGAACTGAAATCCGGCTGAAGTTCGAAAGATTACTCCTCCTCGTGAACCGTATAAATAAGCGAGATTCAAATAGAGGTTCGAGTTCAGATTGCGGGTTTCCCCGTCCAGGGAATGGCCGGGTTGATCGCTGTTGCGTTCAAACTGCAATTCCGGGGGAGAATACACCATATTGAACTGGGAATAATAATCGAACCCGCTTTGGAGTATAAAATCCAGATTCTGGGTTGGGGTGCGAAACAGGTTTAACCGGATACGTGACGATCCGACCATCCGGTAAACCGTTTCTTTGTTAACGAACACATCCCGGGTATGAACCGGATTAGAAGGATTAAACGGATGGTCCGGATAGACGCCGTTTTTAGGCCGTAAATCCAGGAAACTGGGAGTGAATGCCAACGAAAACCCGAAGGTGGTGTTGGTATTGTCATTCCCGGTAATGCCCCGGTCGGCTTCGGTTCGGATGACATTGGTGAACACATCAATCGAGAGGCGCTCCCCAAACTTATGAGTGACCTGCACATTTCCGGACATCCGCTGATAACCGGTGCGTTTGATAATGCCATTTTCATCCTGGAATAGCCCTGAGATGTAAAAGGTGGTTTTGGGCGTTCCACCGCGAATACTTACTGAACTTAAAGAAAGGAGCCCCTTTTCCCCATACATCACATCTTCTTGATCGATGAATTTACCACCGTTTTGTTCAAACAACGCCTTTCCTTCGGGACCATACTGTGCTTCGGCGGTTTCGGCTGTAAAATGTCGGGTGCCAATTTTGTGCAGAATGCTGTTAAACCCGAGCTGTTGGGTAACATCGATACGGGTTCTTCCGGGACGCCCCCGGCGGGTGGTAATAATTACCACACCGTTAGAAGCTTTCGAGCCGTAAATTGCAGCAGCACTGGCACCTTTTAACACTTCCACCTTTTCGATGTCTGACGGGTTAATATCGGCAATCCGGTTCACCGGCTGCCCCTGAGGCCGACTACTCCCGGCACCGGCAGCCTTGGTTACCAGGTCTATCCCCGATTGAATGGCATCATTACTTACGATAACACCATCCACCACATACAGCGGAGAACTGTTGCCGACAATAGTGGAAACGCCTCGCAAGTTTACGTTTATACCTCCACCCGGCGCCCCGGTGTTCTGACTGACCGATACACCTGGGAATTTACCGCTTAAAGCAGATTCTACAGATTGGGTGGGCGCCGGTAACAACTCTTCGGCAGACAGGGTAGCGACGGCATTCGCCAGGTTCTCCCGTTTGACCGATGTTGCCAGACCGGTGACCACTTCCTCGGAACCCTTCAGCACATCTTCCGGCATCCGAATAATCAAATTCTGGGTGCTGGAATTCACCTTAACCTCCTGGGTTTTATATCCCAAAAAGGTCACCACCAGGGTCGCCTGAGTCATACCCGGCACTTTTAACTCAAATTTCCCATCCAAATCGGTAGCAGTGCCGATATTCATACCTTTTACAACGACTTCTGCGCCCGGTAACGACTCCCCGGTTTCATCACTGATGACTGAACCGGAAATCACCAATTCCTGGGCAAAGATGCTTGATACCATCAATAGCAACACAAGTACTATCGCGTATCCTTTGCGGATCAGTGTATTCATACTTTCTCCTATCAGTTAATTAGTCAGTAATCTTAAACAGATTTACGAAAAAAAGAAGATGAAATACGTTATCCTCCCTATGGTCCACGGGGAATCCGATGACAGCTAACAAACATCATCTTCCGTTTTCCCTGGTTTCCGGTTATATAGCCGGATGTACAGTTGGAATGATTCAATGATACCTCATTTATTAATCCAATATAGCCCACCCCGGTGAAGGTTCATCATTGCCAGTATCACTCACCGGGCAACATCCATGACGGACATAAGGTGATGTTCTGTTTATGTTAGCAAATGATATTATTCATCTGGCTTCATTACATAAAAATTACTATAATCATATAGATTAAGCAATCTTACAAACTGCGAAAAAAAGCAAACTAAATCCGGTGTGATTTGGACAATTCATAGATAATAAATGGTAGGAACGTAAAGGTAATAATTTTAAAGTACATGTTCTAAGGTAGGGATAAGACCTGGATGGATGTACATGATCAAGATGTTTTGCAAAAAATATAAAAAATTTAGATTGATAGGATTTCATCTTCAATACAATTGGTTAACCAGTTGAATTCACTTCGAAAGTATGCCCGATACGTAAACCACTTCGGAATAGCGAATAATTTACATTGGAAATAAATAAAATTTAGATTTCGTTAATGCCCAACCTGGTAAAAGTGCCCCCGGGGGCATGGAGGAAATTCACCGTTATGGGTTAATGTGAATTATTCATCTTCTCCCACTTAGTTGATTAGATACATTCACCGGCAGATATAAACTCCATTTGATATTTATATAGAACCCACCAGGACATCTCAAGACAACTACCTCAATGTATTGACCGGATGTCATCGAATGTCCGTATTATAATTGGGATTACGCCGGAGCCAATCCTGAATTTGTTGATCCCAACCGGGATCAAACAATTCATCCCGGTAGGTAGAGGTAACCAATTTGTAATCGCCAAAGCCGCTTTCATCAACAAAGTAAAATGCGGAACCGCCTTCTAATTCATGATAATACCAGATTTCAAAAGGGCGGTAATCCGGACCATTGGGAAATCGTTCTATCCGGCTGGGCTTGCCATAAACGATGTAGATTCTTCCCCGGTCGCTTTTCCACCCGGCTCTATTGGCAAAACGATAATGTTGATTCGCATATTCCACCCGTTTATAATACTCTTGCTGTAATCCTTTTCCTTCTTGCTCTCTGTCATACCAGAATTTAAACAGAAAATGGCGTTTCTTTTCCACACTGTCTAACGATTTATAAATTTTTTGCATCTCTTTCGTGGTGATATAACGAGTCTGTTCAAACTTCTCATCAACTTCGGCTTCCGGCATACTAAAAAATGCACTATGGAGAAAAGCACTCATCATATCTTTTTCCGACTCGGCAACAGGTCCTTTTTGATTCATCACATAAAAATTATCCCGGGTGAAAACCGAATAATCGGACGCTGAATCCGTGGCAACAAAAACAAGGGTATATAATCCGGAATTGAGTTCTGAGATATCGAAGGAACCGCATTCTACCAGAGAATCATATTTCCGTTGACGGGTATATTTCTTTTGTTTATAGATATTTCCGCCGGCATCCATGATGGCTGCTTCCAAACTGAGGAGATCCCGGGGGTTATCCGAAATGGTGTTATATAATTCAATATAATAATATACTTCGGGGGTGTCTTCCCCATACATGTGCATGGGATTTGGATACACCTCCATGGTATTTTTATAAAACAATCCTTTGGTTTTGGGAGAATTTTGCACGATGTTCGAGCACAGTTCCAGATCGCTTACGGTAATTTTATTGCTTGAGAAAGAAGTGGTGGTGAACTTGTAATCTACCGAGTCAATTCGTTCACCCTTTTCGTTGTTCAGCCGATACATTTTGACCCAATATTTCCCCGGGGGGAGCACGGTTTTAATGACGCTTCCCTTTACGGAGGCTTCATTCTCTTTCCCGGGAACATGGTGAATGGATACCGTTAATGGGGAAGATGCCAACAAGGAATCCTTTTCCTGGTCATATAATTGAAATTCCAACCACACTTTTTCAAGCGGGGGTAAGCTATCGGAGGGTAACTCATATAAGAGGTAATAAATTTCCAGGTAAGTATTGGTCTGATCGTAGCGAAAACGAGCCACATCCAAATACATGCGGATATTCGATGCCTGTACCACCAGGGGAGACAGCATCGCAATCATTATCCCGAGCAAAAGGAGCGATAAATTTGATCTGTAAAGCATGACTGACCTCTCCAATGACAAAAAATATTACTGCCGAAACTTATCGCTTCTAATTTACAAAATATTTTTTTTGATAGTTATTTTTTTAGCCATAAAGTCAAAGAAAGCACAGATTACCTTTAACCGGATGCCCTCTTGGTCTTCATGGATATTGTTCCTCAGGGTTATAAATTTAAAGAAAAAGGTCGACTTTCGCCGACCTTTTTCTTTTACATCGGGAAAGGCATTCCGCTTAGAAGCCGATAGTCAACTGAAAAAGATTATTCCCGTCAAAATATTGAGAATCCCGGAATGCATAATCAAACGCCAGATCCGTGTTTCCGAACTTATAATGGAGCCCAACACCCAGGGTAAAGGTGTAGAGCTGGTCGTCGGAATTGGTATTCTGTGCGAACAAATACCCACCACGCAGCGCAATCAGGTCGTTGTAGTTATATTCCGCTCCGACCTTGTAGTTATCGTTTCCGAAGTTGTTGTTCACAAAATTACCGTTCAGAATCACACTGTTCTGTTCGTTGATGTTGCGTTTATACCCAACGCCCAATTCCACGGTTGCCGGTAACTGGAAACTGGCAGTGGGGATATCCCGGAAGTTCCCCTGCACGTCTTTTTGCAGGAAGGCGGAACCGGAATACTGCATATCGGTGCCGATATTTTTCACTGCCAATCCCATGGATAATCCGCTAATACCGCCCAATTCATGATATTGGATACCCACATCCACTGCAAAGGCGGATCCATTGGCACGGGGCACTCGTTCGGAGACGAACTTTCCACTGAAGCCGACCTGAATGGCATCGGTCAACTTACGGGAGTAAGTTACCGTTCCGGTCAGGAAGGTGGGTGAAAAAGTTCTTCCGGAGGCGCCATCCATATCTTCGTTGGTGGTAAAGGGGATATCTCCGAAATCGAAGGTTTTCAGACTAAAACCAATGGTGCCGAACCGACCGGCCTGCACCCCAATCGCCATATAATTGACATTGATGTCATTAAATATGGTCATGGTAGAGAAGGTGCCGGCCGCGTGGCTGGTCATGGAAGAAAAGCCAGCGGGATTCCAGTAAATGGCATCTAAACCACTGGTATAAGCGACGTTAGAACCGCCTAACGCCAGGTCACGTGCACCCACCGGCACCCGCAGTTGCTCACCACCAGCGGTTCCGGTTCGGGCGCCATCACCGGCGTATAATGACGGCAATCCCATCAAAAACACCATCATTATGGCTGTTGCCCAGAAAAATTTATATTTTCTCATTATTCACTCCTCATTTATTTTACATCATCCTATTTTCCAGTTAGCTAAGCTTTTATTACCCGTTTGTTAGAAGAATTCCAGAATTTCTGCTGCCTGGATAATAAAGAGCTTTAGCACCTTGGTTTTGCCCAACTCCGGCATATCGATATGAGCGATATAAATACCGCTGGCAACCGGTAGACTGGCTTCATTTCGTAAATCCCACTGGAAGAATTGGGAGGGATCATCTTTTTCCAGTTTACGCACCTGCACACCGGAAATGGAGAAGATGCGAATGGTTGCCTTTCTGGGCAGATGGTTAAATGTCACAAAGCGGTTGAACCGACTGGTCTCTTCCGGATTGTTCGCATAGTAAGGATTCGGGAAGACATTGATTTTGTCCACATCTTCCTTGGCGGCTGCCAGATCGTCGGTTACCACTTGTTGCGTTTCAAAAGTGAACGTGTCGTTGGGACCATTGGGGATATTCACAAGGATATCCATGGTGAACTGGGCACGGAGATATTCCCGACTGCCGCGTTCTTTGGGCCAGATGGCAAATACCACATCCGATGCCGGACCAAAGTTGTTATCATCATATTCGGCACCTTCGTCGTAATCGCTCTTCATAAAGAACAGGTATTCACGACCACCAAGTCCGTTCGCCGGGAAGTTGGTACCATTCCAACCCATATCCCAGATCAGGTTGGCATCGGAGCCGTTTGCCTGAGATTCATTGGCATCTTCCACGAAGCAGATATTTACCCGACGAGGATTATCCGGGTCTACCACATCAAATGCTCTCATGGGCAATTGACCAATTCCATTAAAGGCATATCCCAAATCACGACGATAGACTGCACCTTTACTCCAGAATCCGTCGGCATCTACCGAAGCCTGATCCTGAAATTCCAGATGCATGGGTACCAGATCGGCAAGACCAAGGGTAGAACCGAAGAAGTTGGCACCGATATCCAAACCACCAAACAAACCGGCACCACCAAAATTCACCCCGCTAATCCAACGGTCACCATCATAGCTCCAGGAGGCAAAACCCAGGGACTTCGGACCTTCAACCTGAACCAGCAGACCATCCACAATCGGATAATCAAAATCACCGCTCAGGTTGGAATTGTCGCTAACCAGGGTTTGGCCCGTATTTTCATCCACCAGGTTCCAGGTATGCCAGGCACCCAGGGTGTCGTATCCAATTACATTTCCAAGGCTGTCGGTGATGGGATCCAGAATCCACTGGGGAGCCTGATTGAATTCCACCCGATAGCTATGCCCGGTCAATTGACTGGGATTCACCACGGTAACCGTGGCATTGCCGGTGCTGCTGGCGTTTTTGGTAACCGGAATGGTTCCGCCGGGTTCTACCGGATAACGAGTGCCGGGTTTCGGCGGCTGGGGAATGATTTCAATAATATTGAGAGCGCTTTCCAGACTCTGATCGGGAACATCCGTATCCGCCACGCCGTCGTTATCTTCATCTTTAGCGTTATAGGCGGTTACCGCAAAATAGTAACGATTGCCAGCAAACAAGGGCTTATCGTTAATAAAATCCCGATCGACCATAAAAAAGCGTTGAATACCGGAATTGGTACCAAATTCGATTGGCACCGAAAGCAATTCCCCAAATTCAGGGATAAACCGTAATCCGTTCGTGGTCAGGATAGCATTATTCGGATTATCAAAGGTGGCAATTCGTTTTGCCTGGGATTTGGTGGCATTTTTATTGGGCAATTGATAAACATTATACCCTTCAAATTTAAAGCCCAGGGGCAAATCTTTTTCGGTTTCTGCCACTGCGGCGCGGTCACTACCCCATTCCAGAAGAATTTTATCTTCCATCGGCGTCACATTCACCTTGGGGTCTGCCGGCGGTTTGGGGATACCGGAGAAAAGTTTGTCATAAATTAATTGGGCAAAATCATCATTCGCTTTTAACTGCGCCACAGCATTGCGGTTGTTACCGCCCTCCTGGGCAACGATACCGCCGATGACAGCAACCACGACTTCCTGGGTATCGCCAGGTTGCAGGGTAAAAGGACCGGAGCTTAACGATAAGCGGCGGTCGCCGGGGGGCAGGTTGTTGCCAAATCCGTCGATATCTCCCAGCACGGAAACCGGGTCGCCATCCACCGGGAAGAAAGTCGGTTCACCGGCATGCGGACCAAATCCATGCAGGAAGGGGGAAGGATTGGCAGTATCCGGATTGGTCACAAAGCCATTCAGCAAATTATACCATTCCAGAGTTCCGTTATAGGTACCCAATTCCGGGTCATCGATAGCGCTACCGGCTGCAAAATAGCCAAACGAAGTCATGGGAAGATTAATCTTACCCGGACCGACCTGTTTCAAATCGAAGATAGCAAAATCCTGACTATCGTCTACTCCATTATTATTCAAGTCCTGACCCGGAACACCATCAACCACCGGTCCCTGGAAGAAGTCATACCCAACGGAGCCCGGGGGCAGACCGAATGCCGCAAAGTCGGCATCTGTTTGGTTCCCGGAATAGGCATACCCAAGACTCCGCCCCGGGTCGGAACCGACCAGGTCGTCAGTATAATTACCCACGTCGGGGTCAGACCACTGAGCAACAAACATCGAGTCGATGGTATAACCGGATTTATTGATCAACCGATAGCGTTTGAACATGATCTGCCCGAGGGTAGTACTGGGCTGGTTGTATGCCCACATGGTGACTTGAATTTCGAACCCGAAGGGTTGCGACCCATACAGGTTGGTGGTGGAACCGGGGTCCAAATCATTAATGGCAAACCAGATGACCTGGTCAGCACCGGCAATCCCGGGTTCTTCAATTTCACCCACGGTAATTTGGCCATCGCCATTAAGGTCTTGAGAAAAACCGGGGTCATATTGCCCGTTCCCATTCACATCATAAAACGGGGCACCAACATCAATGGGCCAGTTTTCCCAGGACCACTGGTAATTATCAATTACCTCTTGCTGCATGTCTTCAGTGACATCGCCAATGTCAACGCCGTTCATTTCGGCAGCATCATTAATAACCGTTGCCTGACCGACTTTCAGGGATTCCCAATCCCGACGGATCCGGTAAAGTGCCACCCGGGGGTCATTGGCGTCAATTGCCACCGGGTCATTGGTGGCATCTCCCGGGGTAATAATCCAGCCCGGGGTGGTTCCAATCCGGTAGGTTTGCCCGCCAACACGCAGCCGCTGGGTGGGGTCCGGGTCTGAAGAACGGAGGGGCTGGCTGCTGGGTAAAATACCGCCCCAGATGAAACCATCCTGAAAGATAACATTGGTAGTGCCGCGAGGATAAATTCCACCGGCGTTACCGGTGATGGGGTCTCGTCCCGACCAGCCATCATTCCGCACCCAGTAAGCCCAATTGGAAATATTGGAAAGTGCCTGGGTTTGGGTTCCCTGCCCGGGCTTGTTAAAGTTTACATTGCGCTCGCCGGCCGGTCCCTTGGCAAATAGTGCCGTTGCCAGGAACAGCCACAGCATGGCAAAGAGAACTATAAATAGTTTCTTTATCATTGGTTACTCCTTATCATTTATTTTTTTTGAACTCAATCGACAGATATCCGAACCGAAAGATTAGTAGTTCAACTTAATTCCGAAGAAAATCTGCCGGGGATGACCGTATAATTGCAGCCCAAGTTCATCCCAATATGCCTGACCGTTCTCGATATTAATGGCACGATATTCATTCACATAATCTTCGCCACCATTAGCTTCAATAAACGGTCGAGCAACCTGACGATTGCTGATAAAACCGTCATCATCCGGAGTACCGGTCGAAGGATAGACATTGATCACATTCTTGGTATTGAACAGGTTATTCACCCGCATATACACGGTGGCTTGTAAATTCTTCATCAGGTTAAAGGTCTTATCCACTCGCAGGTCAAAATTATAAACGAACGGGGTGGTGGAGTGACCAACCTGTTCTAATGCGCGCCGAGAACGGGTATCTAACAAGTAATCGACCCCGGCATTATAGGCATTTGCCTGCCCCACATCGGATTGGGCAAACGTATAGGGATGGCCGCTGTTAAAGGTAAAGAGAACATTCACCCCGGTATTTTGCAACAGGGCGCCGCCGTCATTTCTGCCCCATCGGTAGTCCAAATTAATCGAACCCCGGTGAGTTTGGGAGAAATCCAACGGGTTGATAACCGTGGGACGAGGGGAATTCTGTTCCAGGGCACCCACTGCGGAAGTCCGGGTAGAACCGGTACCTTCGGCGCGGTTCAGGGTGTAGTTCAATTGCGCTTGCAACCGGTTGAATCGTCGCAGGGTTAAGCTGAACTCCATCCCCTTGGTGGTGGTAAAGTCGCCATTTACCAGAATATTAAAGGGGTTCAATCCGGTACCGGGAGCCGGTTTTACCTGATCCACCTGTACCTGCCCTTTCACGTTTCGATAAAAACCAGCGATATCAAACGCTGCCACTACACCTAACTGCTGACGAAATCCGATTTCATAAGAGGTAGTGCGTACCGGATCAAGTGCAAATCCTGCCGGATTTAAGAAAGCAAAACCGGAGGCAATGTATTCAAAGTTATACTCATGCACACCGGCAAACATGGTTTCCAGTTCCGGCATCTGGATGAATTTACCATATTGCATATAGAATACGGTTTTTTCACTCACCGGGAAGGAGAAACCTAAACGAGGGCTCAATTGTTTGAAGGCATCTACCTGTTCCCAGGCGTCTTTGGTAAACTTCTTGGTGTTTTGATCAAACGAGGGGTTTTCCGGATTCTTCAAGCGCAATGCTTTGGTATCAAAATAATCGAAGCGCAGACCGGCGTTGATAATCAAATCGTTGTATTCGATTTTATCCTGCACATAAAACGATCCGAACTGCGGATGCTTCGGTGCTTCAGCGGTCTGAATACCGGTCGCTTGATCAAAAGCATCGTTATCGGCTTCGTTACCAAAAATATCATAGCCGTAATTATTCACCCGACTATTGGAAACATATTGTACCAGTTCCACATTTTTGGCATTTAACGGTTTATCCGGGTCAATTTTAATACTGATCACATCCGGGCGAACCACAAACCGACGCAGGGTATAACGGCGGATATCGCCACCCACCTTCACTTCATGGTGACGTCCAATCTGGCTATTCCAGTTCAGAGCACCGCTAACATAATTTTCTTTTTGGATGCGATAAGTTCGGTAGGGATCTCCACGACGGGCAAAGTAAATACCATTAAAGCGATAGTTCGGGAACGGATTGAAACGGTTCATAAACTGAACTTCGCCATTGGTCGCTTTAGCGACTTCCAGACTATCCCACCATTTGAACCATTGATTCCCCAGGTAGCTGTCTTTCCGATCCAGTTTCGAGTTAAAATAACTGACCGTTCCTTCCAGCAGTGAAGTGGGGGATAAAATGTAGGTCAATTTACCGGTTAACAAATAATTGGTAAAATCATCGTCGAAAGTGCGGTCGTTAAGCACATTCAGCATGGGGGTATTCGGTGCATTTCCAGTCTGATTCCGTTCATAAAATGAATTGAACTGGCGGGTCCGATCGCTGAAAGAGCCGCTTACCCGGAATTGCAATGGGGAGTAATCAAATAACAGGGTGCTTTGTACTGCCCATTGGTCTTCTGCCCGTTGCGGTGTATAACCATCCGGGTAGCTGTAGCGATCGATGACATCCGGCGTGCCATTAATGACGTTCGGGTTGTCGATATTGGTATCAACCAGATTGGTCAATGTGAACCCTTTACTAAAACGAACGGAGCGGTCTCCCTTTTTCGTATTTTCCGCAGCTACGAAGAAGCGAATTTTATCGCCGAACAGGGGACCACTTAAAGTAGCAACACCGGTGTGCCAGCGATAGGTGTTGGTTCCCAAAAAGGTGCCGCCTTCACTGGCAAACTTGTCGGTTTGGAAATCCACCGAAAAGTGATAATCGGTACCACCGGTTTTCAATTCCGTTCGGATAATACCGGAATTGGCACCGCCGTATTCGGCATTGTAACCACCTGCCAATACCTGGAACTCTTCCACTGCTTCCTGAATGATATAGAGGGATTGGGTATTGGTCAATGGGTCAACCGAAGAGGCACCATCGATGTAGTATCCGACTTCATCCGGGCGACCACCGCGAATGTAGATATTGTTATCCTGCACCACCACACTGTTCTGGGTGGCAATTACTTCGTTAAACCCACGCACCGGAATGTTTTCCAGGTCTTCGGAAGTTACCAGGGACACACTCTGAGTAACGTGTTTTTCCACCAGGGGGCGGGAGGCTGTCACCACCACGGCTTCACCTTCAATAGCCGCTTCTTCCAGCTCGAAGTTTACTTCCGTGGTGATGTCTGCGGATACCCGCACACCGGTTTTGGTAACTTCTTTGTACCCGATAAAGCTGGCTTTGACATCATAAATGCCAACCGGCACATTTAAAATCACATAGTAGCCGTCTACATCCGTGGCTGCCCCGAAAGTCGTTCCTTCAATCACCACGTTCACACCCGGCAACGGATCCCCGGAATTGGCATCTTTAATAACGCCAACCACTTTACCGGAGGACTGACCAAATATCAGCACGGGTAGAAAGAACATCAGGACTGTTAAAAACCAAAATTTTTTAGTCATCTCTTTGTCTCCATTAATTAGTTGACTGTTAAACATTAAACTACTCTTCAGGCGGGTTTAATCGCTTCATGTCATAAAGCTTCCTCCTATCAGTTAAGTTAAACTTGACATTTAGGATAACCATAAATCTTACGCACATTACGAATTGAGGAGATAGATAGCTCGACTGAAGATGCAAGGCTATATCAGCACAAGAAGAAGTTGTTAGATGGGGTTAAATTAGTTATGTAGCGAAGATAAAAGATTTGGGTAGCAAACAAGCTATACTTACCTCCTCGTTAAATGACAAGCTGCTTAAATCCTCCAAAACGCCGTACCACTATACAAAAATCGTGCACATTTAAACACACCGCCTCTTTAGAGCAATAAAAACAAGAGGTTATCAAATTTTACGCTTGCTGCCAATACTGTGATCAAGATCATATTTTCCTATGGAACAGGAAAAACATTTCCTACCCGATTTAACAGATAATCACTTAAAATTCATTGCCTTATCAACAGATCACTTTTTTACCTGCGACTGACCAAAAAGAACAAGAGAGATATTTCTTTTTCACAAAATGAAACTATTCCGTTTTACCGGCAAATTACTGTAAGTTTGCTGTAGTGAAAAAGCGGAAGAGTTTAGCAGATATTTTTGAAATATGCAATACCCGGACAAAAAAAGTGGAAAGAGGCTTGCCGAGGAACATTCCAAGGGGCGATAAGTGCGGGGGGTCATTTACGAACCGAAAGCATCAGGGAAATGCCACAAAATCCAAAAACAATGTTTCCAATCCACGCACCCAGCCAGGGGTCTAAGGTGCCGTTATGTCCCAAAACTTGCCCGGTGCGAATAAATAAGAAATAAATAAAGCTAATCAGAAGTGCCAGAGCGAATCCTAACGCCGGACCACTGCGCCGCTTCCGCGATGCCAGGGGAATACCAAATAACACAATGATAAAATTGGCAAACGGATAGGATATTTTGAAATATAAGTCAACCAGCCATTTGCGGGCATCGGCGCCAAGATAAAGCATTTTGTCCACAAAGCGGTTTAATTCGGCATAGTTCATCTCTTCCGGTTTTATCTGTAAATCCAATAAGTCATCGGGAGAGATTTGAGTGTCGGTATACCACAGAGTATCCTCATTCACGACCTGTTCGGTTGAATCGGAAA
>CAYYGL010000015.1:0-41073 GCA_964471235.1 uncultured Calditrichaceae bacterium
TTTAATTTTTGATTTAATTTGTATTAATAATTTTTCAATATCTTACAAATGCATTAAAGTTTTAGATAATTTCCTTCGCTCAATGATACTCTTGTGACGCAAATTGTTCCGAGGTTCCAAATTCTCAATTTGAAATTCGGAATCATTCGTTAAGGTTTTATTAGAGATAAGAAAGGGGTTTGTTTTGAATAAAGTTCCCCAATTAAAACCTTTGGTGAGAGAGGAGTCTTCAAAAAAGGGTGAGCGGAAAGATAAACTACCCCGTTTGGTTCGGGAAAAGTTAACCCTTCCGCACTATCTTCAAACGCCGCAAGTTGCCGATGATCTCCGTGAGTTGATTCCTCCCGCCGTCGCTTATCGGTACCACATTATCCCGCTGGAAAAGAATGGGAATCGCCTCCATATTGCCATGGCAACTCCGGAAGATATCGCATTACGGGATGAGATTGCCTGGGTTCTGGGACTGGAGATTGTACCGGTTCAGCGGCCTGAGGCAGAAATCCGGGAGGCTTTGCGGGCATTATATGGTTTGGGTGCCGGAACGATTGCTCCGATGCTGGATGATCAGGGCAGGGAAGATTTTGTTGATTTAAATAAGGCGTTAACATCCGATCTGGACCAGGAGAGTGAAGAAGCCAGCATCATTCGGTTTGTTAACGAATTATTGATTGAATCTTTTCGAGAACGGGCAACGGATATCCACATTGAACCATTTGAATCGGAATTGCAGATTCGTTACCGGGTGGATGGGGTATTGTATCAATTCCCGGTGCCGGAGTCGCTCCGGCATCTTCATGCGGCAATTGTCTCCCGAATCAAAATCATGGCGAATTTGAACATTGCCGAACAACGGCTTCCCCAGGATGGGCGCATTAAAGTGCGTGCCGGTCAACGGGAGCTGGACCTTCGGATATCCATCTTACCCACCCCCTTTGGCGAATCGGTGAATCTGCGCATTTTGAACAGCAACCAGATTACCCTGGGGCTGGAGAACCTGGGATTGCTGCCCCGGGATTTGAACCTGATCGAGCGTTTAATTCGCAAGCCGCATGGTATCATCCTGGTGACCGGTCCTACCGGCAGCGGGAAAACCACCACTCTCTACTCCTGCCTGTATCGCCTTAACGACACTTCGCGAAAAATCATTACGGTCGAAGACCCCATCGAATATCAACTCTCGGGAATTACACAAATTCAGGTCAATCCCAAAATCGGGTTGACGTTTGCCCATGGCCTTCGTTCCATGTTGCGACACGATCCCGATGTGATGCTGGTTGGCGAAATCCGCGATCATGAAACTGCCGAAGTTACCATCCAGGTTGCCATGACCGGGCATTTGGTATTCAGCACCCTTCATACCAATGATGCCCCCGGTGCCGTCGCCCGCTTAATCAATATGGGAATTGAACCATACTTAATTGCCGCCTCCGTGGAATGCATTATCGCTCAGCGTCTGGTGCGGGTTATTTGCCCTTCTTGTAAAAAGTTGGATGTGGGAATTGGTAGCAATGGGAAACATGAGGTGATGCAGGGTTACGGGGATAATGAGGGAAAAAGCTATCGGGGAGAGGGTTGTGAACTGTGTAAAAACAGCGGTTATTACGGGCGAACGGCAATTTATGAATTCATGTTAATTGATGATGAAATCCGCGAGCACATTGTGCAAAAAACGCCTGCCAATCGGTTACGGCAGATAGCCCTTACCAAGGGTATGATTGGTTTACGCCAGGATGGTCTGGAAAAAATCCGGATGGGCATTACCACCATTGACGAAGTGTTGAGAGTCACTCAAGAGATCGAGGATTGAGCAATGCCAATGTTCTCTTATGAGGCAAAAGCCTCGCCGCAGGAAGTCGTGAAAGGGAAGATGTATGCTCCCAATGAAGAGTCGCTCTCCAACCGTCTGACGGATATGGGGTTATATCCCCTGGACATTACCCCGGTGAAGGAAGATAGCTTGTCCCGGTTCGGGAATATCAAAGGTCTTTTTCGGAAGCCCAATCGGTCCGCCGTGGTGCAATTTACCCGTCAGATGGCAAATATGTTGGAAGCCGGCGTGACGGTGCATGCGGCTTTAAGGCTTTTGCAGGAGCAAACCACTCACAGTATGTTGCGGCAGGTATTGATAGACATGGTGGAACGCATTAAAGACGGTTACTCTTTTTCCCGGGCATGTGCAGCCTGGGATACCGTCTTTTCCGATTTTTATGTGAATATGATCAAAGCCGGGGAAACCGGGGGCATGCTCGATGTAGTGCTGAATAACTTAGCAGACTTCCTGGAAAAAGAAGATGATGTGGTCAAGCAAATCCAAACCGCTTTGGCTTACCCGCTGCTAATGTCGGGCATGGGCATGTTGACGATTACAATTTTATTGACCTTTGTGGTGCCGCGTATCGTCAGCATGTTTGATCAAATGGGACAAACCCTGCCGCTGCCCACTCAAATCCTGATCGGAATTTCTCATTTTCTTTCCGGGAACTGGATATGGCTGTTCGTGGGAATCATTCTGTGTATCCTCGTCTATCGGAAACAGCGCCGACGGTCAGACTTCCGCTGGAAAGTGGATTGGCTAAAGCTTCATATTCCGTTTCTGAAAACGTTGGTTATCCTGGGAGAGGTAACCCAGTTTTCCCGGTTATTGAGCGCCCTGCTTTCTCACGGGGTTCCCGTTCACCAGGCCTTTGATGTCGGGGTCGCTGCCAGTAAAAACAGATTGATTCAGGAAGAATTTCGTCAAACCGCAGTTGCCATTCGCCAGGGAAAACGGATTGGCGCCAGTCTCCAGAAGGGGGAGTATCTCCCCAAAACCCTCGGGCAAATGATTGCCATTGCGGAAGATACCAATCAATTGGAAACGGTGCTGACCCGCATTGCCACATCGGGAGACAAAGAAATTGAACGGCGGGTGGCAATTTTTACCCGCCTGTTGGAACCGGCAATGATCATCTTCATTGGTGCCATCATCGGTTTTATCGTTTTTGCCATGATGCTGCCCATCTTTCAAATTGATTTTATGGTGCAATAATGAACACGATCAGCATTCACATACTTCTTGGGGGATTGGGATTGGTAATCGGACGTGTTCTGAACCGGTTTGCCGCTCATTATAGCCGCAAAGAAAAGATATTGGATTCCATCACCAAATGCGAATATTGTCGGCGGCAATTAACACTGGTGGAGTACCTCCCGGTGATCGGGTATTGGATTGCGAGCGGTCGTCGGCGCTGTTGTCAACAATCTCTCCCCATCCGCCAGCCGATGCTGGAATTGGGGGTTGGGATCATGTATGTACTGCTCTATCACTGGTTCGGAATGTCGCTCAACCTGTTGTCGTCTCTGTTATTTGCCACCTATCTCTTTGCCGGAATGCGGGTAGATTTAGAACAGCGGCTGATTCCCAACAAAATCACCTTTTCCGGCATCGGTATCGGGCTGCTCAGCGCGCTGATTTTTTCCAGCCCGGGGGTATGGGATAGTCTGTTGGGGGTGATTGCCTGCGGTGGATTTCTGTATGCGGGTGGGATGATTGGGGAATGGTTGTTTAAAAAGCCGCATGCCATGGGTGGCGGTGATATCAAGTATGCCGCCATGATTGGCGCTTTCCTGGGATGGGAGAAAGGATTATGGGCGGTTTACCTGGCAACTGTTGCTGCAGTGCTGTTCGGTTTGATCATGATGCTCATTCATCGAAATCGACAAAAAGGAAATGAAATTTGTTTTGGTCCTTTTCTGGCAGGGGGCGCCTTAGCCCTGTTGTTATTCGGAAATCTTTATATGATTTTATTTTGAAAAAACAGGGAGAAGTCTCATGAAACGCTTGAACAATGAATCCGGCTTAACCCTGATAGAGGTGATGATGGTGGTCATCATTCTGGGCGTATTGGTAGCGCTGATTGTTCCTTCGTTTGTCGGTCGTACCGAACAAGCCCGGATAGCTGCCGCAAAGGCGGACATCAATGCCAATATTGCCGTTGCATTGGAAATGTATTTGCTGGATAACGGCGTTTATCCAACCACGGAGCAGGGGCTGCATGCCCTGTTGAGCAAACCGGATACCCCGCCGATTCCGGTAAGCTGGCAGGGTCCTTATTTAAAGAAAAAAACCAGATTCAAAGATCCCTGGGGAGAACCTTATGTGTATGTATCTCCCGGGGAACACAATCCGGAAAGTTATGATCTGTTTTCCACCGGACCCGATCGGCAAAAGGGTGGCGAAGATGATGTAACCAATTGGGAGAGTGATGAAACGTCTATGGAATGAAAAAGGGCTTACCCTGATAGAACTCTGCCTGACACTGTTAATATTGGGGTTAATCATCGCCCTGGCAATCCCGCGATTGGGGAAAAGTTATCACTCCCTCCACCTGAAAACACTTGCGGAACAAATCGCCGGGGAGCTGGAGATGACCCGACATCACTCTGATTTGTTTAATCAGGCTTGGCGGCTCAGGGTTTTTAAAAATAAACAGGGATACGTTCTGGAAAAGCGAGTGGACAATACCTTTTTTCCTGGGAAAGTGACCTGGCAACTGGTCTCACGGAAGGATTTGCCATCCGGGTTTTCTCTTAATGCAAAAGACAACATTGTCGAATGGCTGCCCGGACGGCGTGCACCGGAAACACAGTTGCAGATTTGTGATAAGAATGGAGATAGCGTTGAAATCCGGATTTCGGAAAAGGGGATTCATGTTAAGGCATACCCATCTTCTTAGCCGGAAGGAGAGGGGATTTGCGCTCTTCGAAGCATTGATATCCGTTCTTCTTCTGTCAATTGGTTTGGTGGTGATTGCACAGGTTTTTCTCAAGTCTGTGCAAACCACCAACTACCAGGAGCAGGTGCTCTACCCGGCACAAAATTTGGCGGAGGAATTCATGAAGGAACTGGAAATTCGCAGTCGAACCGCCCGTTTGAAACGGAACTTATTCGAATCGGGAAGCGAGGGCATCTATGAATATCAGCTTACCACCTCCGATTGGCCCTTAACGCCTGATCTTCTACAAGCCCGGGTAACCGTATCCTGGGACTACCGGGGGAAGAAAAAAAACGTAACATTAACCACCCTTCTTCCCCGGGCAGAGGTAACTGAATCAATCAGTAAAAGGATGCCGGGTCGCATCCGGAATAAAGATGGAGAATTTCAGTTTGCATGGCAGGAATGATAGGGCATGGCTTATGGTCCTTATTTGTGAATCGTGACATTCATTTTTTAAAGCACTCAGTATCTGCGAGGTCGGGGAGGTGATGACGATAGAAAGAACACATAATGACGCGGACAGGGAACATCGCAAACATCTATGGACAGATGAAAATGGCTTCACCCTGGTGGAGCTGCTGGTCGCCTTAACCATCTTTTCCATTGTAGGAATGGCGGTGTTTTCTCTCTTCCAGGAAGCGATCGCGTCGCGCACTAAAATTCTAAAGTCACGTGAGCAAATCATGGAAGCACGGAAAGGTATTTTCAAATTGGATATGGAATTAGCCGGGGCAAATAGTGGTTATGTGAGGGCCTTCCAGGGGAGCTCGCAAGCACTACATTTCACCGGATTAATAAGGAGCGATGAGACACACCGCAAACTTTGCTCCGTCAGTTATATACTGAAGGTGGACCCCGAGACAGCAACGCAGCGCTTTATGCGGAAAATTTCGGACATGATGGGATATAGTGAAGAAGAAACATTGTTGTCATCCGTGGAATATGTGCGATTTAGTTATCTCCGGTATTTCAAAGGGAAACCACGCTGGGTAGACCGGTGGGATGATCCGACCGTCCTGCCCCTGGCAGTGCGCATTCAAATAATGCCGACATCACAGCAGGGGATACCTGTAAACAAAATTTATCCGGTACGAAATCATGCCATCTATGCAAAACGATAAGTGGGTCAGAAATCTGTTCCATCACCAGCGGGGAAGTTTATCCATCACCTCGCTATGGATATTGGCGTTATTGACGCTGGTGGGAGTAAGCCTTGCCGAAAAAGTGGTGATGGGGCTTCGTCTGGATTTCTACCAGTGGCAGGTTACGGAAGCCCGCTGGCTGGCTCGTGCCGGCATTCATCATGCCCTCTCGGTGCTGCGACTGGATGCCGTAACCGATACCAAACCGCCCTTTGATGCCCTGACGGAACCCTGGGCAGATCGACCGGCGCTTTTCCGGCATATCCCCTGCGGAAAAGGCACTTTTGAAATCTCTTATATCGACCATGAGGCTCCTTCCGGAGATGCGGTTGTTTATGGCATCCTGGATGAAAACCGAAAAATTGATATCAACCGGGCACCCCGGGAAATTTTACTTCGCTTACCGGGAATGACCCCGCAAAAAGTTGCCGCATTATTGGATTGGCTGGATAGTGATGATCAACCGCGGCAATTCGGCGCGGAGAATTCTTTTTATCAATCTCTGGATAATCCTTATCCCTGTAAAAACGGGGATTTGGATTACCTGGAAGAAATTGCCTTTATCAAGGGGTTTACGCAAGCGGATGTGGAACTGCTTCGCCCGGTGGCAACCGTTTACGGGGACGGCACGGTGAATATTAACACAACCTCCGTTGAGGTACTGCGGATTCTGGGGATGCCGACAGCCCTGGCGAAGGGCATTGTTCATCTCCGATGGGGCAAGGATGAATTACCCTTCACCAAAGACGATATCGTTTTTTCCGGTGCCGTTGACATTGTGCCCACTCTTCGGAAGCAGTTGAAACTCAAAGCGGAAGACCAGGTGATTTTAAATGGGCTGGTGGGTGCCGGTATCCTGGGAGTCACTTCCACCCATTTTACCATCCATAGCCGGGGGATGATACCGGGGAAGGAAGAAATGCGTCAGGATGTGACCGCTACCGTTTATCGAAAGAATCGCGATGAAATTGAAATTGTTAATTGGCAGGAATAAGAACCTGTGGGGGAAGGTGAAACATTCTCACCACCTGAACCCTGGGCATTTTATATTAAGCAACCGAAGAAGATGATGAAACCGGTAGAAATAGCCAAAAAGGAATTGGTAAGCCCCGTGAAGGCCGGAATGAATGTTCGGGATTGGACGCGTGAACTTTTACCGCGTTCCCGGGGGTTCTGCGCCATCGAGTTTGACCGCCATGTTTTGAAAATGATGTTGGTAAACGGTCGAACTTCCAAAGAACGGGTGCGATTTCTGAAAGTCAAATTCCTCTCCTCCGAGAAGGATGATGAAATGCTCATGTTCCTCCGGGAATTTATCTCCGATACAAAAGTACCCACCGGTACCCATGTAACCATTTCCATTCCCCAGAATGTCGTCCATCTCAAATTGCAACGGTATCCCGGTCAGGACCCGGAGGAATTGCAGAAGATGATAGCTTATCGGATTCAGGAAGATATTCCCCTACCGGTACAACAGATCGTTTATGATTACAAAGTGGTGGAGCAGGAAGCGGATGGTTATTCCAGGGTAATCGTTGCCCTGGCGCGGGAAAGTGACATCCAACGGTATATCGAACTCTGTCAACAGGTTGGGTTAATTGTGGATGCGGTTCGAGTTAATATTGAGATGATTTTTCAGTCGTTTATCCACTTTTTTGCGATTAGTGCTACTTTGCCGGATGCCTGTTTTATTCTGGTAGATGTGGATTTCTCGGCTACCAATGTTCTGGTGGTTCATCATGGGGAAATGCGTTTTTGCCGTAGTGTCAGCAAGGGCGTCGCAACACTAATAGATCAGGTTCAGGAAGCGGAACGCTCCTCGATGTTTGAAAGCTGGATTGATGATCTCTCCGAGAACATCGAACAGACTATTGCAATTGCCAAGAATGAAACCGAGCTGATGGATATTTCATCCGTAGTGGTGACCGGATGGCTCCCCCGCAAGGAAATATTGATTGAGAAGTTGTGCAACAATTTGAACATGCAGGTGGAATGGTTTGACCCTCTGATTCCGCTTAAACATTTTTCCCAAACCGGGGATGATGCCATTTTTCACCATTGGTTTTCCATCTCGGCATTGTTGGGGATGGTGCAGGCACGTCATCAAGATAGTATGGATTTGCGCCCCGTGGAATCCCGCCAACAGGGGAAAAAACAAGCCCAAATCCGTCAGATTGTTTACTCCGCACTTTTGTTTTTGTATATCGTGGGAGTATTAATCGGCGGCCTAACCTTTGCCCGAAACCAGCGCCAGGCGGTTATCCTTCATTTACAGGCTGCCTTAAACGAATTGAAACCCCGGATGGCATTGGTGAAGAAAAAGCAATATGTGGAAAAAGTCTTAAAAAAGCAGTTGGGTGGTGAAGACCTGGCGGCTACCCTGATGGCAAAATTGATGGAAAACCTGCCTCCTCGGGTGCGGATCAATTCGTTAACTTTTATCCGCGGTGAGCAGTTTCTCCTGCGGGGCAAGGCTTCCAATATGTCTGATGTTTTTATCCTCTCGGAAAAATTGTCAAAACAGCCTGAATTCCGGGAGGCGGTTATTTCCAATGCCGACCGCCGTATGAAGGCAATGTCATCGGAAACGATTGAATTTGAAATGAAAATTCGCTTCCAACAATAATTGAAATCAGTATTGGAGTGTAAGGAAAAACAATGAGCCAGCAGAAACGAACAGCCCGGGAAAAAATACTCATCACGATTGCGGTCGTTCTGATCGCTCTTTATATCATGGCGAGATTTTTATTGCTGCCGGCATATCAAGACTGGAAAAATAGTGATCGCCGTATCGATCAGTTGCGGGCGCAATATGTAAAGACTTTGACACTGGTTCGACAGGCAGGCGAACAAATGAAAACCTCGAAAACCACTCTCCAGGCAACGGGGGTGGCGCCCATTGCGGAATTTTTAAAAGATATTGAGGCGACTGCCGGGAAAGGAATTTTGATCCGCCGCTTTCAGCCCCTGCAGACTACCTCGCTTTTCAAGCGAACGGCATCTCCGAATTCAAAATCCGATATCCGCAGTATCCAGGTGCAAATCGATTGTGTCGGAACACTCCCCCAGTTGGTCACATTTTTCGAACAACTGGAGTCGCGCTACCGCCTGACCCGTATCCGTCACTTTTACCTCACCCCTACCGGGAAGGGGGAACGCCTGCAATGCCAATTAATAGTCGTTCGTTTATTAACGGTTTAATAACGTGTCAGGAATAAGAATACCTGGGTGGGATAACATGTTATCACTTTGTTTCTTACAGAATGGCGACAATCAATTGACGAAATGCTTAACCATTCATTTTTACCGGATAGTGGTATGACCCAAATACCTGATAACTTTGCGTTAAATCGTGAAAAAATCTTACTTGCTTCCCGTAACGGGACGGTTCCGGGAGAAGGCAATTCTTCTGCGAAATCCACCCATTCATTGTGGTCAAAAGCAATTGACTGGTTCCGGCGTTCCCGGTTTCCGGAAAAGAGAAAAAGCCGAACGACAAACACTCAGGCAGCTTTATTAAAACAAATGAATCGGGTATTGGTGGTTTTCTCCATCGTTCTGACAATTTCTTTACCGCTGTTCTTATGGAAAGATGCCGCAGGTGTTCAAGAAAAAATGAAATTGCCGGGTTTAACGGAGGTGCCAGCCAATCAGCAGTCACTCGTAAAAGTAAACCGAAAAAGACAGGTGTCTTTAGCAAAACTTGCTTCACAACGTCAATTTTTTGTTAATGAGGGATCTGAGTCGTCTTCTGCTGAGTCAGCGCCGGTGAATGCAATGGAGGTGCCCGGCTTATCTCAACGCTATTCGTTGTTAGGGGTAATGATGGGAGAAACACCGAAAGCGATTGTTCGGGAAAACATTTCCAATAATTCCATGTTCGTAACCGTTGATGATCGGCTGGGAGGCTATTTGATCAAAGAAATCTTATCCGACCGAATCGTATTAGAACAGGATGGGGAACGATTTGAGTTAACCATGTAACCTGAATGATTCCGGGTCAGGTTAAACAAGGATGTTGTCAACCTTAACGAATCGAGGCGAGATATGAGACATTATCAGATGTATTCCCTTAAAAGTATCGGAAAGCTCCTCCTTATATGCGGATTGTTGAGTGCCGTTGGCTTCTCTCAAACCTCGGGAGCCCATAAGGTTAGTTTAAATTTCCGAAATACCGATATTCATGATGTATTAAAAACACTGGCAAGCGAAGGGGGGGTAAATATTGTTTCCAGTAAAGCGGTGCAGGGAACCGTCACTATCTCGATCGACAATATTGACGTGATGAAAGCGTTAAGCCTGGTGGTAGAGATGCAAGGATTGGCTTATTATAAAGACGGCGGAATTATAAAGGTAATTACCGCAAATGAGTATAAACAACGGTTTGGGAAAGAATTTAGAGACTTAATGAAAACTCGGGTTGTGAAGCTGCATTACGCCAATGCCGATCAAATTGTAAAATCCATTTTTCAGTTAAAAACCAAAAATGGAAATGTGGTTGCCGACCAACGCAGTAATAGCATTATTATGGTGGATTTACCCGCATCCTTACGGACCATGGAGATGGTTATCAAAGAATTGGATGTACCGGTGCAGACCCGCTCTTTTATTTTGAATTATGTTTCGGTACAGAGTGTGGAG
Source organism: uncultured Calditrichaceae bacterium (assembly GCA_964471235.1). Classification (GTDB taxonomy): domain Bacteria; phylum Calditrichota; class Calditrichia; order RBG-13-44-9; family J075; genus CAYYGL01. Next base: position 10,541 of record CAYYGL010000015.1, read on the forward strand.
GGAGTGGTAAAAAATATGTTGAGCGCCGGCGGTAAAGTTCAGTTGGACCCTTCTACCAACCAAATGCTGGTGATTGATGATACGGAACGGATTGAACGAATTGCTCAATTCCTCAAGGAAGCAGACCAACCGGGAGCAGGAGTTATGGAGATTTATACGCTTCAGTATGCCAATGCCGAAGCTGTTGCCAATCGAATACAGAATGAGTTAACCCCGGGAATCGGTTCGGTGTTCTTCGATGAAAATACCAATAAACTCTTTGTCAAAGATTTACCGGATAATTTGCCCTACATCACTCAGTTGATCGACACGCTGGATCAGAAAACCAGCCAGGTATTGATTGAAGCGAAAATTCTGCAAATCAGTTTAAACGACAATTACAAATTAGGGGTCGATTGGAATGCCCTGACCCGGCAGTTTAGCGGGGATATTGATATCGGGTCTCATTTTAGGATTCTATCGGATACCGATCCCGGCGGGCGGATCACAACTACCGGATTGGTTTCCGGTGATTTTACTTTCAATGGATTAATCGAAGCCCTGCAAACAGTTGGAAAAACCGAGCTTCTTTCAAATCCTCGAATTATGTGTATCGATGGCAAAGAAGCACATATCCTGGTCGGAAGCACGGTGCCCTACAAAACCATTGATACCCGGGATGTTCAGGGGGTATTCACCACTTTTGAGAAAGTGGTAACCGTTGAAGTGGGGGTAAAACTGAATGTAACCCCCATTATCAATGAAGATGGATATATCATTATGAAAATCCGACCGGAGGTTAGTGAAGTCACCAAGTTTATTGAAAATATCCCGGTAGTAGACAAATCGGAATCCGAAACCACGGTCATGGTAAAAGATGGGGTAACAGTTGTTATTGGAGGGCTGATTAAAGATCAGAAAATCACCACGGTAAACAAAGTTCCCATCCTGGGCAGTATTCCCATTCTGGGTATTCCATTTCGGAGTAAGAATAAAATAAAAGCGAAAACGGAGCTGGTCATTTTATTACGACCGCAAATTGTCTCCGGAGATGTGGAAATGGGGTTAGAAGAGCATAAGCTGAAATAAGAAACATTACCGAATAGACAGGGGAACGTCCGTTAAAAGTGCTGAAGAGACTTCTGGTAACGGAAGTTGATAGAACACGATTTAACGGAGAAGCCCGATAAATAAGCCGTTGTGAAAGGCTGTTGAACCAAACACAGGAGGGTGCAATGAAATATATGATTAAGCTTAGAGATAGCCCGATGTTTTTGAGTTGATAGAAAGAGTAGGGAAGGGGAGAAATCAACTTAATTGTGCGTTGCGGTTGGAAAAAAAGGGAGCCCGGAAGCGACCCTGCATATCCGAGTCTTTGGCGAGATGGATTTTTTGCGAGCCGCCCCAGGCACCATATTTTAAAAATCCAACCTAACAAAATTTCACGGTTAGAGCAACAGGAATTTGTACACCATCTCTATTCGGGGCAAAAGTGTATCGTGAGCATTTATTGCCTTCGGATGAGATATTACTCAGAAATTACCATTTATAAGGAGATTATATCATGAACTATTGGAAGAATATACAAAGAGTGATCATCGTCATGCTGGGGTTGGTTTTGCTCCCGGGGATGATGTATGGTCAGTTTGCCACGATTGGTGGTAAAATTTGGGAAGGCCGGCAATTGCCGGACGGCAGCCCCAATTTAAATCCGGGACCGGGTGATGAGGTGTTCGGCGCCCAGGTCATGGTGCAGAATCAACATTCCGAGGGTGCCTTTATTACCTACGGAACGGTTACCGGGAACACCTGGACAGCGGATGTGCCTGCCCCGGGTGAATATGTGGTGATGTTCTCTGCCCCGGGATACGATCTCACCAGCCGGGAGTTCACAGTTCAACCGGGCGATAACCAGACCAAGGATGCATTTTTGCCACCCTTGTATAAAAATCTGGATGGAACCCCTTCCACGAACGAACTGCCGTTAGCAAATTTGCTGGTTTATGCTTTCTATGATTTTATGGTCAATGGGGAGCCGGATGGTTATCCGGAAGATGTTCCCTTAAATGGCGTTAAATTTATTGTGCGCAATGAGGATGGGGATACCCTTGCTGTCGGGTATACCGGCTCCCAACCGGTCATCCAAACTTCTGATGGCCTGGTGATTACCAATACCGATGGGTTATACTACTTTACCGGGTTACCCCCGGGAGAAGTGATTGTGACCTCAGATCCCAGTGAGGTATGGACATATCCGCAATTACCGGAAGTGGCCGCACTGGGATTTGACCAGAATACGGAATTTTATTTGAATTATACCGAAGAGGGCGGACCCGCCTGGGATCCGAAGTTGTATCCCGGGGATCCGGGCACTGAAGCCGGTGGATTCCTGATCTGGCATAGTTATGTGGAAAAAATGGGGCAAATAGACGCCAGTAATGTGGCCGACCGTTTTCCGCCCGGAACCACATTAGCCAATGCCGGCAGTATCAGCGGAACGTTAGTCGATGCGGATAAGCCGAACCTTGCCCCGGATGAACCGTTTCCCATCCCCGGCGAAGACCATCCGGGCGTTACCTTAAACGACCGGGTTCCCGATGGATTGGTTATCCTGTTTACTGAAAACGCCCCGGTTCGACCGGTAGCGACCGTGGAAGCGGATCCGGTAACAGGCGATTTTACGTTCAACAATGTTCCCCCGGGACGATACAAAATGATGATGTTCGATATTCCACTGGATTATGTATGGACGCAACAGCAAGTAACCGTGGCGCCCAATCAAAATGTGGTTTTTCCGCTCAATACACTATTGGTCCCCCGCTTCTTTGCCCGTGTCTGGGGATATGTCTATGATAATTCCACCAATCCGCCTACCCCAATTCCCGGGGCGGAAGTGCACATTCGTTATGAAGACGGAAGTGTACAGATGACGGAATATACCGACGCTAACGGCTGGTATCGGTTTGATGACCTGCCGGAAATAGAAGTGCTCGGTTATGTTGATGTGGAATTGCCCCCGGGATACAGAGGCGCCATGCGCACCGAAACATTTTATCCCGGCGGAAGGGACACCACACATATCAATTATAAATTAAAACCACCTATTGATGTAACATTTAATGCCATGAATCGATATGTTCAGTGGTATACGGCAAATTACCAGGCGGATTTATATGTGGAGCCCATTCCTGCCAATGAAGGACTCATTAAGGGATTTGTTTATAATGATAATCTTGAGAGAGGGAGTTGGGTAGGAGACGGCGTTTATAATAAGGAAGAAGAGCGCACCCTCTTTGATGTAACGGTAGAATTATGGGATGCTACCGGTACCCAACTGCTGGCTACCACCAAAACCGGAGAATTTGACGACGCTGCAACCCTGGCTCAGGGATGGTTCGAACCCTATACCTGGCCGCCGGATGAATTTGGCGGGGTATTTGTCGGACCATTTCCGGGATATTATGAATTCCGCGGAATTGCCCCGGGGGATTATATCGTCAAAATCTATCCCGGGGATCCCCTGAAAGGATTGGCAGGATTCAGTGCTTCTCCTGCCGGCTCTGAGTCGGTTCTGGTAACCGTAACCGGCGGTTCCTGGGTAGAGCAAGATTTTGGAGTCAATACCACCCCGCCGGGAGCATCTTTTGGTGTTCCCTTAGCCGGTGAAATTGAAGGCGGCATATTCGATGATGTGAATATTGATACCCGTGGCGGCTCTTTGACGGCTGATCCGAATGATTTGCAAAGTCTGTTGTTTATGGAAAAAGCCGGGGTTGTGGGCGCTCCGGTTGGCATTTATGACCACCTGGGATATTTATTAGGGGTGGGCTATATGGGCAACCCCCTGTGTTATGCCGGCTCACCGGATATACCGGGGCAAGCGGGCGTCAATCAATGCCCGCCCGGGCAAAACCCCATTCAAAAACCGGAAATGGAACGGAGGACTGCCCCGGGGGTGCATATCTACGTGGGCAATGATCCCAACCAACCCGGCTACAACCCGAACTATCTGCCCCTTACCTTGCCTTATACTTTTGGACAGGGGAAATTCAAGTTCGAAGCGGACTGGTCATTGGTACCGGTTGCGTTTATGGGACTTGGCGCCGGTATGTTGGGCAATGGCCCGATTGTTCCCCAGGACAATCCGGTTATTTTAAGTGCGGCTCCCATCGGAATGCTGGATGAGAATTTCTTCAAGGTTCAACGAGCCAGTTATAATCCCGCCAATCCCCTGGAGAACTCACCCAGAAATATTCAGCCCTCCAGCGGAATCCTCCAGGTAAACCGGGGAGATATCGTTCGGATTTACGGGCAGTATTTTGGCGATCAACAGGGATATTCTACGGTTTCGTTAGGCGGGCAGGAGCAAGACATTGTTAACTGGACAGATAGTTACGTGGATGTTCAAATTAAACCGGATGCCCTTAACGGCACTCTGATCCTGGCGAATTCCACCGGGGTGTCTAATGCAATACCGGTTGTCGTAAACATGTCGAATTCTGAAGTAATGGATTGGTTGCAGCGTTCTGTTTATGTATGGGCAGATAATCTTGGTCCCGAGGACGGCTCTGTACTCCATCCATACCGGACAATTACCACTGCACTGAATAACTTACCGAGTGTGCGACCATGCTATGTCTATGTTTTACCCGGCACATATCATGAACGCATCCAGATAACGGAAGATGATGTGCACCTGATTGGTTATGGTCCTCATGATGTAACACTTACCGGATTACCGGAAACGTCACCGACAGGCGATATTCGTTTAATTCGTGAACAGGGTGTCAATGGTTACGGTCCTACCATTTTCATAGGCGCTGGTGGTGAAACCGGAAGCGTGAGTAACATCACGATCAGTGGGTTTACCATCACCGGTGGTACGGTGGATGAGGACATCGGCTGCGGAATCTTTGGCGATTACGGGAATACCAATCTGGATATTAATAATTGCCTGATTTACCGAAACGGTGGTTATTACGGTGGCGGCATCTGGTTACATAAATCGAACCATGATGTGAAAATCTGGTCAAACATCATTGCAGAGAACGGTAATTACGGCGGTTATGGCGGCGGCATTAGTGTAAATGATGAACCGGGGTATGGTCCGGAGCATGGTCAACCGGAACATATCTGGGATGATTCCTTAGCCGGTCCTCCACCGGGAACCTATGAAATCCATAATAACCTGATTTTCCATAATTATTCACCGGACTATGGCGGCGGTATCTGTCTGTATGAAGTAAAAGACCACCTTAAAATTTATGGGAATATCATTGTAGAAAATCATGCGGAAGATCATGGCGGTGGAATGTATTTTGAAGAGACAGGTCCCATTGATATTTACGGCAACGTCATCCTGCGCAATTTAAATTTTGATGACGGCGCCGGGATTAGCTTTGAGGATGTGGGGGATACCCTCTCTCACATTAATGTTTACAATAACGTAATCGCTCAGAATATCAGTGATGATCATGGGGAGAACGCCGCCCGTGGTGCTGGAATCGCTTTTGATGATGCTTTTTATGCCCGGGTGTTCAATAATACCATCGTCGGCAATATTGTTGCCGGTAGTTTTGACCCTGCCGGCGGCGGCATGGATAGTGAACGAAACGGGCATGAATATAACGGGCAGGATGGACCGTTTATCCCACCCGGCTATAGCGATCCGGAAATTTTTAACAATATCATCTGGAATAACTGGCGGTTGAACTATGACCAGCCTCTGGAAGGCGGTGAAGAAGAAGATTTACCCTACACCCATGGATTAAATTATCAATGGACAGAGGAACAATTGCATGTGGATAATCCTGCCATTAATGGGGAATGGGAAACCGATCAGAACTCTGAAAGCTTTACCCATGTTGAACACAATGATATCCAGGGCGGTTATTCGAATGGTGTGGGAAACCTGAATATCGATCCACAATTTCTTGATCCGGATCATTTTCGATGGCATTTAAGCCCGGGTTCCCCGGTGATTAACCAGGCTCCTGCTGCAAACAGCCCGTCGTTAGACCTGGATCAACGACAGAGACAACGCAATGATGGGATGGTGGATATGGGCGCCTACGAATATCAAAATTTCCTGGAGATTATCCGGCTTCCCCAGGGAATTTTAGGGGTGATTAAATATCCCACACCGGGTTTACCCAATCCCTGGAATGACTAAATCTCTTCAGGGTAACTGACGAGTCATGGGTTATTTTGAACAACGGCTGGCAACTTGTGTCAGCCGTTGTTTTTTTTCTGGCAATACTTTTCTTTTTGTCCTCCCCAAAATGTTGTTATATTCCTAAAAAATGGCTATTCTGTTTTTTTAGTATCTACCTGGAATTTAATACCTCGGTGTATTTAATTCTATATATTTGGATCAACATCCCGGCAAGAATTAAACCGACATATAAGCCAGGAGGATTTAAAACCATGCAAAACAGCCATGGTGCAAATGATTTAGCATCTCTAACCAGAGAAAACCTCCGGTTACGGAAAGCGGTCGAAGAGCTATCCATCTTAAACGAAATTGCCACGGCAATCAACTCCACCGGGTCGTTAGATAAAATTGTGAGTTTGATAGTCCAGAAGTGTGTCAAATTTTTAAAGGTGGAACAGGCGGCGGTGATGCTGCTGGATGAACAGGAGCAGGACAAAGGGTTTCATACCATGGTACGCAAAGCGGATACTTCCGCTTCTTTCCTGCCGTTCCGACTCGATACACATTTAACCGGCTGGATGTTAAAGTATCAGAAACCCCTGCTGGTAACCAATCTTTGTGAGGATGACCGATTTACGGGATTGATTGAGAAAGACTGCCCAATCAAATCATTACTCAGCGTCCCCCTGATTTTTAAGGGAAACATGATTGGTTTGTTGACCGCTTTCAATCAAAAGTCGCCAGAAGGATTTACGGCTGAAAGTCAACGACTGTTGTCTATCATCGCCACCCAATCCTCCCAGGTAATTCAAAACGCCCGGCTGCTGGAAAAAGAAAAAGAGTTGGTGCGGGTGCGGGAAGAGATGCGGATGGCGTATGAAATTCAGGTGAACTTGCTGCCCAAATCCGCCCCGGAAATTCCCGGCTATGATATCGCCGGAAAAAGCATTCCCGCCAAATTTGTGGGCGGGGATTATTTCGATTTCATCCCCATCGGAGATAATCAATTGGCATTTTGCCTTGGAGATGTTACCGGAAAAGGGATGCCGGCAGCATTGTTGATGTCACATATCCAGGCGACTATTCACAGCCAGGTTATCTCTGCCCCCCAGCCCCGGGAGTGTATGCGCAATACCAACACGATTATCTACCAGAATACCGGGATGGGAAAATTTATCACCATGTATTATGGCATCCTGGATTTTACAAATCACCGGATAGTATATTGCAATGCCGGGCATGATTTCCCCTTTTTCTTTGAAAATCCTAATGAAAACCCGAACTCAATCTCCCGCCTGGAAAAGGGGGGATTGGTGTTGGGATTTGTTCCGGAATTTCAGTATGCTCAGGAGGAAATCTCAGTTGCTCCGGGTAGTCTGCTGGTACTCTATTCCGATGGCATCCCGGAAGCCAAAAACCAACAGGATGAAGAATTTGGAGAAGAACGGTTAGAGGCAGTCCTTCGGGAAAGTCTGGATTTGCCTTCTCAAAAGTTAGTAGACACCATCATCGAAGCGGTGGAGCAACATGCGGGAGATACTCCTCAATCGGATGACATCACCCTGGTGGTAATTCGGCGCTTAAAGAATTAATAACAAACATTTCTCGCTTCAACAATGATTGTTCTTTTTTACTAACAGGGTACAATGATAGTTTTTAGGGTTCCAGTCCAGAAAATTCCGGTTGGGTTGTAAAAATTTTGATAATTTTTTCTGAGGCTGCATATTTAACTCCCTTTCATCCCCTCTCCTGGAAAGTCGAAGATCCCGATTTGTCGGGAAGAGAGGGGGGAAGAGGGGGTGAGTTCGAGATGATGTACACAAAAATGCCGTGATTTTTCAACTCCGTCAGGAGTGTCATGTTTATAGCCGAGCGAAAGAGAAAAACACGAAAACTCCGTAGGAGTGACATGTAGTTTTTAGCACAGAGGGAAACAAATGGCAAACACATATACCCAAATTTACATTCAGGTTGACATTTCACTCCTGCGCAGTTTCGGACAGGTGGAGTTACCGGATCGCTATCAACATTTCATCCCTACGGGATTTGAGAATTGAACAAAATTTAAGACATTGACTCGGAGTAAGTATGATTGGCAAACGAATCGCGCATTACGAGATAACCGAAAAACTCGGCGAAGGCGGGATGGGCGTCGTCTACAAAGCGAACGACACTAAACTCAAACGCGACGTCGCTATCAAATTCCTGCCGCGGCAGATTGCCGCCAGCGAACAGGAACGGGAGCGCTTCAGAATCGAGGCGCAGGCCGCCGCGGCGCTGAATCACCCGAACATCGCCACGATTCACGCGATTGAGGAAGTCGATGATGAGATGTTCATCGTCATGGAATATATAGACGGCCGGGAATTGAAAGACGTTATCGCAGACGTAGGGGCGAAGCATTCCCAACGAGGTGTTTCTTCAGAAACAGACGACGGCCCCCGGAATGCTTCGCCTCAACATTTCGCCCAATACATGCCCACCGAGCAGATCATCGATATCGCCACCCAGATCGCTGAGGGCCTGCAGGCCGCCCATGCCAAAGGCATCGTGCATCGCGATATCAAATCCAGCAACATCATGGTGACGGAAGAGGGCCGAGTGAAGGTCATGGATTTTGGCCTCGCCAAGATTGGCGCCGGGGCGCAAATCACAAAAGATAATTCCACACTGGGGACCCTTGCTTACATGTCCCCTGAACAGGTTAAGGGAGAAGAACTGAATCAGCGGACAGATATCTGGTCCTTTGGCGTGGTGCTCTATGAAATGTTAACCGGAGTATTGCCTTTTCAAGGTTACTATGACCAGGCCATCATTTATTCTATCCTGAATGAAGAACCAAAATTGTTTTGGGAGCCTGATTCGCGGGAACCGGTTCATATCGTTATTAAAAAAACTTTGCAAAAAAATCGGGATAAACGGTATGGACAAATGAGTGAGGTGATTCATGACCTCACAGCCCCGGGGACTTCGGAGACAGTATCCACTGCAAAAATCACGGGTAAAGGAATTAAGAAGTTGGCAGTACTTCCATTTACCAATATGGTGAATGACCCCGGCACAAATTTTCTGGGATTTGCTCTTGCCGACCAGATTATTGGCGCCATGGCGTATTCAAAAAATGTGTTGGTAAGACCCTCCAGCAGCATCCGTAAGTACCAGGATGCGGTGGTGGATATCCAAAAATCAGGTGCCGAGTTGAACGTCAGCTACATATTAGCCGGTAGTTATATGAAAGAGGCTGATACCATCAGGCTCAATATTGAACTGGTTGATCTTGAATCGGAAAAGATGCTCTGGAGGGAGCGGATCCAGGTAAAATACAACAACGCGTTCGAACTGCAAGATATTGTTTCCCAAAAAGTGGTTGATGGGCTTAAGATTCAATTTTCTGAAGAAGAGCGGGAACGAATGAAACCCGACACCCCCCAAAGCCCGGCGGCTTATGAATTTTATCTCCGTGCCATTTCTTACCCACAAAACCTGGAGGGAAGCACCCTGGCGATTGGAATGCTCAATCGGGCAATTCAGTTGGATCCCCTATATGCGCCTGCCTATCTGGAGTTAGGCATCCGCTATAACCAGTTTTCCCAGGTTGGACAGGAAACAGCGGATGCATTTGAGAAATCGGAAAAAGCACTGCTCAAGGCTTTGTCTTTAAAGCACGATCTTCTTCCTGCACTGGCATATCTGGCGTTAATTTATACCGACATCGGAAAGCACGAGGAAGCGCATTCCCTTTTGATAAGAGCATTGAAAATCAATCCCAATGATGCCTGGATTCATTTTTCTCTCAGCTATCACTACCGCTACATCGGCTTTTTAGAGGAAGCAGAAAAGGAAATAGAAACAGCACTCTCTATCGATCCCGGCAATCCCCGTTTTCGTTCGTCGATCATCGTTTACATGTTTCTGGGAAAGTACGACAAGATCGAGTCATTCGACCTGGATATCGACAGCCCGTTCACTTTGAACTACCTTGGAGAAGCATTCATGCGGATGGGAAACCATGAACGGGCGCTTGCCTGTTTTGAAAAAGTATTAGGGCACAAAGAAGAAGTCGGTGAATTCTATTTCGCCTCTTCTCTTGTAGCATATATTCAGGGAAATGTTGAAATCGCTTTTGAATTTACGCTGAAACGAGAATCGGAAGACCCTGCCGACGGAGAGATCTGGTATGAAATTGCTCGAATCTACGGCTTGTTAAATAAAACGGAAGACTGTGAGCGTGCATTAACCAAATCGGTTGAATTAGGTTACTTGTGTTATCCGGCAATGCACATGGATGCTTTTTTGGATCCGGTTCGGCAAGAGCCGGGAATACAAAATATTCTCGAAAAGACGCGGACACGGCATGAGGAATTAAAAGAGAAGCTATTATAATTGGTAAGTAACTATTCAGCCATACCTGCGAATTTGAAGTTTTATTCGTCATCCCGGTTTCTTCATCAATCGACGCAGGCGATTGATGAAGAAACCGGAATGATACTGATGGGTTTATAGTTGAATAGTTCCATTGGTAATCGTATTTTGTATTATAACATTACCGAATAGCATGGGCGGGGCGACATGGGTATGGTTGACAGAGCCCGCGGTTCGAAACTCGAACAAAAGGTCGTTTCAACTCTGTTAAGAGTGTCATGTTAATAACGACATGCCCAAATAAAACCACAAGGAACTCCGTAGGAGTGATATCTAAGGCAGGTGAAATACAATGTTGAATTCGATAGGAAACATCTCTTTACCTGGCTTCAGAATGAATAAACAGTGGGGAGCATTGACAGGTCACTCCTGCCGGAGCCCGGGATATAGAAGGCATTGCTTTGCTATAAATATTTCATCCCGATAGGATTGTCAGGGAGGACAACTGCTACTAAGGCTTCATTTAACGCATGTAAAGTTTGAAGAATGATTGACAAAACCGTTTTTTCATATCATTCGTTCCTGGGGAGCATTGCCTCTGTGCCGTACAACTTTACAAAAAGTTAATCATTTCCCAAATCTGTAAAGGAGAAAACCGAAAATGATGTGTGAATCTTCAATTGTAGTCAGCCCGTACCGTTTTTCCGATGAGATTTTCTTAAATTGGAAAACAGCATTCCTCTGTATGCTGTTGATGTTCGGAGTCTTTTTCGTCGATTCTTCCATCGTTGCCCAAACGAATGATGCGGTGATTTTGCCGGAGCTACGCTGGCGGCTGGTGGGTCCTTTTCGGGGGGGCTGGGCAAGCGTTGCCGTGGGCATCCCCGAAAAGCCGAATACGTTTTACTTCGGCGCCGTTGCCGGCGGGGTGTGGAAGACGGAAAATGCCGGGCGCACCTGGCAGCCGCTGATGCAGCATGAGGCTGCCGCCTCTATCGGCGCCATGGATATCGCTCCCTCCCAACCGAACATTATTTACGTGGGCACCGGGCAGGTAACCATGCGCTACGATGTGGTTTCCGGCAATGGAGTCTATCGTTCCGATGATGGCGGTAAGACCTGGATACACCTGGGGCTGGCAGAGACCCGGCACATTGGTCGGATTCTGGTCGATCCCGGGGACCCGGACCGGGTGTTAGTGGCGGCAATGGGGCATGCCTTTGATGCCAATCCGGAGCGGGGCATTTATTTAACAGAAAATGGCGGCAAAAGCTGGCGGCAGGTGCTTTTTGTGGATGAAAACACCGGGGCGGTTGATTTTGCCCGGGACCCGCAGCATCCCACAGTGGTTTATGCTGCGCTCTGGCAGTTCCGGCAGCATCCCTGGCTGGATTATTTTCAACCTCAGGAGGGACCGGGCTCCGGAATTTACAAAAGCGAGGATGGTGGCGAAACCTGGGAGAAACTTTCCGGGAAAGGGCTGCCCGAGGGTCCGCTGGGTCGGGTGGGGTTGGCAACCCCCAGGGGCGGTGGCGGGAAAACCGTTTATGCCGCGGTCGCTGCCTCAAAAGGCGGCGGATTCTATCGTTCTGACGACAGCGGGCAGACCTGGACCCTGATCAATCGCGATCCGGAACTGAGCAGTGACTATTTCTGCCGGGTCACCGTGGCGCCCGATAATCCCGAGGTGGTTTATGTGATGGCGCGCTCCATCCATCGATCCGATGACGGCGGGCACCACTTTTCTATCATCAAAGGCTCCCCGGGAGGCGACGATTACCACTTTCTGTGGATCAACCCGCTCCATCCCGACCACATGATCACCGCCTCCGACCAGGGCACGGTGGTAACGGTAGACGGTGGAAAAAGCTGGTCGAGTTGGTATAACCAGCCCACCGGGCAGTTCTATCACCTGGCGGCAGATGATCAATTTCCTTATAAAATTTATAGCGGTCAACAGGACAACGGCACCGTACAGATTCTCAGCCGGGGACCTTATGGTGTGATCGAAGAACGGGACTGGCACCCGGTGGGCGGTGATGAGCGGGATTATGAAGTGCCCAAACCCGGGGAGCCCAACATCGTGCTGGGAAGCGGATTGGGCGGATACGTCTCCCGTGCCAACCAGGAAACCCGCCAGGTTGCCAATGTCTCCCCCTGGCCGGTGTCCAGTTACGGTGCCAAACTAAATACCGTTCGCTACCGATACACCTGGATTACCCCACTGTCTTTCTCTCCGGTGGGGAAACATGCCCTTTATTTCGGCGCCCAGGTGCTATTCCGTTCGTACGATGACGGCGACCACTGGGAGGTGATCAGCCCGGATTTGAGCGCCAAAAAGCCGGATGCAAGCAATTGTGATGATCCCAATCTGGAAGAAGCGCGCGATTGCGGCTACGGGGTCATCTACAGCATTGCTCCTTCTCCGTTGGATGAAGAAGTGATTTGGGTGGGTACTGATGACGGGCTGATTCATGTCACCCGTGACGGCGGAGAGCACTGGCAAAATGTTACCCCGCCCCAGGTGCCCCACTGGGGACGCATTAACACTATTGCGCCTTCGCCTTTCTCAGTGCGGGGTGCTTATGCGGCGGTGGATGCCCATCGCACCGGGAAATATGCCCCGCTGGTAATCAAAACTGCCGACGGCGGCAAGAGTTGGCAGACCATCATTAGCGGCTTGCCGGAAGATCAATTTGTGTTTGCGGTGCGAGCCGACCCCCAGCGCCCGGGTTTGCTTTATGCCGCCACCAATCGCAGTGTGTTTGTCAGTTTGGATGACGGGGCGCACTGGCAATCGCTGGCGTTTAACCTGCCCACGGCATCGGTGCGGGACTTGCTGGTGCATCATGGCGACCTGCTGGCAGGCACCCAGGGCAGGGGCATCTGGGCATTGGATGTACTGGCGCCGCTTCGTCACCTGCCGGCTGATTTAGCAGACCGCCCGGCATATCTCTTCCCCCCGGCAAATACCTGGCGATTACGCAGCAACGAAAATCATGATACCCCGCCGCCACCTTCCACTCCCCTCGGGCAAAATCCCCCGGCAGGCGCCGTTATCGACTATTGGTTGAAAGATGATGCCGCCGGAGCCGTAACGCTCACCATCCGCGATGCTGCCGGTGAACTGGTGCGGCGCTTCTCCAGCAGCGACCCCCCGGAATCGCTCACCGTGAACCAGTATTTCCAATCCGGTTGGATCAAAAAAGACAAACAGCTTTCCGCACAAGCCGGTACCCACCGCTTTATTTGGGACCTGCGCTACCCACGACCCAAGGCGCTGACTTACAACTATCAGATTGCCGCGGTGTGGCATGACGGCACCTTAATCGCACCCGAAGGCGCCCTGGTGCTGCCCGGCAAATATACGGTAACGCTTACCGTAGATGGGAAAGAATACCACCAGCCGCTAACCGTGAAGATGGATCCAAGGGTGCAGATCTCTGACGATGCGCTTAAGAAACAGCTTGCCCTGGCACGGGATGTGACCGCCACCCTGGCGGAGGTGGTCCGCACCTATAATGAGATTAAGTCCATCCAGAAGACCCGGCAACAGGAAAATCCCGGTGACGCCCTGAACGATTCCTTGAAGATTCTGACAACCGGGGGACATCCCAATCTTGCTGCGGTGGCAGGAGTATTGGGCAATCTGGTTACTGCTGTGCAAAGCGCCGATGCCGCCCCGACCCAGGGACAATATGCGGTCTTCAAAAAATACCGTCAGGAATATGCCGGTTTATTGGCACGCTGGCAGGTGCTTCAGCCCCGGGTGAGCAAGGCGAGATAGCTTGATATACTATTTGCCTCATCACAAAAAAACCGTCTCTAAGGGTTTTTTTAGGTATCGTATTTAAAATGTCGTATATTGGAGAGATTATCTTCGGTTCTGTTATTAGAGATCACGAATTGTCAATACATTGTTCCTACACAATACACTTCCGATGATGTCTCTTCCGCGCTTTATGAAGCTGGAAAATTTATTTTTCTCAAGAATTGGATCTTGACAATTAAGTTCCAGCGAAAAGCCTTTTATGCAACACAAGAGCAATTATTAATTCCAAAGCAAAGTCACCAGGGAGAAGTAGCTGAGTTGAGTTTACGCTACGGGAAAGATGACAGGGGATATTATGCCCCTGCGACGGGTATCGCGAAAGTTTTCTGCCCGCTCGAAGGTTTTGTTGGGGAGGTCTGATGGATAATTTGATCGGGAAAACGATTTTACATTATCGTATAGAAAGTCAACTGGGTAAAGGCGGGATGGGGATGGTATACCGTGCAGAAGATATTCGCCTGGGACGCCCGGTAGCCCTTAAGTTGCTTCCTACAACAATTTCCAACAACGAACCGGAACGAGAGCGGTTTCTAATCGAAGCCCGGGCAGCAGCGGCTTTGAATCATCCTTATATCGCACATGTTTATGTGGTTGAGGAGTTAGACGATCCGCAGCTTGGTAAACAACTGTTCATCGTCATGGAATATATTGACGGCAGGGAGTTGCGCGAGATTATCCAATCCGGAATCCCCAATCCCCAATCCGCAATAGATTACGCCATCCAAATCGCCGGGGGTCTGCTGGCGGCGCACGCCAAAGGGATTGTCCATCGAGATATCAAACCCTCGAACATTATGATCACAGAGACCGATCAGGTTAAAATCATGGATTTCGGGCTGGCGAAATTTGTGGGTAGTTCCGCCCCGGCTTCCCACCTGACGCAAACCGGAACTACCCTGGGCACGGTGCCCTATATGTCACCGGAACAGGTGAGGGGGGAGGAGGTAGACCAACGAACCGATATCTGGTCATTTGGGGTAATCCTCTATGAACTCCTCACCGGGCAGCATCCGTTTGCCCAAAGTTATGAAGCGGCTCAGCTTTATGCCATTGTAAATGAGCCGTATGAGCCGCCCACACAACTGAATCCCCAACTTCCGGCTGCCGTTGATACCATCATCGCTAAAATGCTGGGAAAATCGCCTGAAGAACGATATGCCGGTATGGACGAAGTGTTGCACGATTTACACCAGGTTGATTCCCCCAATGGAATCCCTGCATTTGTCGGAACAACCGGCGGTTCCAATCGCTCATTGGTAAGAAAGCTGCCATTCTCCGGTAAAGTGACCCCCATGCCGTTATGGAGTTGGTTAAGCCGGGCAGCATTATTGGTTATCATTGTAGGCGGTCTGGTTTTTGTTGCAAACCTTGTCTGGAGGTGGAATCAACCCCATGCCCTTCCCGTTCTTTCCGAAAAGCGTATTGTGGTGCTTCCGATTCGGAATGGCGAAGATGCTGGCAAAGACCGGGCATTTTGCGACGGATTAACGGAATTACTTACCAGCACTCTAACCCAAATTGAGGGGACTCAAAACGCTTTGTGGGTCGTGCCGTCAACTGAAGTGCGCAATAGCCGGGTTCGAACCGCAGGGGCAGCACAACAGAAATTTAACGCGAATTTGGTGATTACCGGAAGTTTGCAACGGAGCGAGAATGCCCTGAGTTTGACACTGAATTTAATCGATGCCCGTAGCTTACGACAATTGAAGTCCGTTGTGGTTCATAAGGGAATGCAAAGCATTTCCGAATTTCAAAAAGATGTGGTAAATCACTTGCAACAGATGTTGGAATTACCCATTCAAACGGAAAATCAACGGGTGCTCCTGGCAGGGGTTACCACCAGTTCCGGGGCGTATGAATATTATCTTCAGGGGAAAGGGCTGTTACTAAATTATGATAAGCCGGAAAATGTAGAACAGGCAATTCAACAGTTTCAGATGGCGATTCGGGAAGATTCCCTGTATGCGCTTGCCTTTGCCGGTTTGGGAGAAGCCTTCTGGCGCCGTTATGAATATCGCAAAGACCCCAAAATGGCGGCAGAAGCGGTTCAATATTGTCAACGTGCACTGGAACTGGACAGTTATCTTACCGAGGTGCATTTAACTCTGGGCATCATTTACCGGGGCACGGGAAAATATGATCTGTCTGTACAGGAGTTTGAGCAGGTGTTAAAATCCGAGCCGTACAACTCGGATGCTTATCGTGAATTAGCCAGTACGTATGCCCGCAAGGGGGATAACAGCCGGGTGGAAAAAATGTATTTAAAAGCAATTGAACTACATCGTAATTACTGGGCGACCTATTATGACCTGGGACGTTTTTATTACCGGGGCGGGGATTACCAGAAGGCTGCCCAACAATTTTCCCGGGTTACCGAAATGGCGCCCTCGAACTTTAAAGCCTTTCGGAATCTCGGGGTGGTGTATCTTTTGATGGGCAATATAAAAGACGCCCGAAAGATGCTGGAGGAGTCAATCCGTATCCATCCCAACTATGGGGCGTATTCCAACCTGGGCACCATCCTTTTTATGCAGCAGGAATATGCACAGGCTGCTCGTATGTATGAAAAAGCCCTGGAAGAAAATGATCGATTCTATGCCTTGTGGGGGAATCTGGCTTCTTGTTATGAATTAATTCCCGATGAATCCTATAAAGCGACCCCCACCTATCAGCGTGCCATCAAATTGGCAGCGGAACAGCTTTCCGTGAATCCCAATGATGCCCGGGTATTGAAGTCCATTGCCAGCTATTATGCTAACTTAAATAATAAACCGAAAGCAATAACTTACATCAACCAGGCAGTGTCCTTAGCACCCGACAACCTGGAAGTGTTGTTTAGAGCAGCAGAAGTTTACGGTTTATTAGGAGATATGGATCAAGCTTACGATTTCCTGGAAACCGTTGTTTCGCGGGGGTATCCGGTAAAAATGGTGGAACAATCTCCAACTTTCAAAGAATTTCATGAACAACCGCGTTACCGGAAAATTATTGCGATGGGAAAGCATACCCGGGAGAACTGATGTTGCAACTATGGAAAATGGATAAATAAGGTTGTTCTCGTGTTAAAAAAATCGCGTGTTGCCACGAATTCTTTTTAATTCAGTAGCTCTAAATAATTTTTTTTCATTCACCAGAATTTTCAACACAAACCAACTATCAGGGGAGGAATGATGACCCAGCACCAGGTGGTAATCGATACGGATGACAATCAAACGGTTCCAGCCGTTTCACCGCAGTCACTCCACGTAAAACGGGGGGATGAGATTGTGTTTTCATCCCGGCATTACGGCAATAATCCCCCATTCTCCATTCGCATTGCCTTTCCGGATGGCATCGTTTGTAATTCGCCGGAGGGTACGAATCCGGTACAGGAACTATCGATGTCGGGAAATGCTTCGGTATCGGCAATGCTTTGTAAAAATGCCGGGGGGAGTACTTCATACACGGTAGCGGTGAGTTGGGACGATGCTTCCGGAGGAAGCAGAACCGCCCCGGCGATGACCGTTGCCACGCCAGACCTGGTCGTGGATGATTAGCGGTCGGAACACCATTGGTAAATGCCGGTTTTCGTACCGGTCATAAAAATGGATACGGTTGCCGGTTATGGGCGGCTGTTCTTCCTTTGATGATCGCTGCCAGGCGAATTCTGCCACAATTCCTGCCCTGGAATTGCCTCGTCTATTTCTCCCCAGGGAAGTTTTTTATAATTAAACTTGCCGGCTTTGATGATATTGAACTTGATGATTTCAAAATTGGGACTCAGGTCGAAGTCGCGGGGTAAAATCTGGGAGTAATGACGCATTGCCAGGGTGGCGCCAAAGGGATTATTTCGGATACGATGCTGTTCTTCCGGGGTGGGATTGAGCACCGGGCGAACCGGGTATCCTACCCGCTGAAATGCCCGGGCAATCATCCCGGAGCAGATGACCTGGAAATCATTGCAACTGCCCAAACATGCCATGGTGCTGCGCTGTTTAAAGGGGTTTAACCAGGAAGGCAGCAGCATCAGGGCAATATCTACGATGTTCTGTTGGTCATACCGTTTCCCCAGGTTGCCGATAACATCCTCGATGACCGTTTTTAAATCCCTGCTGTGAATACGATAGGGTCGGCATACCCGGATATTGTAATGTTTATATTTACTTAACGGCACAGCAACCACCCCCTGACCGGCATACGCTTCAATCAACAAATGCTGGCTATCCGCTTCTCCGAATTCCCGGAGATACCGCTCCCGGTACGGGCGGTGCTTCTTCACCAGTTCATCGCCAACATACATCCCGACATGACTCCAGCTGCTATTGGAAAACAACTTGATAATTCGGCTGAGTTTGGTGCGCCCTTCTACCAATACCACATCGCCCTTATGGATATATTTTACTAAATGTGCCATGTTGTTGTAAATGTGTTGTTCGTAATTCTCCACTTCCGCCTGGAGATGGCGGGAAATGTAACGGTATAAACTGTCAATGATGTCCTGGAACTTTTTCATCTACTTATGCCTTTGGGTAAAGGATGAATGATAAAAGATTAAAGATGAAGATTTAACACTTCAGGTTTTGGGTGTACCAAAGGGATAGTTTCAATTGTATCTATACGGAATGGCTTATTATCACCCTTAATTGATGGTAAATGGTTTCCGGAGCGCCGGGTGGTCCGAATTGCTGCCGCCGAAATGCATGCCGAATGGCAAGGTTAAAGCCGATTTGGCAGCACTTAAAGCTGCCCCGGCAACGCTTATGCGCCCCCCAACCAGGGTGCCCGTCATGGTAAAAAATCGTTGCGCAGGGCTGGCGATGGGGTAGGGGAGAGGAGTTCCCCGATCGCCTCAGCGCTGACAATTCCAAGCGCTTCTTCCACTTCTGCCAGAGCAGCGCAAACTTCCGGGGTGGAACAACGTTCATAAGCATCACTGGCGCCAATACGGGCAATTTCCATCCCGAAGGCTGCCAGGTTGCGTCGAAATGATTCAGGGATATTTTGGGCAATTTGCCGGATTAGTTGAAGCCAGTTCTGCAATTGCCGGGGTGTGGGCGGCTTCTTCGGATTCAGCCAGTTAGCTAACAATACTTTCTCGGTCTCGTTAAACCAGCTTTTCTCCGGAAGCCGCTGGCAAATGACATCAAACTCTTCCGGTGAGAAGATGCCATCTGCCCAGGCGATGTATAGCATGGGCAGTAATGGGATAATACCCGGCGCCTCGGCAGGCAGGTTGATTGGTTCGATCGGGTTCTCCAACCGATGTTCCGGGGAATTGTCATAAGCGGTCATATCTTTCTCCGAATTTCTGCGTGATAGATGGTATTTACTGAATTTTTCTCACCTTGTGGTCACAAATTAATAGAAAGAGGGTCACATCATGGCAAACCGCTGCCACTTTCAACGCTCAACTTACAGCGAATATGGAGGGATGGGGAGAAAGGTAATGAAGTTGCACTCCCTTCGCGGATCGAAAATCATCATTTCGCCGCCGCTTTCAGATTAATACGAACAGGCTATGGCAAGCAGGGATGCTTGTCATAGGTTCGGCCGGCAACCCTACTGGTCGAATAATGGTAGTCGAGGGGAAAATGGGAGTTAGAAACCACGCCGAGGGGTAAACTCTCACGGCTGAGAGATGGAAGCATCCCAGGGGATGCTATGGCAAACGGACCCTGAGCAGCCTCCTCTTATCCCATCAATGCCTTCAGCGCCCGGTTGCTGTTAGACAGTCGCTCCCCTAAAATTCTGATGATAAACTGATGGAAAATCGAGGCGGCCGCCGGGTCGGTTTCCTCCATTTGTCGCAATTTTTCCGGGGAGAGAAACAGCGCCGTGCAGGGTTCATTGGCGACGACCGATGCCGTTGCCGGTAAATTGAGATAGACCCCCAGCTCGCCAATAACGGTGCCAATGCTCATGGTGCGCAGGCGGATAACCTTTTCACCCTCTTCTTCAAGCTGTGCAGTCACTTTCCCGGATTTTAGAAGAAATATGCCCACCGGGGGGTTCCCCTGACGGATCAGGTATTCTCCCGCCTGAAAGCGGCGCGGCTCAAAGAAATTGATCAACACCTCACCAATTTGGGTCTGTGTTTCGATTTCTCCCTGCTCAGGATTCAGAAAACTTAGCACCTTTGCCAGAAAGGTTGCGTCGTCTTCTCCGCTAAAAGAAATCTCACCCCTGGCAGGAAAGTTCTTCAGTATTTCGTTCTCGATCCATTCCACGCCGTGGTCTAAATCCGGAAACAGTCGGATGGGATGGCGGCTATCCCCGGTAACGCCGCCGAGGAGGAATTGGTGCTGTAATTGTGGCGCAAGCCCGGTAAACACAAGGGAGATATTTTGATTTTCTGCCAGGAGCTTCATCTTCTCAAAGCTATAAAGCGCCGAAGAATCCACCCCGCTGACCAGTCGAAAATCCAATACCAGAAACCGAACCGCATGTTGCCCGGGATGGTGAATACGCTGTCGCACTTTTTCGAAAATGGTATTGGCGGTACCGAAAAAGATATACCCCTGCAGTTCCAGAATGTAAAGTTGATCCCCATTTTGCTGCAGGTAGCGTTGATAGGGTGCCGCCCGGTCCACATTGCTATGGCAGGTTGTGCCGGTTAACACGTGTTTCACCACCTCCACCCGACCGTAATTGATGGCAAACAGCAGCACCGAGATCAACATCCCTAACAGCATGCCTTCCACAAACCCGAACATGGCGATGGTGATTAAGATTAACACCACCAGGAAATATTCCGCCTTCGGTAGTTTAAACCAGGCGTGGTAGAGCCACTCTACCAGAAAGGAAAGTCCCAGGAAGATAAGCAGGCCACCCAGGAGGGGCTTGGGGAAATAAGTAGAAATAGTAGCGCCGGACAGCAGGGTAAAGCCGCATAAACTGGCGGAGATGAGCGCAGAGATACGGCTGCGGGAACCGATGCGATATCCCAGGGCGGTGAGGCTGAGGGACATATATCCCACCGAGCTGCCTCCTAACCCGGAGATGATATTGGCGGCTCCGGTTGCCCGCAGTTCCCGGTTTAAATCTATCTCCTGCCGGGCGATCAACTCCAGCCCGCTGGCGTTCAACAGCAGTGAAATCACGCTAATCACCGTGATGGTGCCCAGGTTGCCGGCCTGATGCAATATGGTAGACCAGTGAACCTTCGGGAAGGATTCATAAAGAATCGGTTTCCAGAAAATTCCTTCGGACAGCCGGGCTAACAACCATCCGTTGTGGCTGGCGGCAAGAATAGGGGTATGGGTACTCACCAGGGCAGCATAAAAGATGATGATCCCCAGCAAAATGAGCGCCGGCATCACCAGAAAATGTTTGAATTTTCGCTGGGAAAAAAATAATACGATGGCGAATATCAAACCGGAGAACCATTTCCAGAACACATCCGGAGACCACAACTGGGGGAAATTGTGAAGCGAAAGGGAAACCTGGGACATAATGCCCACTGCGCCTTTTACCAGCACCCAGCCGGTACCGGCTAAAAATCCACCCACCACCGGGTAGGGAATAAAGCGAATGAGGTTCCCCAGGCGGAACCATCCTAACACCAGCAAAAACAGACCGGTGATGAATGACGTAAGGGCAATGGCAGCCACTACAGTTACCAGCATGGTCGGCGTTCCGATTTTGGCGGACATACTGACCGCAATCGTACCGGCAATAACTGCCATAATTGCGGAAGGCGCATCCTGGGGAGCGGTTACGGTTCCCCGGAAAGAACTGCTTACCGCCATGAAAAGACCCATCGCAGTTGCCCCAAAGAGCATGATGCCGATGCCTTCGGATAAAAATTGGGAAAGGGGACCGGCAAAAATTAAAGCGGCATACGCGCTTTGAAAAATGATGATTAAAATTCCATTTACCAGACCGGCGGTAATATCCGGACCGTAGTGCCGGAGAGACGTAGGAGTTTTTGCAGCTATTGCCCCGGAAAATCGTTCTGCCATAAATATGATTACCTGTTGCTATTTCACGTCAGTTCGACATCAGAAACAGAGAACGCGGATGGAGCCGGATTTCGTAGATTTTTTTAATATGATGACACTCCTCCCTGTTAATCAGCGTTACCTGTTTCATTTGCGTTCTATTTCAACACACGTTGAACTCACGTTATTTAATAAATTTCTTGTAATCCCGATATCGCTCTAAAATTTCCGTTACATAATTAACCGGTTCTTCCCCACGGCAATAGCCGTATTGCACCACATCATCATTAAAATATTTTTGATTGGATTTTTTCAGCAGTAACTCCGCCACATTGTTATCCCAGACGTTGGGATCTTTGTTGAATTTTTTCGCCAGGCGGCGGGCATCCTCAACATGACCGGGACCGGTATTATAAGATGCCAGTATAAATTTGATTCGCTCGGCAGAGTCGGGAATTTCGCTCCAATAATCCTCCAGCCATTTTAAATATTTTACCCCCGCGGCAATATTTTGTGATGGATCACTGCTTTTGCGAACGCCAAATTGTTTGGCAGTGGCGGGCATTAATTGCATCAGCCCATGCGCCCCCACCCACGATTTGGCATGGGGGTCAAACTGGGATTCCTGGTAGATTTGGGAGGCAAGCAACCGCCAATCCCAGCCCAGTATTTTCGAATATTTTTTGATAAGCTCATCGTAAGGAGATATTTTGTTCCCTTTTAATGAGGAAAATTCGCTTTTGACCCGTTGCCGGAAAAATCGCTTGTTGAGATGATACTTGGCATAGAGCACATTAAACGTGGGCTGCCGTTTTATCTCTTTCAGCCAGTCATTAATGGCATCCCGCAGAAGGGGAGAGTTCTTTCGCACTGCCCAGGCGATCCGCTGCGGTAAACTGACCGGGGTATGCACATCAATATTCTGGTAATAGGCGGCATTGATTAACGCCAGATTTTCATCCGCCACGGTATACTCAATTTCCCCGCGGGATACCTTGGCAATCAATTCCTCCGTGGAGACATCTCCCGGCACCTCTACAATATTGATGTCATCGCCCAGCTCGTCGGATAAATTCACCAGCCGGTGATAATAGGATGAGCCTTTTCGCACATATACTTTTTTCCCAATCAATTGGGTTACATTGGTAATTAACCGCTTCTCGATTTCATGCCGTTTCATGTGCCGCCAGTTATCCGGCAGACGCTGCACCAATACCTGGCGGATCAGGGTGTGGGGGTCGGTAAAACTGACTTTCTTTCGCCGTTCTTTGGTGATGGTCATGCTGTAGGCGACAATGTCTCCTTTCCCCTCGTTTAACATGCTAAAAATTTGGTCAAGATTTTTAACCACCACAATGTCTAAATCCACCCCCAGGTGTTTTGCCAGCAGTTGGAGCAGGTCATACTCAAATCCCATGGGTTGACCTTTGTATATGAAATAACTGGTAGCGCTGTAGCCGGTCAGGGCAATCAGCCTGCCCCGTTTCATGATTTCCGGTAAATCAACCTCTACCTGGGGTTCGGTAATTTCTTTAAACACCGGCTTTGCCCCGGAATCTATGGAAGTTGAAGCCAGTTGAGTTGAATCCGGAACAGCAGTTTTCTCCCCTTCCTGGCGAGCACACTGCCAGAGAAGAAACAACAAGACCACCATTAAACCGGTGAATGATAAGCGGAGCATCATTCTCTCCTCCTTGAATAACCCATGATGATATCTCCTCTCCCAAACTCTGTCCGAATTCTTCCAAATCGAATCTTTTGGATTGTGGTCATATAAGATACCGCCTTCTAAGGAAAAATCAAATTTTTGAGGAAATTTATTTGAGCAGTACCCCTTATGGATACCCAGGAATTGCAATGACATTGTTCATATATTATATTTTGATAATAACGAAAGACAAGGCGGATTACTGCCATGGTTGATACCTTAAAACTTTATAACGATTTAAAGAAAGACCTCGATCAAAAAGCTGCTTTGAAGATTGCCGAGGTTATCGGCGACCTGTATGGTGAATTACAAAAGACGGTTACCAGGGAAGAATTTACAGAGCTAACTCAAATTGTTAAACGGTTGGCTGTCGCCCAGGAACGGATTGCGGATGCCCAGGAGATTACCGAAGTGCGGTTGAAAGAACTTGCGGAGGTACAGAAGCGCACCGAGGAACGCCTGGAGCAGCTAACCGTTCGAGTGGATAAATTAACTATCCGGGTAGATGAATTAGCCCAGGCACAGAAGCGCACCGAGGAACGCCTGGAGCAGCTAACCGTTCGAGTGGATGAATTAGCCATCCGGGTAGATGAATTAGCCCAGGCACAGAAGCGTACTGAGGAACGTCTGGAGCAGTTAACCGTACGGGTAGATGAATTAGCTGAAGCCCAGAAGCGCACCGAGGAACGATTAGAGCAGCTAACCGTTCGGGTGGATGAATTAGCCGAAGCACAAAAACAAACCGAATTTAAATTGCAAAGATTGACGGAAGAAGTCAGGAAACTAAATGCAGACCATGCCGAAACCCGCAGACAGTTAGGTGGAATTACGGCAACCATTGGATATACCCTGGAGAATGAATCTTACAAAGCCCTGCCTCGCCTGTTGCAGGAAGATTACGGAATTATTGTACAAGGCAGGTTGGACAGGGATTACATTGTGGATAATCAAGGAAAAGAGATCGAAATTAATATTTTAGGGAAAGCACACCAAAACGGCAATGAGTTGTTAATCGTCGGTGAAAGCAAGAGTCAACTTTCCCGAAATGATGTGGATAAATTTATCCGTAAGAAATTAAAACGGCTTGAAGGGATACATGAACACCTGTTCCCGATAATTGTGACCCACATGATCACCAGTAGGGATGTTGCCGAATATGCAAAAAAGAAGGGGATTGTTGTTTATAAATCATCTCACTTCTAAATGGAATTAGCGATTGGAGGTGGTTTTTGGTAAAAGTGATAGCAAACTTTTACTGATATTGGCAGGCAAAAATTAATCATCAGAAAAATATTTTCTCTCCGTTTTAATGCCTCGGTAGTTCTGAACATGCCAGGTGCGCACACAGAAAACACTCAGCAAATTCCACCGGTTCAATTTCTGTAACTATTCAATTCTATGACCGGTATTTTTCCGCGTATTGCCGTTCTATTCTGAAACGAACCTCACCCATCCCCACCCCAACCCCGTTTTTTGGGGCGGGAGGGGTTGGGTGAGGTGAAATAACAACCATTGAACCATGAATAAGAACGAATGAAATCTAAAATATTAAAGTTGCAGGTAGAGCTGAATAGTTATCCATTTCTTATAAAAACAAATATGCCAGCACGCCGGACAGGATGATCGATAATATACTCCTTTCCAGCCAGATGAGAACCAGTTCCGGTACGGTAATCGGGATTTCCGTGGACAGAATGCAGGGAATGGAAGCGGAGAAAAAGATGATGGAGGATACGGAGGTTACCGCGGTGACGAACCGGGTAATTAACGCTGCCTGTCCAACCATCAAAGATGGGAGAAACATCTCCGCTATACCGGTTGCAACGGCTTTGGATAGCAGCATGGCATCCGGTATCCGTAGTATTTTTGCAATGGGATAGAGGAGGAATGCGAGGAAATCAAACAGCGGGGTGTATTTGGCGAGTAGCAATCCCATCAACCCCACCGACAGGATGGTGGGTAGGATACTCATCGCCATGCGGAACCCGTCCACCAGGTTGTCGCGGATGGTTACCGGCAGCGGTGGCGCATTTTCCAGGGTAGTGATGCCGGCATCCAGTGCCCGCTGAAACCGATGCCTTTTGTCCGGCACTACCTTAAGCGTGATGGGCGTTACAAATTGTTCCGGTTTGGTGCGCAAGGGGGGGAATCCGTACGGTAATTGCTGTGACAGCAAAGGTAACCAGCAGGGTTGACCAGAAATAGAGATTCCACAGATGCATTAATCCGCAGGTTTTTGCCACAATGACCATGAAAGTTGCCGATACGGTGGAGAAGCCGGTGGCAATGATAGCCGCTTCTTTGATGGTGTATTTACCTTCCTTAAAAACGCGGTTGGTAATCAGTAACCCGATGGAATAGCTACCCACGAAAGATGCCAGGGCATCCACCGCGGAACGCCCGGGGGTTTTCCAGACCGGTCGCATGATCGGCTGCATCAAAACCCCAACAAATTCCAGTAACCCGTAATCCACCAGAAATGCCAGGAAAATAGCGCCGATCGGCACAATTAAGCCCACCGGAACCACCAGTTTTTCAAATAAAAATGGCAGCAGGTCTTTTGAAAACAAAAACGACGGACCAACCGCTAACACATACATAGCCCCCGCCACCACCCCGAGACCTTTGAGGATCACAAAAATCAAAACAGTGAGATCCGCTTTCCATTCCTTTTTTCGGAGAGGATAAATGCCCCCGGTTGCCACCACCCCAAAGGCAAACCATTTTGCCGCTTCCGGAAAAACATGCCGGATACCGGTAATGATATGATCCAATGGAATGGTGGTTCTCCCCATAATGGGAACCGGTACAAAAAAGACCATAATGCCCAGCAGGCTGTAAAGGAACAGGTGGAGAATTTTTTGTTTTTTTCGAATAGGAAGATTGCCCGTTTCCATGTTTGGAATGTAATGGATTCAAATGAAAAAGACAACAGGGTACGGGATGCGATTCCGTGTAATGTTGTTTGCGAGAAAAAAGAAGGGCGCCGAGGCGCCCTTTGAACTACTTCTCAAGTTCCTTAATTCGCCTGTCGAGCATTTCCAACTCCGTTTCCAGCTCTTTTTTACGAAGTTCCATCCGGTCCCGATAGCGTTTCAGCATGGCTAATTCCGTCTCTTTGTCCGGGGGATATGCCCAACCGGGAGCAAAGTGACCGGCATAACCGGGCGCCATGCTCCAGCCCTGGGCGCCATGCATTCCCATACCGCCCCGGCAGTAACGACCTCTGCCAAATCCGAACATGTTCTCACCTCCTTTCGTGTTGTATGAAATGATTGCACAATATTGCAATTGTCTGTCAAAAAATTAATGAACCCGCTCTTCAAGTTTGTTACGCAACCTGCCGTCGAGAAAAGCAGTTACAGTGTTCTCGACAAACGTTTCATCAGTCAAAACAACTTTTATACCGGCATCCTGAATGTGTTCGTAAGCGCCTCTTCCCATCATCCCGGCAATCAGCACATCGCAATCCCGGATCGGATCAATCATTGCCAAATGGTGCTGCCGGGCTTCTGTGCCATAGCCATGTCCTTCCGGGGAAGTGCCGGAATGTGGATGGTGGTGGGCACCATGCATCGTGGGTTTCTCCCGAAGTTCATCCCCGGTGATTTTGCCATCTGCAATTGTGAACACCCGGTATTGAGTCACCCGTCCGAAATGCTGACCCACGATGTCGCCGGTGTTGGTTGCTACAGCAATTTTCATCTCCGTCTCCTTTCCTGTTTAAGGGGTCGTTCCTCAAAAAAACTGTTGATGTTTATCCAGCCAATCTTTAATGATGGCAGTGGCGGTATCAATGATGTCCCATACCCGTTTATCGGACAACGAGAAAAAGAGTACCGCCCCTTCTCGTCGGGCAATCACCAGTCCTACATTTCGCAGCATCATCAAATGGCGCGAAATAACCGAAGGGTCCAATTCCAGCGCCCGGGTTATTTCGGCAGAATTTTTTTCGCCATCTTTTAGCAGGGAAAGTATGCGCAGACGCTGATCGCTGGCAAGTGCCATAAAAAAGCGGCTGCGGGGGTCCATCATCGGTCCCATCATTCCCCGGCCTCTTCCCATACCTCTGGGCATTATTCCTCCTTTGTGTAATTGCAATATTGTGCAATAGAAACATACTAAAAATTCCTCCCGTTGTCAAGGGGAATTTTAAAATACCCCGAGGATTGGCATATCAGGAATCCGGGGATTAGAATTCTGCATGGGATAGGCGGGGACGGTGGATGAAGGGAGTAAAGGGGTTAATCGAGCAGGGTTACCGACCAGATTACCAATAAGCCCACCAGAAATGCCGAAAGCTGGGTGTTGCGAAATTTCGTGTGTTGATGCACCTCGGGAAGCAGATCGTCTGCCGCCACATGCAGAAATGTTCCGGCAGAAAATGCCACCAGGTAACCGATGGTTTGGGGGCTGGCATGTTCAATGAAAAAGTAAGTTACCAGAGCGCCTAACGGCACCATCAGGGAAAAGGAGAGGATAAACAGGGTAATGGTTTTGTTGGAATAGTGTTCTTTGATCAGCAAGCTGGCGAGGGACATGGAAGCGGGGAATTTATGGAGCAAAATCGCCAGGAAAACAATCAATCCCAGGTGCGGCACGGTGACGCCGGAACCCAGGGCGATGCCGGTGACCAGGCTGTGAACCGATAATCCGATGAACGCTGTGACACCGACGGTGTGATATTCACAGTGTTCGGAAGGGCAGGGATGGGTCATAATGAATTTTTCCAACACGTAGAGCAGTAAAAAGCCTGCCAGCAATGGCAAACCGATTTTGGGACCAAGATATTCGGCGGCGTCCGGGATCATGTGCAGCAGCGCCGCCCCTAACAGAATACCGGCGCCAAAACTGATGAACAAATGGATTAAAACAGAGCGATTCCGAAAAAACAGGGGAAAAATTCCCCCCAGCCAGGCAGATAACAATATCAGGAAGGAATAGCCGATCAATTGAGTTAATGGGGCACTCATTTCCTTTATCCTTATAAGTTTTGAAAAAGCTCTTCCGTATCGACGAAAGCTACCAATGAAAATATTCTAACGCAACCACCCGGGGAAAGTTGATGTTCCGGTTTAATCAAATGTTCTTGTCACTTAGCGTTTTTTGATCGCCCGATTGAGTAAATAAATCATATTCTTGCAAAAATTCTCCTGGCGCACGCCGTCGGGATTCAACACCAGCTCGATGTTCAGCGTGATGGGGATTCCCATGTACATCATGGCGACATTTTCTACCCGAATGGCAGGGTCCCATATCCCCTCCACAATGCCGTCCTGAATAATTTTACTGATATATTGTTTCTGTTCCATCAAAATTTCATGGAGATGCTGTTTTAACCGGGTGTCATTCATGTGGGCGGCTTCGGAGAAGAGCAGGATGGTGATTCCCCGGTTTTGCAGCAGGTATGTTACATGAGTGCAGAGGAACTCAAACAATCGTTCTTCCGCCGGGGCACCGGAGACGGCAATCTGCCGCAATGGTTCCACCAGGTTGGTGCGCACATCCTGCATGATGCCCAGAAGGATATCGCGTTTGCTTTTGAAATGGCGGAAGAGAGCTCCTTCGCTAATGCCCACTCTTTCGGCTAAATTACGGGTGGAAAGGCGGTGTAAGCCTTCGCTGGCGATGATATCTAACACCGCCTTTTTAATTTGTTCCTGACGAATTTCAGTTGATAAGCGTTCCATGTCATCTCCAAGTAATCACTTACTCGCATATTAGTGGTTTTAGTCAAAAAACGCAAGTAACAAATGATTTTTTATTTCAAGTGAGACGTTTTGGGAATGGGCAACAGAACAATCACCCATTACAGGATGCTTCTCCATGTTTTGCGAAATTCTTTATTTGATATCTTGTCTGAGATTTGTAAATTTCAAAAATAAATTTGATGAACCCATATCGTTGTTTTAAGACCGGAACGGAGACCTAATTTGCTAATTTTATTACTGTTGGGTTTAATTCTAATTTTGGGATTAGCCGCCGGAAGACTGTTTGAAAAAGTCGGGATACCGCAGGTGGTGGGTTATATTGTTATGGGCGTGCTGTTGGGCGATTCGGTTACCCACATCCTGCCGGAGACACTGTTAGACAACTTATCCAGTCTCACCTACATCGCCCTGGCATTCATTGGGTATATGGTTGGAGGGGAGTTAAAACATTCCGTTTTTAAGAAATACGGCAAGCAGTTCCTTATCATTTTGCTGGCGGAGGGAATGCTGGCTATGGCAACCGTTGCCGGATTGACCATCTTGTGGACCGGTAATGTTGCCCTGGGGATTTTGCTGGGGGCGCTGAGTTCCGCTACTGCCCCGGCTGCCACCGTGGATGTGCTCTGGGAATACAAATCCAAAGGTCCCCTCACCACCACCATCCTGGCAATTGTGGCATTGGATGACGGGCTGGCTTTAATTCTGTATGGATTTGCCTTTGCTGTTGCCGGGGTACTCATGGCTGGGGGACCCCTGAATGTGAATGTTATGCTGGTGCAGCCGCTGATTGAGATATTTGGCGCTTTGCTGCTGGGTGGCGCCCTCGGTTATATCCTGGATAAGGGGGTTCGCTTCGTCAAAGTGGAAG
>CAYYGL010000016.1:0-14584 GCA_964471235.1 uncultured Calditrichaceae bacterium
CGGCAGGGGCAGACGAACCGCTAAAAATCCCCAGGCAGTTCGAACTTCATGATTTCCTTTCTGCATGTGGCAGGTCTGGCAGGTGGGAGCCGCGGCCGTTTTCGGCAGGGTACCGTTTTGTTTCAGCAGAAACCGCACCCCATGTTTAGAGGCAGAGTACATTTCCCATTGGGGATGGTCGAACCCCATGTGGCAGGTCTGGCACGCCTGGGGCTGTTTCGCTTCTTTAACGGAAAAAAGATGCCGGGTATGACAGGCATCGCACGAAGCAACTCCAAATCCGCCGCCGTTCTTTTTCAACTCTTTAATTTCCTCCTCGGTTTTTAACCCCAGCTTGTGGCAGCCGCCGCAGCCTTTCATCCCTTCCGTTAAAGCCATCGGCTGCCAGTGGATGGTGGGCATTGCTTTCATTGCTGCCCAGGCAGCCGAATGCTTGCCGCGCTTAAATTGCTCTACCTGGTCTTCATGACAATCCGCACAGGTCTCCGGTGTGGGAATCTCCACTTTATCCACATCCATCTTCGATTGATGATCTTCTCCATGACAGTCG
Source organism: uncultured Calditrichaceae bacterium (assembly GCA_964471235.1). Lineage (GTDB taxonomy): Bacteria > Calditrichota > Calditrichia > RBG-13-44-9 > J075 > CAYYGL01. The sequence continues at coordinate 551 of CAYYGL010000016.1, forward strand.
GCACAAGTAACTGGCTCATCAATATTGTTATGCTTACTCAACTTCCAATCGGAAACAATTTTAGGAGTTACCTTTGTGTGGCACTCCATACACTTATCCGGCGAAGCAAATGCCGGAATATTTCCCCAAAGAAACCATCCTAATACCATCAGAATTGAAAGCAAGCGCATACCCTTCTCCTTCCGGTTTTAGTACAATTTGTGATTAGAGTAATACCGATGTTTTAAATCGTAACAACATAATTTCCGATCTACTGTGATGGATAACTGAAAGTATCTTTTAATAGCACTTGGAACCCGTTTAAAACAACGGATGATACTTTTCCGGATTTTACCGCCCGCTGATGAAGTGTGTATTCCTTCTCGGTTAAAGTGTACATTTCGATCCACTGCTTCTGGGGGTCGACAATCCAGTATTCCTTGACATCAAATTTGGCATAGAGGTCTTTCTTGTTCACCAGGTCGTTGTAAGCGGTACCGGGAGTGAGGATTTCGATAATTAACCCCGGTGCCCCCTGAATGTTTTTCTCGGTGATATTCGAAATATTTTCCCGGGCGATAAAAACGATGTCCGGCTGAACGATGTTTTCTTCATTGAATACCACGTCGATTGGAGCATCAAATACTTCACCGCAATGAGACTTTTCTACAAAGTTGTCTAACTTAACCAGTAATTTTCTGATAATCCGTTGATGTAATGGAGTGGGGGCGGGGCTCATAAACAGTTCTCCTTCGATGATTTCATAGCGCATTCCATCATCCGGTAATTGGAGATAATCCATATAGGTGTAATGTTTCTTTGAAGTTTGGTATGGGGTAGCGGTTTCCCGGGCTTGCATATCCTGGCACCTTATTTATCAATTCGGTGGTCAATTTTAAAGGCAATAAAAATTATTGAGGAAACATCGGAATAGCAACCGGAAAAGAAAACTGTTAAGGAGGAAAGGAAGATGTCGGGAATGACCATTTTATTTTTCAATACATCCGGGACGGGGTAAAGAGAAAAGGTTTTCAGGTACTTATCCCGATTGGAGTCCCAAAAAAGCTGTTAAGCCCCGGACATGCCAAGTAGGTGGGTTTTGGGAAATAAAATTTCTATTGAGGAACCATGTAAAACACCAGCCGCACCGTTACCACCGGGTCCATGGAAACGACCAGGTACCGGGGCTGTTGTATGCCAAAATCGGTAATGTTCAGTTTAAATAAAGCGGAGACGCGGTAGCGCTCACCCTGGTTCACCACCGTTACTTCCCGGGTAAAGGGCTGCTCCACCCCGTGGATGGTAAGCGTTCCTTCGATGGTTACCCTCTCCAGACCGCTTTCATTTTTGACCCATTTTACCAGTTTGCCTTTGAAACGGGCAGTGGGATATTGATCCGTTTCCAGATATTTTTCCCGCATGTGTTTGTTGCGTAACCCGATCCCGGTATCCAGGGAGGACAAATCCACCGATACCACCACAGAGCTGCTGTTTAATGTATCCTTGCCGTCCCATTTCAGAACACCGGTGATTTGATCCGTTTTTCCCGAAAAACTGCCCATGGTTGCCCGGGCAAAAAATACAACCGTGTTGGTTTGGGTGGTATCCACCCGAAATGCTTCACTCCTCCCGCTCATTGACCAGAGAGCCAGCCAAAGGATAACGATTTGTAATTTCATAAAATTCCCCTGTTCGATTGACGAATGCTACAACATAAGAACAGATTGGTAATAGCGCAATCCTGATGTTATTCCGGTTTCAGATGTCCGAAGGTTTGGTATACCTCAGCAATTACTTCATCTTCAGTATGACCATGCTGCAACGCCTCCCGAATAAATTGTCGTTCTTTCTGGGCGGTGGGACAACGACAACTTTCCAGCGGTTCTTCTCCACAACTTCCGCAAGCGCAAACAAACCGGGATGCAATCGCATATACCCTGCTCTCCAGAGTGGCATCGCTGCTCGGTTGTTCAAACGACTGCGATACCTTCCCGGGATGACGGTTTGACGACAGGTAAAGAACAAACGCGCCAAAGAGAATTATTCCGGTTACTATCAGGGGAAAGGTGATAGAATTGGCAGGCTTTCTACGAGGTAACGGTTTCGCTATGGGCGGTGGTTTAACCTTCTTGCGCTTGCCTGAGGGAACAGCACTTTGTTCGGTTCCGGCAAAAATTAGCGGTTTCCCGCACGAGATACAGAATTTTGCCTCCACCGAGTTTTTATACCCGCAATGTCTGCACAAACGCTCCGGCGGATCAATCTCTGGCAATTCACTGCCACATTGAAAACAATATTTTGCCAAAGCATCATTCAGAGAACCACACTTCCCACAGGTTTGATTCTTCATGGCAAATATCCTTTGCTTCGCTGACTCCGGTTAATCGTTGTTGTCTTCTCTTTTTTCCTGTTCTTTTTCTTTTTGTATATATTTTTCAGGGTCTTTATCAAATTCGATTTTACAAAGATTGCTGCAAAAAAAATATTCCTTACCTTTGTATGTACTTTTTGCCGGCGGAGAAGATGTATTCACCATCATTCCACATACCAGATCTTTCACCATGAGGATCACCTCCTTTTCGTTTTTTGTTTTTTTAATGCATATTTCAAGGGGTTCAATTCAAATTCCTTCTGGCATTGCGGGCAACACAGGTAAAAAGCTTCCCCCTGGTAATGAATTACAATATGCGCTTTGTTCACGTTGATATGTTTCCCGCACACGGGATCGATATGCTTTGTCATTATCTACACTCCTTTCTGGATTTTCAAATCATTCTGCCGGTTTAGGGCAACGTGATCTTTCAATTTATGGTTGATACATTTATCACACCTCGATGAGCCGGTCCTGAGTTTGTCAGTTCAACGTACTCCCGCTCCACTGCCCACGGCACCACTCTGTGGCGGAGCCACGTTGTGGTTGTGAAAAGGTGACCCGCATTTTTCCAAGATAGACAGACTTCTACAAACCTCTCTCATTGTTGGCTCTCCGGAACACTCATCTCCATATATTGCAAGCGTTCTTTCAATTCTTCCCGTCGGATTCGGTACTCTTTTTCTTCGATTTCATTCGCTTCGAAAGCCTCATCTAAAAGAGCAATTTCCCGAATCAATGCTTCCGGATTTTGATTTCTCTTTGCATCTGTTTCCATCTCCGGGTGTGCTTTCTGAGGTGCAAGTGTTCTTCGTGATTTCAAAATTACATACCCCCCGGCAGCTAACAACAAAAGAGCCATTCCTCCCAAAAACCAGTATCGCGCTTGCACCGGTTTGCCGGGAAGCCCCACTATCGAAAGGGTAATTTTTTCCGATTTGGGGATATCGCTGCGGGAATAACGGATTAGCTGCGTACCTTCTAACGGTGCCGGATTAAATCCACTGCCTTTGACCTGAACTGCGGGGATAATCGGGATAATATCAATCAACCTGGTGGGTAAAGCAATGGTACGGGTGAGATTCAGTGTTTTCTCCGGCGTGTCAATGCGATAAGAAAAAACAAACTCTTTTCTACCGGGGAGGAATTCCATAGTATCATAAAGACCATCAGAGGTAATTTTAACACAACAGGACATTAATCCTTTATCTAAAGAAACTTCTGTGGCGCCCGGTGGCAGGGGGAAAAATAAAGAATGTAACCCACCGTTTTGTGCGGAATCACTGCCAATTAATGCCCGATCACCCATGTTTTCAATTACCAGGATTTCCTGAAAGAGGGCCTTTCCCTTGCCCGGCTTAATTAAGATATGATGGTAAACAACCTGCAAAAGCGAATCGCTATGTGTGGGTTCATAAATTGTAAGGGTGCTGCTTCCCTGTTTTACCTTCCTCGTGAGAGTTACCGCTGTACCCTTATATTTTACACCCTTGTAAACCACAACCGGTACATACGTCATTTGAAGGGTATCGGGTACGTTGCGAAAGATAAATTCACCATTGGATTGAACGGATGTCTCCATCTCAAATTGGCTATCTTCTCCTTCATGGGTATATCGGGTTAAACGGATAGCGAATCTGTTCGGAACAGAATATCCTCTGGTTCCATTGGTTATCTTTCCAGTGATGGTACCCGAAACCACGGGCAGGTTTAACAGTACAAGAATGAAAGCTGGTGTTAACAAAAAGGTCTTCATGCTCTCTCCGGATGTTCATTAAACGTTCAATTTCTCTCCGCAGTAGACACAGAATTGATAATCTTTCTGCACCATCTGCCCACACTGTGGACATAACCGTTGATTGTTCTGTATTCCCCCTGTGCGCTTTAATTGCTGGCGGTATAGCCGAATCCGTTCTTCAAGGGGGTCACCTTCCATGTTCCTCTGTTGCCGGTCGTCAATTTGTTTCAGGATGAGTACTGCCCGCCGCTGGTATTCCGCTTTCAATGATTCATAATCTTCCCGGGTCATCTTCCCCAATTGATATTCGAAGTCAATTTCTTTGATGGCACGCAACGCCTCTTCTTTGGCGCTCTCTAAATCATTCAAATTCCCGGCGTTTTCAAAAAACATCAAAGGGGTCAATTGATATCTTTTTTGAAATAACGGATAAACTACGTATCCGGAAATGAACAGACTAATGATTGTTGCCAATAGGTAGGTCATCGGGATTCTCCTTCTTCCAATTTTGCCAGTTCCTCTTCCAGGCGTTCCTGATACTTTTTCTCGAGTGGCGGGGTGGATGCCCCCTGAACAGATGCGCTGTTGCGACTCCAGCGTTTTACCGCAGTCATCAGTATACTACCGACCACAATCACCGCCAGGAAAGGCATCACCCAGGCAAGCAGGTTAAAGCCTTCTCTCGTCGGTGCAGAAAGAATTTTTTCGCCATATTTCGCCACATAAGCCTCAATAATTTGCTCCCGGGTTTGCCCGTTCTTTATCATTTGCTGGATATTCGCCCGCATTTCTTCCGACTTCTGGCATTCACAGGTGTAAAGCGGCATGGTACACCCACAGGTACACATCAAGTATTTTTCCACTTCACTAACTGTCGTCACCTGACTAAAGGCAGGCACTATCAAAAGTAGCACGAAAATACTTGTATGAAATGATTTCATGGTGCCCTCATTTCCATTACTCACACATGTAAGGTTTTTTTTCTGTGAAGATTTTCTTGTAGTGTATTCTGCTGAACTGTTCGATGCGAAGGGGCCTTCTTCCGTTGAGGCCACATTGCAATGATAGTACCGGCAATCAGAACGTAGCCTCCCCACCAAATCCAGTTCACCAGCGGATTTATATGCGCCTTGAGGTACACGGCGTCATCTTGAACACCGCCCAGGATCAAATACAGGTCTTCCCGATAGTTTGATAAAATCGCCACCTCTGTCATGGTTTGATCCTGAATGGGGTGGTAATGTTTTGCCGGGGTCATTGTGCCCAGGTCTTTACCGTTCTTAGCTACTCGAAACGTTGCATTGAGAATCTCGCCATTCGATGTACGGTATTGGTCCATTCCCAAAAATGTCAATTGGTAATTCTTGAGCGTCATGGTTTCCCCTTTTCGGAGCAACTGTTCTGTTTCGCTTTGGAATGCCGAAGAACCGGTAATGCCGATGAAGATAAGCATCACCCCGATGTGCACAATGTATCCGCCATAGCGTCGCCGGTGTTTTAGTACAAGATGCACCAACGCCCGGAAGATATTATGCTCAACCCGCATTCGGGCACGCACTCCCCGATAAAACTCCATCACAACACCGGCTAACACAAAAGCGATGAGACTAAAAGCCATGATGGGATAGCGGTCGTGAATCCCCACCAACCATAACATTACGAAAACGATGAGAAAGGTTGCTAGGGGGATGCGGAAATTGCGGATAAAATTGTTTACGCTGGCTTTACGCCAGGCAATTAAAGGACCGACCCCGGTTAACAGGATGAGCACAATTCCAATGGGCACATTGACACTATTAAAAAAAGGCGGACCCACGGTAATTTTTACCCCGCGAACCGCTTCAGAAATAACCGGAAAGAGGGTTCCCCATAAAACCGAAAACGCTGCGCCAACCAGGATTAAATTGTTAAACAGAAAACTGGATTCCCGGGAAAGCAACGAATCAAAATGATATTGGCTGCGCAATTCCTCCCGCCGGGATAAAATTAAGTATATTGAAAAAATGATGAGGAAGAGCAAAAACATCAGAAATACATAGCCAAGACTGGAAGCGCCGAAAGAATGCACCGAAGAAATGATGCCGCTCCGGGTGACGAATGTGCCAAAGATGGTGAGCAAAAAGGTGATGACTATCAGGGAGACATTCCAGATTTTCAACATTCCCCGGCGTTCTTGAATCATTACGGAATGCAGAAATGCGGTACCGGTAAGCCAGGGCATTAAGGATGCATTTTCCACCGGGTCCCAGCCCCAATAGCCGCCCCATCCCAATTCTACATACGCCCATTTTGCACCCAGAAGAATGCCAATACTTAAAAACAACCAGGCAAATAGAGTCCATCGCCGGGTGACCAGAATCCATTCACTGTCCAACTTCCGGGTCAGCAAAGCTGCAATTGCAAAAGCAAAGGGAACCGAAAAACCGACATACCCCAAATACAGGGTGGGCGGATGAAACATCATTCCCGGATTTTGCAGCAAGGGATTTAACCCCTGTCCTTCGCTGACCGGAAAACCTAATCTCTCAAAAGGATTGGTAATAAATACCAAGAGGATCATGAAAAAAAACAAAATAGCCGACAATGTGGCAACAGCATGCGGTAACAGGCGAAAGCGTCGTTGGCGGTTCTGCCACAATACCAACAGGGTAAAAAGGGAAAGAAACCATGCCCAGAGTAACAACGAGCCCGACTGTCCCGCCCAGAGAGCCGAAACACGATAAACAGTAGGTAACCCATTGCTGACATGTTCGGCGACATAACGAATATTATAATTTTTTGTTACTAATGCATAAACCAACAAAGCCATGGCAGTTGATAATAAAGCAAAGCCGCTATAGACAGCCCGTTGAGCGCTGAGCCACAACTGTGCAGAGCGATTTCGGTATCCCACCCACGCAACCACTGTGGCATACATGGATAGTGCCAACACGAACGCTAAGGTAATCTCTCCGAATTCAATCATTGGTCAGCCTCCACTTATGATTCGTTCTGTTTGAGTGGGGTATCATATTTAGAGGGGCATTTCACCAGAATTTGTTCGCCCTGAATAATTCGGGACTTTCGGGAAAACCTCCCTTGCACCACAACCTGTAAACCGGGTTTGAAATTATCGGGAATAATCCCATGGTAGGTCACCGGAACCAACAGGCTGGCATCTTTTAAATCCTGAAGTATGAATGTCAGTTGTCCTCCTCCGGAGGTTTTGATACTCCCGGGTTGTACGATTCCGGTTATTTGATAAACTTCATTTTCTGAGGTAAGTTGGGATTGGTTTAGTAATTGTCCAACTTCAATATAGGTCATCATGGATCGATCTAATCCTTTGATTAATAAGAAACCAAAGGTTATGAGAATCACTGTGATGCCAATGATATATCCTTTTTTACTCATTATTCACCTCCTCGGGTTTGAGGCAAATTGTCCGATGGGTTTATTGAGATATAGCGCTTCTAAAAAAATCATCCGTTCACATTCTTTATTTGTTGGACAAAAAGTTAATTACGCTCATTGAGAAAGAGGGGGCACATCTCTCTTACTGTTTTCTCTTCTAACGGAAACAGGAGTATCAGTCGTTTTCGTGTACATGGCTGTCGATTCACAATGGGAGCACTGCCCGGAGGACCCCCCATGACATCCCCCGGAAAAACCTCGATAGGCAGATCGAATCGACCAGTACATTAATGCCATAAGCCCAGCTATAACAATTGCACTGCCAATGATGGAGAGAATGGTGTTCATTATGGCCTCACTTGTTTTTTAGACACTTTATATCAATGCAATTTAGGTGCCTTTCCTCACAAGAGGCACGTTAATATTCATAAAAACAACAAATTAAGTGATACTTACAAAGTGAATGCAAGAGGGTGAGTGAAGAATATTCTACAAAGGTCCGGGTATTATTCTACACCGGGCAGGAAGTGTAAAAAAGGCGATCGATTGGGGCTCTGAAAAAATCAGCCAATGAGTTCGGACGTATGTGCAAATTTACGGGGAAAAATATTGGTAGCCGCATCCTCTCACAGGGAAGTGTAGATTCTCCATAGAGTTAAAACGTCGGTTGCTAATATCGGCGGCACCATATTGTGGGGTATCCCGCGCTAACGGCGCCACTGTTGTGGTTGGGAGAAACACCCAATGAGAAATGTTCATGAAAAATCAATCCGAAGACGAGGTTATATCTCGCTTTTCAATCCGTTCATCAATGGAAAATTTACCTGCACCTGCCAAAAGGAGAGATGCCAGACCGGCAATATAAAGCAGATTGATTTCAAGGCCCGGTACACCAAATTTAGGACCGGCTTCGATCATGATATTTAAGTTCATCAAATCAAATCCATTTGGCAAATTAACCCAAAACATTGCCACCACCATATCCAGTATCAGGATGATGGTGGTGACGAACATAAAGGCGCCCAACACCAGAGCAATTCCCCCTAAAAACTCGACCCAACCAACCAGCCAGGAAGCAATATTCGGCAGGGGAACACCAATGTTATTAAGCAGCCGAAGAAAGTTCTCATGCCCTACGGAAGTGAATAGTTTTATTGCTCCATGGTAGATAAAGCCCACCCCCAGAAGTAAACGAATGGGAACCGGAGCCCAAGCAATTGTTTTCTTCGACATGGCAATCACCTCGTTTTAAATTTTATCGCTGATCCTTAAATTAAGGGCAACTATTCAGCTATCGGGATCACTCCACGGGATCCTTACGGAGCAAAATACCCGGAAATAATATCAAAGAGAGGAAATTACTTTTTCCAACTTCCCCTGCACCTGCTGGGCAACTTTCGCCAGCGTGGGATTTTCGACTGCCTGCATGGAGGCAATCGGATCGACCGCGGCAATTTCCACTTTCCCCTCCGATGTTTCCTGAACAATCACATTGCAGGGTAGCATCGTCCCGATTTTATCTTCCGTCTGCAAAGCCTGGTAAGCAAACGGTGGATTGCAGGCACCCAATATCCGATATTTACGGAAATCCACATCCAATTTTTTCTTCAAGGTTTCTTTGACATCGATTTCCGTTAATATGCCAAAACCTTCTCGTTGCAATGCCTCGGTCACTCTCTCGATGGCTGTATCAAAATCCCAGTCAAATTGTCGAGCGAAATAGTACGTACTCATGAGTTTCTCCTTTACTTAATTTTAAGTGTTACTTCTTTTTTTAATAGCTTTCATTTCTTTGTTCTTTGAGAGCTGTTTCGTTGCCTCTTATGACATTCGATTTTTCAAAACGCATCACAACGCCCACTCCAATCCGGTGGAAAAACTGACGTCCGGGGTGGTATTGCTCAAACCGGCGGCACCGATTAGCGACAGGATTACCCCGGATTTCACCCGGTAGTTGAATCCGATGGAAACCTGGCGGTTCGCTTCAAGTTCCTTGAGCAGGCGGGAGTAAGTTTCAAAATAAATCATTGCTCCGTAGCGTCCTGCCGAGAAGAATTTGCCCGCACCAATCCCAAAAACATGGATATCCCGATAATCTATTCCCTCGGGGTCGCCAATTTTCCAGAACCCCAGGTCCATAAAAGTGACATACCCACCCAGCCGTTTGCGGAATGTAAATCCCAATCCATAATCCATCTTCCCGGTGCCGAAATGGTTTGCCGTACTGGCAGTGGGTATTTTCAGCTTAACCGTCCCTCCCACATAGGGCACACGACCGTCCTCGGCCACAAGACGGTATTCACCGTTCAGGTAAATATCTCCCACTCCCAGGATAAAGTTAGATACAATATTATTGCCTCCCATCATTCCACCATGATGAAAACCACCGGTATTCCCTTGACCCTGGTGATGCCGGGAGGGGAAAAAGACCCCCCCGGTATTGGTTACCTGGTCGCTGTTTTGCCCGATCAGGGGAATATTGCCAAACACACTCCATCCATCTGTTCGATACCGAATGCCGCCATACAGGTAGTAAGTGGTGGTATTGTTTTCGAAAATGTAATTGCCCTGGCTGAATTGAAGACTGGTGGACGCATACCATCTACCGGCTGCCATCACTGGAGATATTAGGATGGAAATTATTCCTGATATTGCCATTACCCTGAAGAACCAGGATTGTGTAACCTTGTCGTTCATGATTCCCTTATCCTTTAATAGTAGGGGGAGGCGACACCGGGCGAATGTCGTCTCCCCGGTTTCCAATATCATTGCCCGTAGTAATTGTTAAGGGGAAGAGTTATTTCTGTTGAGTGCCCGAACGCAGTTTCTGCATCGCCTCCATGTTTTTCAACATATCTTCCATGGACTGCATCATGGTGCCCATTTGCTTCTGCATTTCTTCAATATGTTTTTTCATTTCCGGGTTCTGCATCATTTCCTTATTCTGCATCATGGATTGCATCTGCTGCATAGACTGGTGCATGTTCTTTGCCATCTCATCCATGCTGTGCATCATCTGCATCATGGGTTGATTGGCTTCCATCATCCCCATACCGCCTTTTCCCTGCATCATCTGCATCATACTTGATGTTTTACCCATAATTTCCTGCATGCGCTGCATCATGTCGTTCATGGACATCATGTGCTGCCCCATTTGTTGCTGCATCATGCCGCCTTGTTGATGCTGCCCGCCCATGTGCTGGGCTTGTGCTGGAAAAACGACCAGTATCAGGGCAATGGCGATTGCTGAAATAACAGGCTGAATACGTTTTACACTTCGCATAGCGACCTCCTTTTGTTGGTTTGGTCAAATACGTTTATTTACCGATGTTGTTATACGATACCATAAAAAGCAGGGTTCTCCTGATAAAAAAATGTTGCCGCATCCCTCTCACCCTGTCAATGAACCGGATGATGACATTTCCTCAGAACTTCAGATGTCGGGCATTGATAGCAACGATAACCGTGCTCAATGACATTAATACCGCTGCCATCGCCGGGCTCAGCAAGATGCCGTAGCTATAAAGCACCCCCGCCGCCAGGGGGATGGCAAAAGCGTTATACCCGGTTGCCCAGGCAAGGTTCTGGATCATCTTTCGATAAGTCGCTTTGGCTAATTTGATGATGTGCAGCACATCCAGTGGGTTGCTGCGCACCAGAATGATATCAGCAGTCTCCACAGCCACATCGGTACCGGCCCCGATGGCTATGCCCACATCCGCCTGTGCCAGCGCCGGGGCATCATTAACGCCGTCGCCGGTCATTGCCACGGTCAGCCCCCGGGATTGCACCTCTTTTACTTTGGCGGCTTTCTCCTGTGGCAGCACCTCGGCAAAATATTCATCCAGCCCCAATTCCTCCGCTACCCAGGCGGCTACCTGACGGTTGTCCCCGGTCAACATCAGGGTGCGGATGCCTAATCTCTTTAGTTCGGCAATCGCCTGTTTGGATTCCGGGCGAATGATATCTGCCAGGGCAATGGCGCCTGCCACCTCGTTATCCACCTGAACAAACACCACCGTTTTGCCCTGGGCGGCTAACTGCTCAAGGCGTTTATCATTAATGGTAAGGTGATTTTCCCGCAGGTAACCGGGGCTGACCACCCGTACTAACTTGCCATCCACCACCCCCTGGGCGCCCTTGCCGGGAATGGCTAAAAAACTGTTCACCGGATAAGGCGTGTCAACCGCACTCACGATACCCTGAGCAATCGGGTGCTCGGAGTGGGCTTCCACCGAAGCGGCAAGCTTCAGTAATTCCAGCTCTTCCAGTTTGCCATCCAGAAGCACCGTATCGGTAACACCGAATTCACCTTTGGTGAGAGTGCCGGTTTTATCAAAGATAATTGCCTGGATTGCGCGGGCTTGCTCAAAGGCGCCGCGATTCCGAATGAGCAAACCGTTCCGGGCGGAGATGGCGGTGCTAACTGCCACCACCAGGGGCACCGCCAGACCCAGCGCATGAGGGCAGGTAATCACCATCACCGAAACGGTACGTTCCAGGGCGAACGCAAAGTCTTTGCTCATCACGAAGAGCCAGATAAACAGGGTTAAGGTGCCGCCGGTAATGGCAATAATGGTCAGCCAGAAGGCAGCACGGTTGGCAATGTCCTGGGTCTTGGATTTACTTGCCTGTGCTTCTTTGACCAGATCGATCACCTGGGCAAGAAAAGAGTCTTTGCCGGTGCGCTCCACCTGCACCACAATAGAACCTTCTCCATTAATGGCACCGCCGATCACTTTATCTTCGGGTTTTTTAGAAACCGGTTTGGATTCTCCGGTGAGCATTGCCTCATTTACCGAGGTTTCGCCCTCAACTACCAATCCGTCTGCGGCAATTTTTTCCCCGGGTTTGATTAAAATTCTGTCTCCCGGTTGTAACTCATGAATCGGCACATCAACCGTGCTACCGTCTGGCAACAACTTGTGGGCATCCGAGGGCATCAAACGAGCCAGTTCTTCCAGCGCCCGGGAAGCGCCCATCACCGACTTCATCTCAATCCAGTGACCCAGCAGCATGATGTCAATCAAGGTCGCCAGTTCCCAGAAAAACATTTTTCCGGTTAAACCAAATACCACCGCGCTGCTATAGACATACGCCACTCCCACGGCTAAGGCAATCAGGGTCATCATGCCCGGGTTTTTCGATTTTAATTCATCCAGCATTCCTTTTAAAAAGGGGTAGCCGCCGTAAAAGAAGACATAAGAGGATAACAGAAACATCAAGTAAAAACTGCCGGGGAATTGCAGGGCTTTTCCCATACCTAACAATTCCTGGATTAACGGTGAGAGCAGCAGAATCGGGATGGTCACCACCAGGGAAATCCAGAAGCGTTTCCGAAAATCCGCTACCATGTGCGCATGGTGATCGTGGTGATGATCGCCCCCGGACGTTTTCCCCGACGGGTGATGATGAAGATGCTCCGTATCTTGAGATGTATGTGAATGCTGCATGGTGCCTCCTTTATATTGTGTAACAAGGTGCGCTATTAATGGTTTACCGCCTCACGTCTTTTGAGAAAGTTATAGATTAACGGGTATACGACCCCGAGATAAATTCCCCACAGAAAACTTTCAATTAACCCCAGAAAAAAACTGCCCAAAGAAAGCCATTTAAATCCGGGCAGCACTGCTTCCAAAAACGGATGCATGTGAAGACTTACCGGGGTTAGCAAACCATAGATAACACAGAGTATAAAGCTGAAACTGAGAAACATCCCCAGAGATAATGAAACGGTTTTTATACGTAACATGACATTACCCCCTCACAGTTTAAATTTGTTGGCTTACAGAAGGTCAAATGGTGTGCCAATGGAGAACGTGTATGGATAACTATAAATAAAACAGTTAGATGTAGAATGGGGGTAAAAGCGAAGGTCGCGGGTGGCAACAGTGGGGATTGTAGATTATTCTCCAACTATTGTAGAATAGTGTTAAAAAGAGAACGGAATTGTATAGACGTTTATTGTGGATGCCGGGGCAATTTCTTTAACCCTCCTGGCTTCCCTCGGAGCTTTTGGGAAAAATATCTTTCAGTTGAATGGTCAATCCTTCCAGGATGCGGGAAGTAACCGAACCGCTGCCGCTTGCCCGCTGGTGTAATGTGTATTCCTGCCCCTGTACGGTGTAGATTTCAATCCACTGTTTCAAGGGGTCAACAATCCAGTATTCCTGCACGCCGAATTTTTGATACAGGTCTTTCTTGTTTATCAAATCATTGTAAGCGGTGCCGGGAGAAAGAATCTCAACAATCAAATCCGGGGCGCCCTGAATATTTTTCTCGGTGATGATTTTTTCATTCTCTCTGGAAATAAACAGGATATCCGGTTGCACAATGTTCTCGTCATTAAAAACCACATCGATTGGCGCATCAAAAACTTGCCCTGATTGATGTCGTTTGACATAAAGCCTTAACTGTAGTTCAAGTTCTCCGCTGATATACTGATGCAACGGTATCGGTGCAGGGCTCATAAACAGTTCTCCTTCGATGATTTCATACCGCATGCCATCATCCGGTAACTGCATGTAATCTGCATAGGTGTAGTGCTTTTTCG
>CAYYGL010000016.1:14684-40537 GCA_964471235.1 uncultured Calditrichaceae bacterium
GAATCTCAACAATCAAATCCGGGGCGCCCTGAATGTTTTTCTCGGTGATGATTTTGGCGTTTTCTTTAGAAATATACACAATGTCCGGCTGAACCACATTTTCTTCACTGAAGACGACATCAATGGGGGAATAATAGACTTTCCCAAGTTTTCTTTTTTCCACCAATTGACGAAGTTGAAAATAGAGCGCACCGCTCACCTCCTGGTGTCGCGGTATCGGTGCAGGGCTCATAAACAGTTCTCCTTCGATGATTTCATATCGCATGCCATCATCCGGTAACTGCATGTAATCTGCATAGGTGTAGTGCTTTTTCGAGAGTTGATACGGTGTGGCGGTTTCTTTAACCTTCATGGGGTTCCTCACCACTTTTGGGAAAAATATCTTTCAGTTGAATGGTCAATCCTTCCAGGATGCGGGAAGTAACCGAACCGCTGCCGCTTGCCCGCTGGTGTAATGTGTATTCCTGCCCCTGTACGGTGTAGATTTCAATCCACTGTTTCAAGGGGTCAACAATCCAGTATTCCTGCACGCCGAATTTTTGATACAGGTCTTTCTTGTTTATCAAATCATTGTAAGCGGTGCCGGGGGAAAGAATCTCAACAATCAAATCCGGGGCGCCCTGAATGTTTTTCTCGGTGATGATTTTCTCATTCTTCTTGAAAATCAACAGAATATCCGGCTGGACAACGTTATCATCTCCCAAAACGACATCTATCGGGGCAAATAAAATTTCACCCACCAAAGTCTTTTTGACAAATTGGGTTAACGCGAGCACTAATTCACGCAAAACCCGTTGATGCAACGGTATCGGTGCAGGGCTCATAAACAGTTCTCCTTCGATGATTTCATACCGCATGCCATCATCCGGCAACTGCACGTAATCTGCATAGGTGTAATGCTTCTTCGAAGGTTGATAAGGGGTGGCGGTTTCCTTAACGTCCATGGGTTGATCCTTTATTTAAAAGGAAAACTCTGTCGATTATTGTTAAGATAATAAGGGAAGGAAGCAATCGCAATTATTAAAGAGGGGAGAAACCGGGTTTAAGCCCCGGGTTTCTCCTCCGGGTAATGGGCATCTCACCGCAACGATTGCACTGCAATCTCTTCAATCAGCACCTGTCCGCTGCCGTTCAGGGACAATCCCACTGTTCCGGCCGGCAGGGGATTGCCATGCCCGTGGGTCACCAACTTCTCGTTCAGATAGCCTCGGAAATGTCTGCCGTCACCAACCGCACGGAGGGTAAACCAGCCGCGGTAAGTTGCCTCATCTTCATCTTCAACAGAAACTTTTCCATTCTCCATCCTGCCCAATGTCATCTTACCACCTTTCAGGCTGATAAAATCGAAATTAGCAGCATCCTGCACATGGTGCACCACCATAACCGTACCGGTAAATTTGTCCAGGTTCAAACGCACATCTACCTGCACACCGCTTAACGGTTTTCCGGCAGTAAAAAGCACCGGTTGGTTAGAAAGGGTAAGGCGGAGGGCCTCACCATTGGCAGCATCTTTATTCAGGGTGGGATTCACATCTGCCGGCGACCCCTTCAGCCAGGTAAATTGCCGTTTTAAGACCACCGCTGCCCCCGAACCGGGAAGCCATTTCCAGGATCCGTTGGGAAATTCCTGTAAACCGCTGGTGGATAACGCCTCATTTTCTTTCCGAAGCTGCTCCAATTCCGTACGGGTCTGTTCGGCAGCCTGCACACCGATACCGTGTCGGAACACCAATTCAGCCCCATGTTCTGCGGTTTCATACAACACCGCCATCCCGGCAGCACCGATGAGAAAGATCACCAGAGAAAGTACCCATTTCTTACCGACATTTTTCCACAGGAAGAACAATCGGGCCACGCCATAGATACCGAAAAACCAGAGCGTTCTTAACCCCCAGTCGGCGTGTTCACCGAGTGTTGGGTTGACGACTGCCGGTACATTGACGGAATCTGCCGCCTGCCTGCCGCTCAGGAAAGCAACCACCACAAACAATGCGCCGGCAATATATAGAATCGCGGCGCTTTTTTGCAGCCAATTGTGTTGCTTAACAACAAGCGCCGCCAGATCAAACAGCAGGGCAACAATTAATAACGCAATCGGAAAATGAACAATCATGGGGTGCACATTCGGCGCCCACTCGGGTAAGAATGGCATACACGAACCTCCTTTTTTGTATGTGAGTGTTAGGGGGAATCAACTTATTAAATTTATAGAAGCTGATTCAGAGCATCATTAAAAACTAATCCGCGTGGTGACAATATGCTGATTGGAAACGAACTCAATAATCTGAAAACAATAATCGATTTTTACCTGCCATGTTGCCCCGGCATTAAAGCCAATTCCCATGCCAACGGTAACGGCAGGAGCTGAATCGGTTGCCAAATCCAAAATATCACGGGGTTGTTGCAAGTCGGAGGTAATGTTTCCCAATCCCGCTCGCATGCGAAAATCTCTCAGTCCCAGGTTGTTGATGAGGGGCTTTAAAACAATCCCCAGGTTGGTTTGGATGGGTTCATTGGCAAATCGCTCAACGCTTAAGAGGAATCGAATGAAATCATTGGATTTAGGAGCAGGGGACCAGGCAACTCCTAATCCAATTCTGCCGGGAGCTGATTCCCGATAATCGTCATTCCAATAAATTTTGAAAGGTGACTCCATTGTAAAACCAATTTGGACAAATTGGTTAAGAGAATAGAACAAACCGGCATTCACACTTACTCCATTACCTGTCATGTAATACTGACCACCATCATAACCCATCTGAAAATACTTTAGATTAACGCCAATGACAAAAGGATCAAAGCTATGGGAATATCCAGCCACCCCAACAAATTGATAATGTCCGTATTCCTTCAGTTTCACTGTTGCGGTTTGGCTTTCCGAAGCAATAGAATTTAACCGACCAATAAAACCGACTCCGATATGGTCTTTCTTGCCAACGGGTGCTGAAAATGCCACACTGCCGTATTCGGTAGAAAGTAAATTAATGATATTGGAAAATTGCAACTGATTCTGTTGATGTTGACCAAGTAAGGCCGGATTTATAAATAGATCGATGGCGCCAATAGGATATGCCTGATTCGAACCACCGATAGAACGTGAGACCGCATCAAGGGGAACTCGCAAAAATGTTTTGGTAAAATCATCTCCAAAACTTAGTGTAAAAAAGATAAACACTTCGAGTATGATTTGTGTTCCAAGATTCATCGATTATCACCACTCGCTCAGGCAATCTCCCAAACCAACCATTTTTGACTATTTTTAATTAAAATGTATCCGTTAGCAACCAGATATCCGCTTGATAAGACTCCCTACCGGCACAGTCTATGCCGGCAATTGCCTTAATTAGCGCCTCGGTAGATACCTGTTCGATATGATAAACCACGGCAGCAATCCCTTTTTCCAGAACGATTCCCACCCGAATCACCCCCGGAATCCTCGCCAGAGCTTCATATATTCGGACCACACAGCCCGGGCTTTCCATCCCCTGTATATTTAAGTAGGCAGTACATACATTTGATGAATTCATATTTCTCAGGGATTCACCGGGCAGCCAGGTAAAATAGTTATCATTCTCCATTGTTGAAATCTCCTCTATTTCACCTTTCAGAAATCAACCGCTGGATGTTTTCGATTGCTCCTTCCACCTCAGCACGAAATTCCGTATCCGGAAATTCTTTTAAAAGTGTTCGCCAATAAAAAAAGGCTTTGTCATAATCCTTACCGGGAAAGAGAATACTCGAATAAATATATCCAAGATTTAACAATGCTTTTTGCCGAATTTCCGGTTTATGCAATGCGTTTTGATAGATATCGAGAAAAAGCACGATAGCTGTTTGATAATCTCCTTCTCCAAAAAATTGTTGGGCATATTCTAACTGATCTTCACCGCTTTTAGTATAAAAATCGACATGATCCGTCACGGTGACTCTTTTTTGATTATCATCATTAATGGGTTTCGGATACTTATGTGTCTTATACCCCACGCAGGAAACAAACAATAAAAATGACAAAACTATGATACCGATGTGTCTCATTACCAATACCCCCGCTGTTTGGTGGAGCGAAAAAGCGCTATCGAGAAATAACTGCTGGGTATGATGTTAATAAAACAGGCGAAAGAGTACCTCTCCCCCCTTCGCCTGTCATCGTTTTTTTAACTGCCGGTAAACATTATTGATTGTGATGATGATGTTCATGTTCCTTTTCCGGAGCGTCTTTTTTCTGTGATTTGCTCTGCATGTCATGCATCATTTTGCCATCTTTCATCATGCCGCCCTGCATCATTCCGCCGCCCATCATTTTTTTCATCATGGCATGCATTGCCGGGTTATCCATCATCATTTTACACATCTGCATCATCCCGGTGCTATCACCTTTTACCGATGCCATCATCTGGTGCATCATCATTTGGCGCATGTGACTATCCGCTGCGATGTTTTTCATCATTTGCTTCATCATGGTGGAATCTTTCATCATTTCCATCATTGGCATTTGTTTGCCATGCATCATCTCCTGTTTTTCCTGGGCAAAAAGCATCCCGGAAAAAGCCAATGCACCAACCAGTCCGATAATTAGCATTAATCGTTTCATGATCTGTTCTCCTTGTTGTTTTAAATTAAATCTTTCTTCAAACTTTCAAACTCTTCCTTGTTGATTTCACCCCGGGCGTAGCGTCGTTTTAAAATTTCCAGAGGGGAATCTTCGTTCTTATTGGAAGTGTTTTGCCCGGCAATCCATTTCACCAGGGCAATAATCCCCAGAATGAGCAGCCCCCACCAGAAAATCATCATAAAACCACCGCCCCAAAAACCATTCATCCAATGCATTTTTCTCTCCTTTCTTTTATGTTATTCTGTTTTTATTCAATTTCAATTGCTATTAGTTCAATTGGCGTGCCATAAAAGAACAAATTCAGATAACCATTGGAAAAACAATCCCCTGTGCGTTTTTTAAAAGAGAGGAAAAAGGAAAACCGGAATCGGAATGATAATATTCTACAGGAGATTGTAGAATATTCTACAGACGGCTTTCCAGGTGCACCTGACAACAACTATCGCATCCGGTATGAGGGGGGAGGAGGACAACAGCCGTTTGTAAAGGGATTATGGGAATAAAACTATCCATCCGCTAATTATAAGTGCAGACATGGTTACCCCAAAAATAAGGCGCGGGAGAATATGTTTATCCTCATGATACACCTTGTAAAGTGGGCCCAGATGATAAATCACATAAATTTCACTGATGATCTCCCAAAAGGCATGGGCGCTGACAAAAAAAATGGTCCAACCGGTGAAATGAACGCCATCCTTATTTAATAGCAAGCCGCCAAGGATAGCAGTATAAAGCAGGTAAAGCGGCAGGGTTTGCAAATGCCCGAATTCATGGATAGTGATGCGTTTGTGTTCTTGGGAAGAGTTCAGATCAGGGTTTTATAATTTTTTTCCAGGTCAGGTGCTCATAATAACTGGACCAGAGCATGCCAAAGGTAAAAGCAAAGACCAATTCTTCAATGGGGATGCCGATGATTTGAATACCGGAAATGGCAGATAACGTCCAAACTTTTTCCACATAGCCGGGTGCCAACAATCCCAGGGATAAGAAATACACCGTATAAAAAAGCAGAAACAGCAGACCGCCCATCCAGATTTTCGCTTTGAGGTCCGGGCGGCACCACAGGGCTGCCAAACCTGCCAGAAACATGGAGAGCGTTGCCGGATAAATTGGGTTCCAATCAGTAACGAAAAAAAGAACCGGAAAAACAATAATGGGGGATAACAAGGTCCAGATATGGAAGTGGTGCCGATGCGAGTGCCGTTCCTCCGGCGTCATATCCTGGTGTTCCACCTTAAAAATCAAATCGTACAAAACAATGCCCAATCCCCCGATGCCAAAACAAAAAATCAGGCTCTCAATATCAAAACCGGTGCGATGGGCTAAATCAAACAAAGAGGGTGGATGCCAGTATTCGGGAACAAACAACGGTTCGGTTAACCCAAAGGGCATGGTGAACACGCTTGCCCACAGCATCCGCCGGCGTGCTTCCCGATAAAACAGATAAACCAATAACCATACAACTATGAACCCCAGGGACCAGGCAAGCCATATCAAACTATCTGACATTGTTTAGAACTCCTCAATTTGATTTTGCCAATTGTTCCTCATTGTTGAGATGGATTTCCCTTCCATGACGGCACCACACACAATCACAGTTCTGATGCATACATTGTTTATCGATTAAGCGGGTGCGATACCAGCGTCTGGCAATCCGAAATATTAGCGATTTTGACCAGTGAGGTTGGTAGAATCGTCTCAAAACCCCTCCCACATCACCTCCTTTACGCACCCGATTTAGCACCAATCGATACCCGATATTTCCAAGATGCGCAAAAATCCAGCGATTGGCGAGCGAGGTTTCCAGAAACGGCTTGATATATTGTTTACATAAATCATCATAAAACAAACCGGTTTTGATGCTGACCGCAGCCAGGTATCCGGAGAGCATCGCATACCGCAGTCCAAATCCCCATAGCGCATCCTGAAAACCGGCATTTTCACCAACATAAAGGATTCTCCCGTGCTTTATGGCTGAGGGCTGCAAGAAGAAATTGACATACCCGCCAAAGTCACGGGGATTGCGTATATCCATATCCACAACACGCTGCATTTTCTCCAGGGCAAGTTGAAAATACTTCTTTTCGTTTCGGAAATCTTCAAACATACAAGTCGCAAAAGTTGCCCTGTGATGGTCAATCAATAGATAGGCATAAGCTTTGGGAGCGATGCGATTATCCAGAAAACCGGCACACATATCCGGGTGATCGGTCTGGAAGACAATCCCTTTGGCAATGGCATCGGCAGCTTTGGGACCGGTGGCAACGATGACCCACCCGCATGGAAGGGTTTGCATTTTATGACCCCAGCGAAACTCAACCCCCAACGCCAATGCCTGCCGTTTCAATCCCTGGTCTAAAGACCATTCCATGTTGCCGCGTTCGACAAGATAAAATAGTGGTCGGTGGGTGTTGACGGTGATCCTGTGAAAATTCGGCCCATAAAAATTTACTGTCCGGTAAGGTTCGCACCGAAAATTAACAAAAACCCCGATCGCTTTCAAAAAGTCAATGGCATCTTCTTCGGTGGACCAATTCTCGAGCCCTTGAAAATCGCCATGAAAGCGGGTGCCCACATCCGGTTTCTGTTCATATACGACGGTTTCATACCCGGCACGCGCCAGATTGATAGCAGCCACTAAACCGGCAGGTCCTGCCCCGATGATATGTACCCGGCGATTCTTCATTTTTCTTCTACCTCTACCTGATCTTGAGGTATTGCTACGGGGTTTATTCGTCTTTGGAGTTGTTCCCCGGTCATTCCTTATCAATGCTGCCTGTCCAACCCACCCGGAAACTACAATGCCTCCTCTCCAATAGCGCCGGTACGGATTTTTACGGCCATTTCCACCGGCGTCACAAAAATCATCCCGTCTCCTTTCATGCCGGTGTAGGCGGTTTTGCGAATGGTTTCCACAATTTCATGCACCCGTTCATCGGAGCAAACCACCTCTATTTTGCCGACTTCCGAATATTTCTGTACACACTTAATGGAATATTTGGACTGTTTCGGGTCGGCAAGAACTCCCACTCCCATCACATCGATCAGGGTGACACTGTTCACGCCAATCGCTTCTAATGCTTCTATCACTCTCTCCGCTTTTTGACAGCGAATGTATGCTTTAATTGCTTTCATCTTACACCTCCTTTGCACTTCATCTGAGGTTGTTAAATTTACCGTTCCTTCTGGTTAACATTTCCTTCTTTCTCGCCGTTTGTTATGCTTCTCCGGTGTCTTTTGAGTTTTCGGCAAATTCTTGTGCCAATCGTTTCACTTCCCGACTCCGCCACAGGAAATAAATTGAAGGAATCACCAGCAGGGTTAGAATGGTAGATGTCACCATGCCGCCGACCATGGGGGCGGCAATGCGTTTCATCACCTGGGAACCGGTACCACTCCCCCACAAAATGGGCAACAACCCCACAATGATGGCCGTTACGGTCATAAAGATGGGGCGAATCCGCATGGCAGTTCCTTTAAAGATTGCCGCTTTTAGATCTGCCACACTCCTCATTTGGGCATTCATCAACTTTTCTTTATAAGCCTGATCCAGGTAGGTGAGCATAATCACGCCTATTTCAGCCGATACCCCAGCGAGGGCAATAAATCCAACCCCAACTGCCACACTGAAATTGTAATGGAGCAGATACAGAAACCAGATCCCCCCCACCAGGGAGAAGGGTAAGGAGAGCATGACAATCAAACTTTCCTGAATATTTTTAAAATTAAAGTAAAGCAGAAGAAAGATGATCAACAATGTAATGGGAACGACGATTCGCAACCGTTGCTGGGCGCGTTGCATGTATTCATACTGCCCGCTCCAGACGATGCTGTATCCTTCCGGGAAATCGATTTGTTCTTCCACCACTTTTTGGGCGTTTTTCACATAAGTTCCCACATCAATTCCGCGCAGGTCCACATACAGCCAGGCGGTTTTCCGGGCATTTTCGCTTTTAATTACCGGGGGTCCTTTGTGGATGCGGATGTCCGCCACGTAATTCAATGGGATTTGCGCACCGGTCGGGGTCGGTATCAACACCCGTCCCAGGTCCGTCAGGTTGTCCCGCAGTTCCCGGCTATAACGAACATTCACCGGGTAACGCTCTAACCCTTCCACTGTATAAGTAACGTTCATTCCCCCTACCGCAGACATAATCACATCCTGCACATCCCCCACCGTTAACCCGTATCGGGCCGCTTCTTCTCGTTTAATATCGTAATCCAGGTAATTGCCGCCCACAGTCTTATCCGGAAAGACGCTAAGCGTTCCCGGTACTTCCCGAACTACCGCGGCAATCCGCTGCCCCAAATCGGAAAGCACCTGCAAATCCGGTCCCATCAGTTTGATGCCCACCGGCGTTTTAATACCGGTAGAAAGCATATCGATGCGGGTTTTGATGGGCATGGTCCAGGCATTGGTCAAACCGGGGAATTTGATGGCGGCATCCATTTCCTGAACCAACTTTTCAATCGTCATGCCCGGTCGCCATTCTTCTTTCGGCTTTAACATAATGGTGGTTTCAAGCATGGAAAGCGGTGCCGGGTCGGTAGCGGTTTCCGCCCGCCCGATTTTACCGAACACATGATGCACCTCGGGAAAACTTTTGATAATCTTATCCGTTTGCTGTAACAACTCCTTTGCTTTGGTGATGCTTAGCCCGGGATCGGTCGTCGGCATGTAGAGCAGATCACCTTCATTTAAAGGCGGCATAAACTCCGAACCGATATGTTCCACCGGGAAAATGGAGACCAGCAGGATAATCAATGCCCCGATGATGGTTGCCCACTTAAACCGCAGCACAAAATGAATCACCGGACGGTAAATTCGGATTAGAAAGCGGTTTATCGGATTTTTCTCTTCCGGCATTATTTTACCCCGGATAAAAAATCCCATCAACACAGGGACAATGGTAATCGCCAATAGTGCGGCGGCTGCCATGGAATATGTTTTGGTAAATGCTAAGGGTTTAAACAACCGGCCTTCTTGCGCCTCCAGGGTAAAGACCGGCAGGAAGGAGAGGGTAATGATCAATAGGGAATAAAAAAGCGCCGGTCCCACTTCCTTGGAAGAATCGATGATAATCTGCCAGTGGTCTTTTTTGCCTCCGTCCCGCTCGATATGTTTATGGGCATTCTCAATCATTACAATTGCCGCATCAATCATCGCGCCGATGGCAATTGCGATGCCTCCCAATGACATGATATTGGCATTCAACCCCTGGTAATACATCACCAGGAATGCCATCAGAATCCCCATAGGCAGGGTAAAGATGGCGACAAAAGCGCTGCGAAAATGGAGCAGAAAAATAATGGTCACCAATGCCACCACAAGGCTCTCTTCCAACAGCTTTTCTTTCAGGTTGTCGATGGCACGTTCGATTAGCCCGGAACGGTCATAAGCCGTCTGGATGGTAACTCCTTCCGGCAGTCCCTTTTTCAGTTCCTCCAGCTTTGCTTTTACCAGATGAATGGTTTTCAGGGCGTTTTCCCCGTAACGCATCACAATAACACCGCCCACGGTTTCGCCTTCCCCGTTCCAATCTGCCAGCCCCCGGCGCAGTTCCGGTCCCAGGTGCACATTGGCAATGTTTTTAATCAGGATCGGGGTGCCGTTCTCATCTACGCCAACCGGAATATTTTCCACATCTTCGATAGATTTGATATATCCCAGCCCGCGTACCATAAACTCAGTTTCACCCATCTCCACCAGACGACCACCAACATCATTGTTGCTCCGTTTCAGCGCCATGCGCACTTTGGAGATCGGGATGTTATATGCCAGCAATTTATTGGGGTCAACTTCCACCTGGTATTGCTTGACAAACCCGCCAATGCTGGCGACTTCCGCCACACCGGGCACGCTCATCAATTCATAGCGCAGGAACCAATCCTGGATGGAGCGAAGCTGCTGTAAATCGTATTTGTCCCCGCCGTCAAGGGTATACTCGTAAACCCAGCCCACGCCGGTGGCATCAGGACCCAGGGTGGGCGTGACACCCGCCGGCAGGCGATTTGCCACATAGTTCAGGTACTCCAGCACCCGGCTACGCGCCCAGTAGAGGTCGGTGCCATCCTCGAAGATGATATACACAAAGGAAAGACCGAAAAAGGAGTATCCTCGCACCACCTTGGCATAGGGCACTGCCAGCATCGCGGTGGTAAGCGGATAGGTAACCTGGTCTTCTACCACCTGGGGCGCCTGCCCGGGATATTCGGTAAAAATGATCACCTGCACATCGCTGAGATCCGGTATGGCATCCACCGCAGTGTTCAGCATGGTGTATAATCCACCCAGTCCGATGATAACCGTGAAGATGATGATCAACAAACGATTGTTAACCGATTTTTCAATAATTTTTTCTATCATGATTCTTCTCCGAAACCATTATCGATTCTCTATCTTTTATTTCGGGTACGGAAATACGCTTGCAATATTCCCACGATTTCTCAATTACCGTTCCTTCCATGACACCTACATCTTCATGTCCATACTCTTGTCTTTCGAAGAGTTCTGCGGATGCTGCTCCGGTTTCCGGTTCCGTTGTTTTTCTTCCAGCATTTTCTCGATGGCTTCCTGCAAGCGGCTTTCGCTATCTAACAGGAATTGGGCAGAGATTACCACCCGTTCGCCTTCCAGCAGACCGGAAAGCACCCGGGTGTAGCGGTTCCCCGGACCGCCTTCTTCACCGATGCGGATTTCGCGCGGCTCAAATTTCCCCGGTTCCCGAACCACAAAAACAATATTGCGCTCACCGGAACGAATCACCGCTTCCGAGGGAATGACCAGGGTGTTGGGAATGGATTTGGTATGCAGTCGAATGTTGACATACATCCCCGGTTTTAGTTCTAAATTGGGGTTTTTAAACTCCAGGCGCACATGCACATCCCTTGCTTTTTCCCGCAGGTAGGGATACACGTAAGAAACCACACCTTCATATATCTTACCGGGCACATAGGAGAGCTCCATCTCCGCCTTTTGCCCGGCTTCCACCCAGGGCACTTCGTAGTCGTAAATGCTGGCATGCACCCACACCGTGGAGAGGTCGGCGATTTCAAACAGATTTTCGCCTTCCTTCACATGGGCGCCATCTACCACATTGCGTTTAACAACCATTCCGGTGGCAGGCGCCCGAAGCAGCACCGTCTTTTTCACCTCTCCGGTTTTTTCCAGTCGTTCAATTTCCTCCGGTGGAATGTCCCAATAGAGCAATCGTTTACGGGCGGATTTCAAAAGCGACTCTCCACCTTTCCGAATTGTTTCAAAATTGCTTTTGCTCACCATGCGCTGGGTGTTTAGCGCTAACAGGTATTCCTCCTGGGTTGTCACCAATTCTGGAGAATAAATTTCCAGGAGCGGTTGCCCTTTCCGCACCATTTCCCCGGTATAATTCACATACAGTTTTTCAATCCAACCGGAGATTTTGGTGGTGACTTCATACAGCTTATCTTCATTGTAATCGATTTTCCCCACCGTGCGGATCATGCGGGTAAAATCCATCCGCTGCACTTTTCCATAACGCACTCCCATGTTTTGCACCGTCACCGGGTCAATGGTAATGGTACCGCCGCTGCCCAGGCTGCTTTCACCTTCATAAACCGGGATCAAATCCATTCCCATTCGGGACTTGCCGGGATGGTCGTAGATTTCGGTGGGGTCCATGGGCGCTCGCCAATAGAGAATTTTCCGTTTGTTCTTTGACTTCGTTTCCCCTGCCGGTGCGGTCGGTTGTTGTTCAGTAGCCTGTTCGCTCTGCTTCTCCGCTACGGCAGACGCCGGTTCCGATTTTTTCTCCGAACCACAAGCGGTGAGGAAAAAAACTGCGATAAGAGCCAATACGCTTAACAGCGGTAAAACGGTTAACTTTTTACGGGTGTACAAAAACATGTTGTATCTCCTTATGATATCTCCAGGTATTGAATCTTTTGCTTTTCTTTAAAATTGCGTTTAACTTAGTCATGTAAGTAGCCCAGGAAAGCAGGTGTATGATGCCCCAGGTAAATATTCACGAAGCCAAAACCCATTTGTCTGAATTGATTCGCAAGGTGCTCAGTGGTGAAGAAGTTGTCATCGCGAAAGGGGGCAAACCCCTGGTAAAATTGGTACGGATTAACGAGAAAAAAACCGAACGCAAATTGGGCGCTGCCAAAGGGAAAGTCATCATCGCCCCCGATTTCGATACGGAACTGGAAGATTTCAGCGAATACATGCCATAATCTTTTTCATTTGTTATTGCCAAATCCATTATTTCACCCCTGTTATTTCTATCCCCGTTGCGGCTTCCAAATCCGCCAGCGATTTGTAGTAGCCACTCAACACCCGGTAATAATCCAATTCAAAATTGAACAAATTGATCTGATTGGTAATTAAGGTCAGGAAATCCACTTTATCGGTTTGATAACCCGCCAGGGCGGATTGCAGCGATTGAGCCGCCTGGGGGATAATACCGGTCTGGAACAAATTGAGCAGGCGGGCATACTGCTGAATATCCTGCAAAGATTTGTCTAACACACCATACACCTGGTTCCGCACCTGTTGGTATTTTTGTTCTACCGATGAAAGGTTGAAGCGGGTTTCTTCTACCTGTTTGCGCTGTTTACGCCAGAAATAAAGCGGCACCTGAATATTCAGTTTGCCGGTAAAGAAATCCGCCCCAATGCCGCCATTTTTTAATCGGTCTCGTTGACTGTAACCCAGCGTGATGCTGAAGTCCGGCAGATAATTTTTCCGTGCCAGGCGCACCTGCTGCCGGTTTTGCCGGATGACCGACTGCCAGGCTTGCAACAGGGGGCGATGGCTGTCTGCCAAATGTTTCAGGGAATCCAGGGTGGCATTGTAAGGGACAAATCGTAACTGTGGAGACAATGGCACCGGGGAACCCACCGGGCGATTCAGCAGCACATTCAGCCGGGCTTCCAGGGCTTCCCGCTTCTGCCGAAGTTGAATGCGTTTATCTATCATTTTAGACAATTCCACCTGAGCACGTAGCACATCCTGTTGTAACCCGCTGCCCACACTGTAACGGGTCTCGGTAACCCGCACAAATTCCTTCAATGCCCGCATGGTTTTTTCCACTGTCACAATGGATTTGTCAATCAGGCATAATTCATAAAAGGTGTATTTCACATTTTTAATCAATTGATTCCGCAGTTCCGCCACCTGTGCTTCCATTACCGCAGCATTTTCCCGGGCAATATTTTCCTTTAGCCCCAGTTTTCCGGGGAAGGGAAATTTCTGGGTGAACGCAATTTGTTTCCCGGTCATTGCCTCCTGGTCAAAGGCAAATGTGGTGATGGGCACATTCAGAAGGTTCAGGCTCACCACGGGGTCTGGTAATGCCCCGGCTTGTGGAATTCTTGCCAGAGATGCCTGCCAGCGTCGTTCCGCTGCCCGGAGGTCCGGATTGTTCTGAATGGCTTCCTTTATCAAAACATTCAAAACAAGCGCCGAATCCGAGGATTGGGCAAACAAACCCGGAACTCCTAACATCAGTATGGCAAAATAAACAGCAAATCGCACTTTTCTCATTCCCCAAATCCTTTCTATTTATTTCCGGTTCTATAATTTTTTTCCTTCTTCCGGCAAAACCCGAGTTTCTTCAACATTGAAAAAACGGTTGCGAAATCGATACCCCTTCCCTGCGTTTCCTGTGAAGACAGCTTAATTCGCATTAAGAATTTTCCCCTGACGTTTCCATTGGAAAAAACGATAAAAACTGAAGCCTACCAACAACAAGCTCGCCCACCACAACAGTCCGAAGGAAAACACATAATGCCTTGTTAACGTGTCATGATCCAATCGCTCTGAGGATGTGTCTCCCGGTTCCTCAAGATTATTGTCATTCGCGCGTTTGTTAAAGATAGAGGAAGGAACCGACCCAATCGCCTCCTTTTGGGAATGACGATGAATGAAGCGATGATAAAGACAGGTATATTGATTGTGGATATTTACCGGGAAGAAAAGCACTGTTCCGGCAATGCCGAATCCCAGGAAAAACAGAATCCAAAATTTATGTTTGATGTTTACCACGTATTATCACCTTTCCGTACAGTTATTTTTATTTCCGGCATTATCTAAGGTCAAATTCAATGCCAGGCTCTGTACAGGATGTAATCCGCACAAAAGTTATCCGTCGTAATTATCAGGAAACAAAGGGATTAAGGGTATATTTAAGGTGATTTCGAGAGAAAGACAATGTCAGGTAAACAATTGGAATGTAGAATAATCAACAACCGAACAGTAGAATATTCTACTATGATAAGCGGGGAAAGGAGGAGGAAAAAAAAGCAGGCAAAATTATTTTGCCTGCTTTTTGGGAGGTGTCATTACTGAACATGTTAATTTGCGCTTTTCATGAACTCCACAATTTTTCTGGCTTCATCCGCTGTCAGGTTGGCACGAGTGCGCATGTGAAGGACCGCCACATCCCACTGGGCATCGGTTAACGCTTTGGGGGAACGAATATTGTGGCAATGACCGCAATTTTCGCCCCATAATTGAGCGCCGGGTCTCTGGGTAATCGGCGTCGTAGAAGCGCAACTCACCATGAAAATGAACAATGATGCTACAATCGCTGCCAGAAAAAATTTACCCTGATGTTTCTTTATGCTATCAAGTATCGTTTTCATCACATTTCTCCTTATCGATTTAGAATCCAATTGCCAATTGTCCGATAAACCGGTTTGTCGTTGCATTGTTTTCGCCAGGAACATCTTCTGTGGTGGTTTCGAAGGCAAGCTTTATGGCACTGCTGGAGCTGAGCCAGTAACTCAATCCGAAAGCGGAACGGGTTAATTTCGCGTTCATAGGAACATCATCCGGAGGATCAAACCAATCGAAACGATAAGCAATTTCAATATTTTTCAACACAGGGCTTGCCGCATTATAAGGATGATAAGCGATCTGGGCATATCCGCCTTTGGAGGTTTTGTCTACGGTGGCACTGTTCCCGGTGGGGATGTTTTGTAATTGCAGCCAGGAAGCCTGGGCGCGGATATCTACCCCACCTTTTAAACTGCTGATTTTACTGACATACGTAAAGTCAACTGTATTGCTCAACTCCCGGACATCCGAAAATTCACTGTCTTTATCGCCTACTTTTGCCGTTTCCACCCCATAGCCAATCTCGACTTGAGGAACCGGTAGAAAGCTGACGCGACCGCCGACCACTTTATCCGAGTTGTTATCGCCAAAGTTGTCAAATTCCAATATCATATCATCCGGAACATAGATAGGACCATTTCCCATATAAGCCGCATATTCAATTTTGCTGGAACCGGCAGGTATGGCACCCCTTACCTGAAAGCCGATGTGCGTGGGCGCCTGCAACTTGGTTTCTTCATGCTGGAAAAAGGGTTTATCGGGTAATTTGTTAATCCATGCCGGATGGAGCCTTTCCATAAAAAAGTCCGACGGATTTAAAAACTTTCCGCCGCCAATCACGATATAATCATTTACCACATACAACAACTGGGCATATTCCAGATTAAATGCCTGTCCACCGTCTTCAATTTCCGCTTCCACTTCGCCTTCAAACAACAAGCGATCGTTGACCGAATACAAAAAAATCGGTTCAAAAGCAGTTTCTACGGTAGAATTTTCACCTTCTTCACTGATAAAACTGGTCTGTCCTAAACCGGCTAACATAAACTTATGAGTCGCAGTTGCAATTCCCTGGGCGAATGCAATACTCGTCATTGGGATCAGAAAAACCGATAATAGCATCCATATTAATCGTCTCATGATTCATTCTCCTTTCACTTTTCACTTTGAAGCCAATTGTCTGATGTAAGTAATTACCTGCCAGCGTTGTTCGTCTGATAAAATCGTTTTAAATCCCGGCATCGGGGCATTTCCGTTACTTATTTTCCAAAATAACTCGCCATCGGTTTGACTTTGTACTTGTGGCGAAGTCAAGTTGGCAACTTTTTTCCCCAGGAATTGGGCAGTAGGACCATCCCCCTTGCCGGACTGACCATGACACACCACACATTGCTGAGCAAAAATCTTTTTGCCCGCTTTAACCACCTCCGGGGTGACAGTTAACGGATTTGAAATTGACTTTGCCGTGGGCGGGGCAAGCCAGCGGTTGGTGGAAGATGTTCCACTTTCGTTTTTCGCAAACGCATCTGTGAGTAAAACGCCTGCTATCAACAATGCGAGAATAAAAATTTTACCAATTATTGATTTAATATCCATCACTCACTCCTTTGCATTAGGTTTTATTGTTTTCTTTTTTTCATTCCGCTTAAGACGTAATTCAACTATAGTGCCAGATTCATTCCCCGGTAACCTGGTTTCATCTTATTTGGTTAATTTTCAATGGGTTATTAAAATTATCAGAAAGGTTTGCCCGAAAAGAGTCTTGCAAAAGTGCAAGAGAAACTTGAAAAGGTTTTCTTTAAATTGCAAGACCCGGGAACCGTGCCGGATACTCTCTATAAACAAGCAGTAATTCGGCAAAAATTTTTAAATTTACCAATTCAAGGGTGGTGATGCCAACACCGTCGGGATATCAGCCGGTACAGAGGACGCCCGACCAGGCGATGTTCGAGTGTCACTATCATCCATGAGGTAGAACTGCTTGCGCCGCGGTTTCCCTTTTATGGGTGAAAGATTTTGTTGCTGACCTGAAAAATGGTTCCCGGTAACTTGCTGACTTATGATCTGAAATTTGGATAAGGGAGGGTTAATTTTTTAAGGAAACATTTGTCCATTTTAGAATCCATCAAGTACTTCCCGCACTCGCTGAACCAGTATGCCCGGTGTAAACGGCTTTTGTATAAAAAAGACTTCTTTTTCATCAATTCCACGTTGAGAGATGGCATCATCGGTATAACCGGAAATATAGATACATTTTAGCAATGGCGATTTCTCTTTAATTTTTTTAACCAATGCCGCCCCATCCATTTCCGGCATAATAACATCGGTTAACAACAGATCGATTGCCCCACCTAATTGTTGAAATGTTTCCAATGCCTTTTGCCCGTTTTCGGCAATATAAACTTTATACCCCTTGCTGCTCAGAACATTTTTTGTCAATTCCCGCACAGCCGGTTCATCCTCGACGACCAAAATTGTTTCATTGCAAATCCGATCATCGGTATATGATGCCGCCTGGGGCAACCCGGTGGTCACTTTTTCCGTTAGCGCCGGAAAATAAATGGTAAAGGTGGTACCGATGCCCGGTTCACTTTCCACAACGATGTATCCGTTGTTCTGCTGCACTATCCCGTACACAGTGGAAAGCCCCAACCCGGTGCCTTTTCCTTTTTCTTTCGTGGTAAAAAACGGTTCAAAAATATGGGGAATATTTGCCCGGTCAATTCCGACCCCGGTATCGCGGATAGACAGAAGCACATATTCTCCGGGAGGAATATGGGTTGAATAGTGATTCAAAGTGGTTTCCAGCAAGAAATTCTTCGTTTGAATGGTCAATCGCCCGCCCCGGGGCATGGCATCCCGGGAATTCACCGCCATATTTAAAATAATTTGATCTACCTGGGATGGGTCAATTTTTACTGATTTCAACCGGGATTCCAAATTTATATCAAGCTGAATATCTTCCCCAATTAATCGGTGAAGCATCTTTTCTATATTGGCAACCAGGTGACTTAAATTTACCACCTGCGGTTGCACCACCTGCTTCCGGCTAAATGCTAACAATTGACCGGTTAACTGGCTGGCTTTTTGGCTGGCATTCAGAATTTCCTGTACAAATTTTTTCCGCTGGTCGGTTTCCGCTAATGTCTGATGCAAAATCTCCCCATACCCCTGGATAACGGTTAAAACATTGTTAAAATCATGAGCCACCCCGCCTGCCAGTCGACCGATTGCCTCCATCTTTTGGGCCTGGGCAAGTTCCTGTTCCATAATGCGTCGGTCCGTGATATCCCGTTCAGATTCGATGATACCGATTAATTCGGCTTTCTCATTTAACAGTGGGGATGCCAACATCTCAACATACCGAATGTTCCCATCTCCCTGTACATGTTTATGGAGAAGCGAGATGGGCCGCAAGGTTTTTTTTACTTCGATTAATGGACAGGGGTCGGTATCTCCGCAGGGCGTTTCTCGTCCATGAGAAACCTGGTAACAGAACTGTACCTCAGAACTGCTTTTTCCGTTTAAATATTTTTCCTTTGCCTTTCGGTTCAGTAACTCTATCCGGTAATCCAGGTTGATTACCATCAGGGGTTCCCCTACCCCGTCGATGGTTGTTTGAAGGAGACGGTGAGCCCGGTCCCGTTCCCACTCTGCCGCCTTTCGCGCGGTTATGTCTTCTTTCACGGCAATAAAATGAGTGATTTCACCGTCATCATTCTTAACGGGTGAAATAATTGTCGATTCCCAATAGAGATTGCCATCCTTTTTACGGTTGTGAAACTCACCTCGCCAAACTTTCCCGGACAAAATTGTCTCCCATAAGTCCTTATACACTTCTCGAGGGGTTTCTCCGGATTTCAAAATGCGAGGATTCTTCCCCAACACTTCTTTTGCTGAATATCCCGTGACCTCACTAAAGCGAGGATTTACATATTCGATGTGTCCCTTTACATCGGTGATGACCACAATATTTTGGCTTTGTTCAATTGCATGGGAGAGTTGAAAAAGTTCTTCTTCCGTTTGTTTTCGGCGAATGATGGTGGTTACCTGATACGCAATTCCGGTTAACCGCTTCATTTCCACTTCCCCAATCGGGTGACTTCCGGATACTTCTAAAATACCGATGGTATGTCGTTGATTTATCAACGGCAGCAATACAATGGATTGAATTTGTAGAACACCGATAATTTGGGGAATCAATTTATTTATAAACTCCCGCCGTTCCGGTGTTAAGATATTTGAATTCAGAAACTCTTTTATCAATTTCTCTTTTTCGGATTCTGTAGTTATAATTACCGATTGATTAGTTTGAATAACTTTGGAGTAAATTTTTAAACGCGAAAGGGGCAGGCGAATTGCCGGAACAGGCATTTCGATCACTGCCTCGATCGCCTTTTTGATTTCCGGGTTCATCTTCATTTCTACCATATCCAGATATTGCCTGTCGGAGCTTAAGAGATAAACCGAACATCCGGTACAAGAAAACATGTCTCGCAACTTCCCGGTAAAATAATTCAATAAACTTTTCAGAGACTCTCCCTCATTCACCATACTATTCAGGGAATTGATTAATGCCAAATCCTCGGTCTTTTTCCGAATTTCTTCCCGGGTAGCATAATATTCAGAAATGTCCCGATCAATCGCCAGAATATAAGCGCATCCGTTTAATTGGATGAGTCTGGCATTTACTGCCACCGGGAAAGTCGTGCCGTCTTTGCGAGTGTGAATGGTTTCAAATTGAATAAAGCCTCGTTCTTTTAATTGGTTTACGGTTTTCTCAACATAACCGGGGTCAGTTCCCCGGTCTAACCGGGTGATGGGGAGACCAACAATTTCCGTTTTTGAGTAGCCATGCATGTGACAGGCAGCCGGATTGGCTTCCATAATACGGGGGATCGGATCAAGTGATAGCAAATAAACCGAATCGGGAATTTGCTCAAACAACGCCTGAAAGCGGAAACGATATTTTTCCCTGGAGATTTCTATTTCCTTTGTCTTACGTTTTTCCTCCTTCAGATGGTCGGTCGTTTTCAGCAGTTTTGTATTTAACCGGGATTGAATACAAGCAAATGCCGCTGAGTGGGCAAATATATCCAGCATCTCAAGTGCCTCTTCCGGAATTCTTTCGAGACCACTCACGATTAGCATTCCCCCAATCGCTCGTTTCTGCCAGATAAGGGGAACAGCCACATAGCTAACAACCCCGAACACTTTCTGTATTGCAGATGCCACCGTTTTTTTCACCAGGGGAAAAAGGATTTCCTCGAGTTGGTGGGATACTATCTTCCGTTGTTTCTTCACACTTCGAATGGCAATATTTTTCGTCCATTCCTTCCGAATCTCGGTGCCAAGAATCTGAAAACCGGTCAAGGATTTAAATTTCTGTGATAACTGCTCATTGATGCCGCTATATGCCATCACGCGATAACACTCTCCGGTTTCTTCCTCAATGGCAATATAAGACTGCTTAAAATACGAGATGGATATGATTTCCCGGCAAATCGTCTGAAGTGTGTTTTCCAGGTTAGAAGTGTCTTTTAAAATAGAGTATGTTGCCCGTCGAAGTGCACGAAGTGCAGAAAGAAAATGGTTGTCTGAATCCATGTCCATACTCAACCATCACGTTAGATTGAACCAGATATTATTCAGAATTGATAAATTATCGGATGGAGTTCATAAACGTTAAGGTAGGAAGTTACAAATTCATAAAACCCGAGGGTTCAAGCAAAGAAATGTGTTAAGAAACCAACGGGTCTAAAAAAACGGGTGTTACTACTGGAAAAGTGGCTTTCCCGAAGCTGCATAAGTCACTCTTTGGTATCCTCGTTTCGCTCAATTCCCAAATCGTTCATCTTACGGTATAGGGTAGAAGGATTAATCCCCATTCGCCTGGCAGCCTCTTCTTTGTTCCAGGAGCAATCGGTTAACACCTTCCGAATATAAGCACTTTCAAAAGCATGGATTACATCGCGCAGGTTATTGGTCGTAACGGGTAATGCCGATGTAATTTCGGAAACCATGGCGGGGGGCAATCCTTCCGGGGAGATCATTGAACCATCACATAAAATCATTGCCCGTTCAATCACATTGCGAAGTTCCCGTACATTGCCGGGCCAGTGATATGCCATCAGGGCACTCAGTGCCTCCGGGGTAATTCCACGGTAATTGCTCTTCATTTCTTTATTAAATTTACGCAAAAAATAATCTGCCAATAACGGAATATCGCTCCTGCGTTCACGTAATGGCGGCAGCACAATCTCAAATACCGCAATCCGATAATAAAGGTCTTCCCGAAATTCTCCTTTTTCCACTAACGATTTTAAGTCCTTATTGGTGGCGGTAATCACCCGGGCTTCCATCGGAATAATGCGGGTTCCTCCAACCGGATAAAATTCCTTTTCTTCCAGTACTCGTAATAGTTTGGCTTGTAAAGAGAGAGGCATTTCGGAAATTTCATCCAAAAAAATGGTTCCTTCACCAACAGCCTGGAAGAAGCCTTCTTTATCCTTTAATGCACCGGTAAAAGCCCCTTTTACATGACCAAAAAGTTCACTTTCCAACAAATTCTCCTGTAAACCGGAACAATTAATGGCAATAAACGGTTTGTCTTTTGCCGGGCTAAATTCGTGAACTGCCCGGGCAACCAACTCTTTGCCGGTACCGGACTCCCCGGTAATCAATACGGTACTGTTGGCGGGAGCTACCTTGCGAATGAGTTCCAGCACCTGTTGCATCGCCTCGCTTTTTCCTACCAATGAGAGCGATTGAACTTCTTCCCGAATCTCCCGGCGTAGTTCGCGAATTTCCTGCTGTAACTGCTTGTGTTCCTTTATACGCCGGATTTTATTAAGCACATCTTCAATTACCAGTGGTTTTAGGATATAATCGACCGCCCCCTTCCGAAACGCCTCGATAGCGGTATCCAGGGTGCCAAAAGCGGTCATGATAATTACCGAAACTTCGGGTTGTATTCGCAGCAGCTCATCCAATATCTCGATGCCGCTTTTGCCCGGCATGACAATGTCCGAAAGCACCACATCGGGAAAGAACTCGGTCATCGCTTTTAAGCCTTCCTCGGCTGTGGCAGCAGTCTGGCACTCATACCCCTTGCGGGAGAGCACTAACGCCAAATCCTCGCGAAACAACTCTTCATCATCAATGATCAGAATTTTCATGGGCAATGTTTGTCATTTATCTCGTCTGATATTACCAACCGTGTTTACAAACGGCACGAATATGCCTTAATTAAGGGACTAATATAGTCATGAATTTAAGGTTTTCCTGATAAAATTTGGCGATAAAACGAGAAATTACATCGGGGAAAAAGAGCAGGGATAACCGGATCGCTCGGACAACCGAGTACCACGATCGGTTGAAAAAGGCTTTAATTGCCCGCTTTCCTGAGCCGAGATGGGGAAGCCGGAGGGATCAGGAAAGCGTGCCGGGGATAATGAGATATCATGGAGAGCACAACGAACCCGAAAATAACAAAGGAAAAAATTTATCATCCATCCGTTTGCATAAACGGCATAAAGACAATTCCGGGTCAATAAAGCGGGAACGTTATGTACCGGGAGCAGTGTCTTCTTCTTTGTAAAGCCAGGCGCCTGCCGGTGCGGCAATTGCCAGCTCCACCAATCCCCAAATCAAGGTGATGAAAACCAGGTCCATGGGGAGCATCCCGCTAATGCCGAAACCCAATGTTCCCAAAAACCACATAATTACCCAGACCGTTTCGCCGGCAATAATGGCGGTCTTGAACCCCGGTCCGAAGCGGGGTCGGATGGCGGCATAAAGCCAGATGGTTACGATGCCGGTTAAAAATCCCCAGATGAAGTACCATACCAGGGTGCCCGGGCTTTCCACCAAACCATATTTATCCATTACCGTCTTCCATTGGTCGCCGATAATCCAAATATTCAATACCGACTCACCGATATTTATCACCAGACCGGTAAGTAATCCTGCTATCAAAACACGGGTTAGATTAATCTTTCCCATTCTTAATTAACCTCCGGTTTATTTGTAAATCCAAATTGTTTGTAACACATCAAGGTATCACTTTTTGGGGAAACATGCAAAAATTCAACCCGGCTTTCGAACATCCCCACCCTTTTATACCAAAATTGTGAATCCCCTTGTTTACATCCGATGTAACTATTCAACTATGTACCCGTTTGTGTCATTCCGGCATTCTTCCGGGTAGGAGATTCTCCAACGGATTCTATGACCGATATTTTTCAGCCTATTGCGTCATCATCTGAAACGAACCTCACCCATCCCCGCCCCCAGGCGGCTGGAAATTATTGATGTATTAGCCCAGGGAGAACGGGATGTGATTAGTCTTTCCCGGCAGGTCGCCCTGACAGTTGCCAACACTTCCCGGCATCTACAAATAGTAAAGAATTAAAAAGCGCCCGATTGGTGGAAACCCGCCGGGGTTCAGGCACTACGATTGAAAGAGGGGTTACCGGAGTGGAAAGCAGGCGGGCTGCCGGTGGATAGTGAACAATACCATTCATAACAAAGGGGAATTGTGATGGTCAACTTCTATAATTTATTGAAGTTCCTGCACATCATCAGCTTTGTATTCATGTCAGTTCCACTGTTTAATCTGATTGTGGTAAATGAGCGAGCGATGATGGGCAAATGAAACGAGCATCCCGGAAAATACTCTGAAAGGATAGCGGCGCTTACCGGGATGGGGTAGCTCTGCGCCGCAATCTCCGCACCGGTAAAACGACCGTAAAGCAGGTCCCCTTACCGGGCTGGCTCTCTATATGAATACTTCCACCATGAGCCTGGATTATATGATTCACAATAAACAGGCCCAAACCGGACCCATCTTCACGGGTGGTAAAAAAAGGCTGAAAAATTTTATCCTGAATTTCCGGATGGATCCCATCCCCGGTGTCAACAAATTGTACCATCACATCCCCTTTCTCTACAAAAGAACGGATGGTCAAGCTGCCACCGTTCACCATTGCTTCCAGCGCATTTAATCCCAGGTTTAAAAAAACTTGTTTCAACTGGTCTTTCACCCCCAGGGTATTGGGAAGGCTCGGCTCCAATTCTTTATAAATCTCACAACGCTTTGCCAGTTTGTGATACTTGATCATTTCAATGCTTTCCAGCAAAATGGAATTCACATCACAAGGACCCCAGCCTTCCTTGGAAGGACGACCGAATTGAGATATCCCTCGAACAATCCGTTCAATTCGGTGGATTTCTTTTTGTAAAAGATGGATACTTTTAGAGATAAATTTTTCATCCCGTTCCGTTTTCAACAAGTGCAGCCGGGTGGAAATGGATGCCAGGGGGTTACCCACCTCATGGGCAATCCCGGCGGCCATAGTGCCCAGAGTGACCATCTTTGCCGTATGAACCATCTCCGCTTCCAATGTTTTTTTCTCTGTCACATCCTGGATTAACTCCACGACTTGATAAATTTTCCCCCGGGAATCCCGGAGGGGCGCCACCGTTATTTGAAAATAGCGTTTTTGACCGGCATCGTCATATTTTTCAAGGTCTATGGAGCGCACCATCCCATCTTGAAGAGCGTCGGAAGCAGTGCCTTCTCCTTCTTCTAACCAGGTGTTAATAATTTCTGCTATCTGTTCCGTCGCCCCCCCGGGCAGGGTTAGCCATTCTTTCACGGGCTCATTATACCATACCGGTAAAAGGTTTTTGTCAAGAATTAATAAACCGGCGCCGGTGGCTTGCAGAACATGCTCCAGCCGCTGGCGTTCTTCCAGAGTTCGCCTTTCTTCTTTGCGAAGTCGATCCATAATGGTGGTAATAAAGAATGCGGTTAACAATAAAATGAAAAAGTTTAAAGAGCAGATACTCCATACATAAATCGGATAATGGGAGGCATGCACAAAATCATCTGCCGTATGGCCCACCGGATGATGATGTGCTGCATGATTGCTTATACCTGACGATTCCGGTTGCTTGATGGATTGCTCATGCAACTCTGAACGGGTATGAGGGAAAATTTGTAACGTATAATGGGGTACTTTTTCATTCAATTCCGCCCAGGCTAAGGTGGTAAATAAAATGGTTGCCAGAAAAACCACTGTATAACATTTGCGTCTCTCCAGTAAAATACCACTTAAGATGACAT
Organism: uncultured Calditrichaceae bacterium; assembly: GCA_964471235.1. Lineage (GTDB taxonomy): Bacteria > Calditrichota > Calditrichia > RBG-13-44-9 > J075 > CAYYGL01. The sequence goes on from CAYYGL010000016.1 coordinate 40,026, forward strand.
GGAAAAGATAGGTAAAAAAGAGTGGGTTTTCAGTATCACCCGAAAAGTGCAGCATCAGGGTTAAAATTATTAAGTCGGTGAGAATCTGGGCTTCTTTGATGTATTTTAACATCCGATTGTATTTTAACAGCAGCGCATATATCAGGTTTGTGATTGCCAGGATAGCGATTAACACCATCAGGGGGAGAAGCACTTCTGTATCAAGATAATGTAAAATTTTGATATAAGCCAAAACCAGAAAGACTGCCACCAGGCAGGCAATCCAGCGCAACTGAATAAACCAGCGGTTTAAATCGATGGATTGAAATGATGGGGTGGGTTGATTCATAACGATTTTGATTTGCTCTTTCGTTCGGTTTTATTTTTAAAGTACCATTTCTCACTTCGAACCGGTGAATTTGCTATTTAAAGGGGCTAAGGAAAACATTTCATAAATTCTTGTCTTGAAAGATTTATCAGCACCTGTTTCTATCCGCTCATTCCCTCGAACTCACCCCCTCTTTCCCCCTCTT